>NZ_JAENRY010000409.1 GCF_016612545.1 Streptomyces sp. MBT65 | reverse complement strand
GCCCGGCAGGTCCCCCTCTTCCCACCCCACCCGCCCGTCGTGCCCACCGGCTGAGGTTGCGTTTCCCTGATGTCGAGTCACCACTCCGCGCCCGCGCGGGAACCAGCACGGCTACCGTCGTACATCCAGGCGTTTCTGGACGACGGCGAAGGGGCGTACCCGGCATGAGTCCCGGAGACGAACACGAGACCTCCGGCGGTTACGGCGGCACCGGCCAGACCCGAACCCGCTACCCGCAAACCCCCGGCGACATCTACGGCGGCGCCCGCAGAGGCGGCCGCTCGTCCTCCAAAAGCCTGGTGACGGTCGTAGGAGTCGTAGTCCTCCTCATCGCAGCCATCGCCTTCGCGAACCGCGGCGACAGCACATCCTCGTCGAACTCCGGAACCACCAACAACGGTTCACAACCGGACGCGTCGTCCACGGCGGCGAGCGGGACGAAGCCGGTGGAGACGAAGACCGGGGGGATTCCGTCCGGGTTCGCGCACACCCAGCAAGGAGCGCAGTCGGCGGCGGCGAACTACGCCGTGGCACTGGGTGGGACCGGCATGTTCCAGAAGGAGATCCGCCACACGCTGGTGAACTCCCTCTACACCGCCGGTGCCGCAAGCAAGTTGACGGCCCCGATGGACCAGGCCTACTCGGCCGGCTTCCTCAGCAAACTGGGCCTCGACGCCAACGGCAACGCACCGACCGGCAGCACGTTCGTCTCCCGGGTCATCCCGGTGGGCACGACCGCCCAGCAGTACAGCGACACCAGCGCGAAGGTCGCCGTCTGGTACGTGGGACTCCTGGGCATGGCCGGGCAGACCTCGACCGACCCCGTCACCACCTCGTGGAAGACCTGGACCTTCGACCTCCAGTGGTCCGACGGCGACTGGAAGATCGCCACGGACTCCCAGAAGGACGGCCCCGCCCCGGTACCCGGCGACGACACGGCCGCCACCTCGGACGAGATCAGCAAGGCCATCGACGAGTACGGAGGGTTCACGTATGCCCGGTAACCCGCAACGCGTGCTCCGGCTCGCCGGAATCGTGACGACCGTACAGACGTCGCTGGTGCTGCTGGCCACGCATGCCGTCGCCGCGACCCCCAGCCCCTCCACCTCACCGTCCGCGTCGCCGTCCCCGAGCGTCGACTGCGGCGCCATCGTCGGCGACGCCAAGAAGTACTGCGAACGCGGCAACGCCGGCAGCGGTTCCACCAGCACCCCCAGTGTCACCGACACCACGGACCCGCTCTCCTCCCTCGCCAAGGGCTGCGCCGAAGCCGCCTCCTGGACCATCGACAAGCTCAGCGAAGCGGTCAAGGAAACAGCGAACGTCGACTTCACGAACCCCCGCTTCCTTCAGCAGTACGCCGTCGTCTTCGCCGCGTCCACCATCCTCACCCTCCTCCTGTGGCTCCTCGCGGTAGCGAAGCGCGCGGTCCGAGGCGTCCCCCTCACCACCGCGATCTCCGAAGCCATCGGCTTCCTCTGGCTCACGGTCATCGCCTCCGCGTTCACCCCCCTGATCCTCTACACCGTCGTCTCCGCCACCGACGGCATCACAGAAGTCCTCGCCAAGACCACCGGCAACCAGACCGACACCTTCTTCGGCAACTTCTCCAGCGCGCTCGCCAAGGGCAACAACATCGGCGGCGGCCCGATCATGCTGATCGTCGTCTCCCTGGTCAGCATCCTCGCCGCAGGCGTCCTCTGGCTGGAGCTCGTCATCCGCGCCGCCCTCCTCTACGTCGGCGCCCTCCTCGGCACCGTCGTCTACGCGGGCCTCGTCGACAAGAACCTCTGGGGCCACGTCCGCCGCTGGGCCGGCATCATGATCGCGGTGATCCTGGTGAAACCGGTCATCGTGATCGTGCTCGGTCTCGCCGGCGCGCTCTCCTCCGCCGACGGCCCGGACTCCTTCTCCGCCGTCGTCTCCGGCCTCGCGATCATCCTGCTCGCCATCTTCGCCAGCGCGATGATCTACCGCTTCGTCCCCGGCTTCGGCGACGAGATCGCCGGCGGCCGCAACAACCGCATCATGCAGGGCGCCGAAGGCAAGGCCGCCGCCGTCATCAGCTCCCCGGCCACCATGGTCGCCCAGGGCATCAAGACCCACAGCGCCCGCACGAACGACGGCGGAGGCGGCGGCCAGTCCTCCGGCGGCGCCCGTCCCGCCAACCCGATCTCCGGCGGCGTCGCCGCGCACAGCAGCCGCCCCGCCTCGGGCGGTGGCGGAGCAGTCCCCAACGCCGCGCCCCCGCCCCGCCAGAGCCCGGCGAACACCCCGCACGCCAGCAACGCCCGCAACAACCGCACGGGAGGTGAAGGGCGTTGACGACAGAGTCCCACCTGTCCCATCCGATCACGCCCCGCCGGACATATCTCATCGGCCGAGCCCGGCCGAACGCGATCGTCGGCAAGAATCGCGAGACCGGCGAGATCGCGCTCATCATCCTGGGCGCCTTCCTCGGCATGATGAGCGGACTCCTCGTCCCCGTCCTCTCCCTGCGCATCGTGCTGCTGACGGGCTTCCCGATGCTCGCGCTGATGGCGGTCTACGTGCCGTACAAGCGCCGCACGTTCTACAAGTGGTTCGAGATCAACCGCAGTTACAAGCGCACCCTGCGCAACGGCACGACGTACCGCTCCTCCGTCATGGAGGCCGGCGTCCACCTCGACGGCCGCGAGGTGGAGATCGGCCCGCCTCCGGGGATCGGCCGCATCAACTGGCTGGCCGCCCCCTTCGGCCCCGACGAGATCGCCGTCCTCCTGCACGCCGACCGCCGTACGGTCACCGCCGCGATCGAGATCGAGGGCCCGGGCGTCGGCCTGCGCGACAGCGAGGACCAGGAGGCCCTCGTCGACCGCTTCGGCACGCTCCTGAAGCACGTGGCGAACGGCGACGGCTTCGTCACCCGCATCCAGATGCTCGCCCGCACGCTGCCCGCCGACCCGGACGCGCACGCCAAGGACGTCGCCCAGCGCGGCGACGAGAAGTCACTGACCTGGCTGCAACAGTCGTACGACCAGCTCCAGTCGATGGTGTCCACCAGCAGCGAGCAGCACCGCGCCTACCTCGTCGCCTGTATGCACTTCACCCGCGAACTCTCCGCGGAGGCCCACGCGATGGCCCGCGCCTCGCGCCCGCACGCGGGCCGCAAGCTCGACCGGGACGCCGGCCTCGCGGTCGTCATGGCGCGTGAACTCACCGACATCTGCTCGCGGTTGCAGGAGGCGGACATCCGCGTACGGCAGCCGCTCGGCCAGGGCCGGCTCGCCTCACTCATCCACTCCATGTACGACCCGGACCACCCCATCGACCACCTCCAGGCAATGACGAAGCGCAACGCCTGGCCGGCCGAACTCGACGCCATGGAACCGACGTTCCTCCAGGCGAAGACCCGCGAGTCGTCGACCCGCGAGCCGTGGTGCCACGCCACGGCCTGGGTGAAGGAGTGGCCGATGACTCCCGTGGGCGTCAACTTCCTCGCGCCGCTCCTCGTCCACACCCCGGACGTGATCCGCACGGTCGCCGTCACGATGGACCTCGAACCCACCGAGGTCGCCATCGAGCGCATGCTGACCGAGAAGACGAACGACGAGGCCGACGCCTCCCGCGCCGCCAAGATGAACCGCACCGTCGACCCCCGCGACGTCGCCGCCCACGGCCGCATGGACCAGCGCGGCGAGGACCTGGCGAGCGGCGCGGCCGGTGTGAACCTGGTCGGCTACATCACCGTCTCCTCCCGCAACCCCGAGGCCCTCGCGCGCGACAAGCGCACGATAAGGGCGTCCGCCGGCAAGTCGTATCTGAAGCTGGAGTGGTGCGACCGCGAGCACCACCGCGCGTTTGTGAACACACTGCCGTTCGCCACCGGCATCCGGAGGTAGGGACTCAGATGCGGGATCCGCTGTCCGTCCTCACCGACGCCTTCACGTCCTTCCTCTTCGGAAAGATCGAGTCCACCCGCCTCCCGGTCCGCACCTCGACCGGCCAGGCCCAGGCGGTCTATCTCCCCACGGCCGCCCCCGGGTTGGGCGACTCCGGCGTCATCATCGGCCGCGAGGTCTACTCCGGCAAGGGCTACATCTACGACCCCTTCCAGCTCTACGGCCAGCAACTCCCCGCCCCCCACTGGCTGGTGCTGGGCGAGTCCGGCAACGGCAAGTCGGCCCTGGAGAAGACGTACGTCCTACGCCAACTGCGCTTCCGCGACCGCCAGGTGGTCGTCCTGGACGCCCAGGGCGAGGACGGCGTCGGCGAATGGAACCTGATCGCGGAGGAGTTGGGGATAACCCCCATCCGCCTGGACCCAACCGCCGCCCTGGACATGGGAATCCGCCTCAACCCCCTCGACCCGGCGATCACCACGACCGGCCAACTCGCCCTGCTCCGCACGATCATCGAGGTGGCGATGGGCCACGGCCTCGACGAACGCTCCGGCTTCGCGTTGAAGGTCGCACACGCCTACGTCAACGAGACGATCGTCGAACGCCAGCCGGTCCTCATGGACATCGTCGAGCAACTGCGCCACCCCGAACCGGAGTCGGCCGAGGCGATGAACGTCGCCATAGACGACGTACGGGCCTGGGGACTCGACGTGGCACTCGTCATCGACCGCCTGGTCGACGGCGACCTCCGCGGCATGTTCGACGGCCCGACGACGGTGGGCATCGACCTCGACGCCCCGCTCATCGTCTTCGACCTGTCCCACATCGACCGCAACTCCATCGCCATGCCCATCCTGATGGCGATCGTCGGCGTCTGGCTGGAACACACCTGGATCCGCCCCGACCGGAAGAAGCGCATCTTCCTGGTCGAGGAGGCCTGGCACATCATCAACAGCCCGTTCGTGGCCCAACTCTTCCAGCGCCTGCTGAAGTTCGGCCGCCGACTGGGCCTGTCGTTCGTGGCGGTGGTCCACCACCTGTCGGACGTGGTCGACGGCGCGGCCGCGAAGGAAGCGGCCGCGATCCTCAAAATGGCCTCGACCCGAACCATCTACGCCCAGAAGGCGGACGAAGCCCGGGCAACCGGGCGGGTGTTGGGGCTACCCCGCTGGGCGGTGGAGATCATCCCCACCCTCACCCCCGGCATCGCGGTCTGGGACGTCAACGGCAATGTCCAGGTGGTCAAACACCTGATCACCGAGACGGAACGCCCCCTCGTCTTCACCGACCGCGCGATGACCCAGTCCTCCCGCGACCACGACCGCGAAGTGACCGACGACGCCCTGCGCGCCGCCGAGTTGGAGGCCGAGGAACGCGCGGCGGCCTTCATGGAACAGCAGTTGAGCGATCTCGACGGCTCCTCCGAGTCCACGGTGGCGTGAACGGCGGTGGCATGACATGAGACCGGACGACGGTGGACGCGAGCGCCAAGGGGGCATCCCCGACGGCCTGTTGGTGGGCCTGCTCGCGTTCCTCATCGGCATGACCCTGCTGGTGTGGTCGGCGACCGGCCTGGCCGCCCTGTTCTCCCAGGGCAGCTGGCCGACCGGCGTGACCTTCGCCCGCACTCCGATGGCCATGCGCCACCTGATCGCCCAGCCCCACGACATCGCCGGCGCCTGGCCCCAGTCCCCATCCGCCCAGTTCTCCGGCTACGGCCTCTTCTGGGGCCTGTTCATCGGCCAGTTGATGATCCTGCTGGTCCTCACCGTGTTCACGATGGGCACGCTGGCGAGATGGCGGGCGGTACGGACGAGGAGCCGAACGGCGGCACAGGCACCGGAAGTTCAGGAAGTACCGGCACCGAGACCGGAACCACAGCCGACGGTGCTCCTCGAACAGGCACCGAGCGCGGCGCCCCTCACCTCAGCCCTTTCAACGAACGGTGAGCGGGTGGGTGG
>NZ_JAENRY010000408.1 GCF_016612545.1 Streptomyces sp. MBT65 | reverse complement strand
GGAGAAGCGTGCGTCGACCTCGTCGGCGGTGGCTTGGCCGTAGGCCAGCGGGGTGACGGAGTCGCCGTCGACGGCCAGCAGAGTGGGGAACCCGGCAACGCCGAGCTGGACCGCGCGGCGGAAGTCGGCGTGGGCCGCGGTCTGTGCGTCGGGTGCTTCGAAGGCGGCGACGACGGCATCCGCGTCGAGCCCGGCGGCCTGGGCGACCGTCCGGTAGGTGGCCGCTTCGGACAGGCTGCGTCCGTCGACGTAGAAGGCGGCCTGGAGGGCAGCGGCAAGCTCCGCCGCGCGGTCGGGGGCGGCCTGGCGCAGGGCGGCGACACTGCGGGCGGCGGCCTCGGAGTCCATCACGAAGGAGCCGTCGGCGATCAACTCCTCGTAGGCCTCGCCGAATTCGGAGCCGGTCAGCTCGGCGATCTTGGCGTTCGCGCCCTGGACGTAGCCGAACTGGCGGAGGGGTACCTGCCGCGATCCGGTGAACAGGCCGCCGGAGACGACCTCGACCGGCAGTTCGGGGTGCCGGGCGGCGACCTCGCTCAGCGTTCCGGAGAATCCGTGCGACCAACCGCAGTAGGCGTCGAAGACGTAGACGAGCTTCATCGAGGACCTCGGCAGGGATGTGCGCCCGCGGGTTGCGAGCGATTCACCTGACAGGACAGTAACTGACGCATCAGATATTTCAAGGTTCGTGTGAGGTGGGGCACACAGGTGTGGCTGACCACGTCATTACACCAGCGTGGCCGCTGGTCCGCAGGTCAGGGCAGGCGAGGCAGCAAGTCCCGAGCCGTGTGGCTGAGAATCCGGAGGTCCTCCGCGAACCACTTCCGGTCCGTCGGAGGCAAGGGATCCACGAGGTACCGCTTGATGTTCTCCAGGTGGACGTGGGACGCGCGTGCGACCGTCTCCTCACCCAGCGGCGTGAGCCGCACCAGCTTTCCGCGCCGGTCGTCGGGGGAGTCCGCGCGCGTCACGAACCCCGCCGTCTCCATGCGGTCCACCAGCCGGGTGACGCCGCCCGTGGTCAGCACCTGCTCCTGGGCGATGGCACGCATGGAAAGCCCCGGCTCGCCCGCGCGACCGAGGATCAGCAGCACCTCGAAGACCAGATGGCCGATGCCGCACTCCGCCTCCAGCGCCCGGCCGAGGATGTACTCCAGCCGGTTCGCCGCCCCCTGCAGTCGCCCGAAGGCCAGAATGAGTTCATGGCCGGCGGCCTCATTCGCCGTCCTGATCTCCGCTTCCTCACCCACGGCAGCGCCGCCCCTCTAGTCGTCCCGACACCACCGTACCGATCACGTTCGGACATGCGGGGCCGGCGGAGGCACCTGGACCAGTCGAGCGACAAGGTGCCCCATCCGTGCCCGCCGCGCGGTGAGGCCGGGGCGGCATCGGCAAAGCCGTCAGCCCCGATTCAGCACGAGGCGATGGCGATGCTCGCGGTCGTCGCGATTCGCCCGTCGCCGACGCCAGGGAGTTTGGTGAATGTGATCAGTAAGTTCTCCCACGCAGGCGCCTACGGACTGCTCGCCCCGCTGGAGAACGAACGCTGACGCCTAGCCAGCTCACCGTCCCTAGGCAGATGCGGCCCATCCCCAAGAGCTCATTCAGGACGCCACATCCTCTGCCCGTCCACCCGCTCATGAGGCGCCTCCGCATTCCCAGCATCATTCCGACTCCCCCGCACGAAAGCCGTCAACTGCCTCGATCGACGAGCGCCAACGTGCAGTTCCCTCCGCAGAGTCTCGGCCGAAACGGGTCGTTGGTGCAGCTCCCGGTGTCGGGCATCCACCATGCGAGCCCGCAGCAGCAACGGATCGCCGTCTTCCTTCAACCGCTCGCTCTTAGCGTGACCGCCCGTCCGCACCTCGCCGACTTCGCGCCCCGTCCCTGTACCATCCGGGTCGGCGGCGACAAGGGCGTCTTCACACACGACCGCGCACCGGAGAACTCCGCGTTCGACGCATGCCGCTCTTGCCACCTCGCACAAGAGGTGGTTCGAGCAGGGCGAGGCGGGCCGTGATGCCCCTGCCTACCGGCTCCTGCTCGGTGAGGAGCGATTCGGTGACGGCCTTGACGATCTCCAGGCCGTGCTGGCCAATCCGGTCGGGATCGGTGGCCCGGGCCGTGAGGACGGTGGGGTCGCTGTCCCATACGACGATGTCCACGGCGTGGGCGTTGATGCGCAGTTCCATC
Source organism: Streptomyces sp. MBT65 (assembly GCF_016612545.1). Classification (GTDB taxonomy): domain Bacteria; phylum Actinomycetota; class Actinomycetes; order Streptomycetales; family Streptomycetaceae; genus Streptomyces. The sequence goes on along the minus strand of NZ_JAENRY010000408.1, from coordinate 9,068 downwards.
AGGACGGGGCCGGGGGCGTAATTGAGGACGTTGGTGACAAGCTCGCTTACCACCAGCTGGGTGACGTCTCTGGCAGGTGCGGGCACGGGCAGTTGATGGTCGGCGTGCGCCCGATCGAGGAAAGCGGCGGCGTGATGACGGGCGTCGGCGATGCAGACGGCTTTCCCGTCCAGGGCGTAGCCGGCGCGCATCAGGTAAGCATCCCCTCCGGACAGCCGTCACCGGCGGTATCGGATCTCACTGGCGTCGGCCTCATTTGCTGTCCATGACCGCGCGGGTGGTACCCGCCCTCCTGGCATACATGACAGAAGCATGTTGTACGGCACAGCCGTCCGAGTACATCCGGCTGGGGCCGTGGGCAGAATCATTTGCGCACGCCCTGACCCGGGACAGCGTAAGCGCAGCCGACGAGACGGTGACCAATATCGAGCAAGCAGACCGGCCGCAGAGGCTGTCTATCGAGCACCGCGTGATGGACGGCGTCCGAGTCGTCACCGTGCGGGGCGAGATCGACCACCATGTCCAGGGCACCTTCCGCGAAGGCTGCTGCCCGAGAATGGCTAGCCGGCGCCTGTGCGGATCGTGGTGGACCTCAGCCAGGTGGCCTTCATGGACTCCAGCGGGATCAACATCCTCATCTCCGCCTACAAGCGCGTGGGCGCAACTCAGGGGTGGCTGCGCATCGCCGGCGTCGACGACATCAGCTGCCATCCCCCGTCGAGCAGGCACTGAACCTCTGATCTCCGCGCCCACGTAATCCGGCGCATCCTGTTATCGCGAGCACCGCTGCACGGCCGCGTCCAGCGCCTCCGGCTTCGGCCGCCCCAACGCGCAGCCGATCAGGGCTTCCGTGACCCTGCGCAGTTTGCTGTCGGTGTGCGGGCGATCTCGCGCAGCACCTAGAACCCGGCAGCCGCCGGAACGCCGTACGTCGCGATAGGGACGCCGATGGCCTGGTCGACCGTCGCACAGGAGTCAATTGCCGGGCGCAACTCGGCGTTCTCCTGCCGAAGACGGGCCACCTCGACGTCAGGCCGTTTCCTCGGGCAGGGGCCACGGCTGGCGAGAGGTCGTCATGACGGGACTCCCTAAGGCGGGTTTTCCAGTACGCCTGCCCCGAAGTGCAGCAGCAAGACGCCCTTCCGCGCGACGCGAAGATCACTGACGCGTGGGGCTCTTCGCCGGTCGCGACTGGCGAAGAGGTCGCAGAGGCTGTCTTCTCAACCTCCCCCTCCAGCTGAGTCCTCCTCATATCCACGGTCACACGCGTTGTGTACGACCAGCGACGGCGTTCATGCCTGACCCACTGACCCGATCGTTGCGGCTGATCACCGCTAGGGGCGGTCTGTTGCCGCCGATCCGCGGCGATCACCGTGCCAGTCGACTATCAAAACCGTGGCGTCGTCCCTGAGGTTGCCGTGACAGGCGGCGAGCACCGCGGCGGTCAGGCTCCGGACGGCTTCGCGCGGGTGGAGAGTGCGGGTGTCGTGGACGAGTGAGGCCAGGTCGACGGCGGCGGCACCGCGCTCCTGCATTCCGTCGGTGAGCAGGACCAGGCGGTCTCCGGGACGCAACTGCAGTTCCTGGAGACGGTAGGAGGTGGGTGCCGACACACCGAAGGGCAGGTTGACGGCGAGGTGCACCTCTTCGACGGCGCCATCACGCATCAACAGCGGCCGGGGATGGCCGGCGTTGACCAGGTCACACCGGCCGGTGCCGAGGTCGACACACAGCAACTGCCCGGTGGCCAGGCCGCGACTGTGGCTCAGCAGGGCCTGGTGGGCGTGGTGGGCCTGCTTGAGGGCGTCACAGCCACTGCGGCGCGATCTGCGCAGGGCACCGACCAACAGAGTGGCCAGAAGGGCGGAGTTCGTGTCGTGGCCCATAGCGTCGGTGATGGACAGGTGCAGGGTGTCGCGGTCGAGGGTGTAGTCGTAGGTGTCGCCGCCGATGTCGTCGGCCGGGACCAGCCCGGCGGCGAGTGTGAACTGCTCCGCCTCGCAGCAGGGTGCCGAGGGAAGCAGCTGGTGCTGGATCTCCGCGGCCAGGCTGGTCTCGGTGGTACGCCGGCCCAGGTGGTACAGGTCGGTGAAACGGCGATCCGTGACGATGATGTAAGCCAGCGCGTGCGCCGCCTCACGGACCTGTCGCAGCACGGTGTCATCCACGCACTGCAAGGTAACTTCCAGGACGCCGATGCAGTCGCCGCGGTTGGTGACCGGCGTGATGACACACTGCCCGCCCTGGCCGTCCGCCTCCACCTGCTGACGCTGGCTCTGCAGAACGTCGTCGTACACGCTGCCCCGCAGGGAGAGCGACTCACCGGGGTCGTCGACCTCACCGCCGGCCGCGGAGAGGCGTACCAGCCGCTGCCCGATGAGGTCAACGAACAGGAAAGACACACGCTCCGCACCGAACCGCTTCTGCAGGTCGTGTGCCACCACATCGACAGACTCACCGGGCGGGGCCGCTTCCGCAGCGGCCAACACCTCGCCCAGTTCCAGATCTCCACCCTCCACGACAACCTCCTATCGGCTGCCACACCTTCTTCCCCAGTTCCTCGCAATGTCACCCCATCAACCCGTTTTACCAGGTCAGGACAGCACCGCTGGCGTCAGGGGCTCCCGGATCGGTCAACCGGTGGTCATGGGCGACCAGCGCTTCGACGATGGTGGGACACTGAAGTTTGCCCGTGATCTCGGACACTCGATGGTTATGCCGCGAGGGTGTGTTGATGCCGCTGCCTGGTCTCGGCTGGGGTGAGGTAGCCGAAGGTCTTGTGCTTGCGCAGGCGGCGGCGGTTGTAGAAGGTCTCGACGAAGTTGAAGACCTCGGCGCGGGCGGTGGCCCGGTCGGGCCAGATTCGGGTGCCGATTTCCTCTTTGAGTAGTGCCCAGAAACTCTCCGCGGCGGCGTTGTCGAAGCATGATCCGGTGCGTCCGCAGCTCTGCCGCAGCCCCAACTCGCTGATTTGGTCGCGGAATTGGGTCGATGTGTACTCGCTTCCGCGATCACTGTGTATGACGCAGCCGGGTTTCAGACCGGCTCGGCCGTGGGCCATGTTGAGGGCATCCACGACGAGGTCGGCCCGGTGATGGTCGGCCATGGCGTAGCCGACGACTTCGCGCGTGGCCAGGTCCAGCCAGCAGGCGAGGTAGAGCCAGCCCTCGGCCGTCGGGAGGAAAGTGATGTCTCCGACCAGCTTCGTGCCGGGGATGTCGGCGTGGAAGTCGCGGCCGATCAGGTCCGGGGCCGGCCTGGCCTTCTTGTCCGGCCGCGTCAGCGACCGGCGCCGGCGACGGTGGGCGCCCTGGATGCCGTGCTCACGCATCAGGCGGGCGACGCGCTTGTGGTTCACAGGCCGTCCCAGACGCCGCAGTTCGGCATGGACGCGCGGGACGCCGTAGGTTCCCCGGGAGACGAGGTGGATGACGGTGATCTCGTGGGTCAGGGCCGCGTCGGCGGCCTGGCGGGCGGCGCGGGTCTTCTGCGTGGCGAGCCAGGCGTAGAAAGAGGAGCGGGCCACCTTCAGCAGCCTGCAGAGGAAAGCGACGCCGTGGGTGGTCTTCACCGCCTCGATGAACGCGTACGCATCGTTCACCGATCGCTCTCTTTCGCGAAGAAGACCGCGGCTTTTCGCAGGACCTCGATCGTCTTTGCCTGCTCGGCGTTCTGCCTGCGCAGCCGCCTGAGCTCCTCGCGCTCCTGCGTGGTGAACTCGCCAGGGCGGCCCCCGCCCTGGTCTGCCTTGGCCTGGCGATACCAGCCGCGCAGGGACTCGGAGCTGATGCCGAGCTCCCGGGCGACGGCGGTGACCGTCTTGCCCGAGGAGTCGACGAGCGCGATCGCGTCCCGCTTGAACTCCTCTGTGTACCGCTTCGTGTACTTGCTTCCCACCTGGTGCTACTTCCTCTGGAACCTCAGGTCCCAGTCTCCAGGTGTCCACGATCAAGGGGAAGCTTCACACAGACACAGCAGCATGCCGAAGGTTGATCGGTACGCGGCGACCCCTTCCGGTCGTCGGGCGCCCGGGTTGTCGCGGGCTTTGGAACACAAGCACAACGGCAGGCGCCGGATGGGGCGCAAGGGGCGTGAGCGTCGAGACCGTGACCGCCGTCTTCGACACGGTCGAGTGGCGGTGAAGGAACAGGCTGCCGGTGCCGGATGTCTGGACTACGAACAGTCTCTCCAACCAGGTCCACGACGCCTATCAGAGCAAACTCACAGATCTGCCGCTTGGCGAGCAAGGCGTCGTGATCCGGCTGACAGTCCCGCATTCCATTTGCGTGCGATGGAATGCCCATGTTCAGGGGTTAAGAGAGCCCGACGGTAGGGGGGCGAATGGCCGTGTGACGACCCGGAGGCAGGACAGGCACGAGCCTGGGTGATCACCGAGTTCTTGACGCTCAGTGACCACCGGAGGGCCCGTGCCTGTCCTGCCATCACGCCTCATCGGCTCGACGAACTTCAACCGCCGCTCCCCCGACCACGACGACGACGAGGTCATGCTCGCCGTAATGGCCCCCTCGTTCATCGCGACGCTGGACCGCCACTTCACGGAAGACCTTGATCACAGCGAACTCATCAGCCCCGGACGGTGGAAGCGACGCGCACTGCTCCAACGCGCCAGGGAGACGGCCGTCGTACCGATCCGACGCTTCCTCTGACCTGTCCATCAGCCTCGATGCGCACGCCGACCAGTCCCGTCCCTGGACCTGCGGGGCGGGCGCGAACGGCACTCTACGTCGGCGTTCACGCCCGCTGCCGGTCAGGCCCGGTAAGAAATCCGGGACGAAGGATCCAAGACCGTGGCGTTGTCGGCGGAGAGCGGGGCACACGAAGGTGGCACGACAGGGATCTGCCGGCCGCCGACAGTGCGGTCGGCCGGGCTCTCGCCCATACATCGAGAAATCTGAAGATCGGAACCGAAATGATCGTCCTTGGCGCCATCCTGCTCATCATCGGCCTACTGGTCGGTATCTCACTCCTGACCACCGTGGGCGGTGTGCTCGTCGTGGTCGGCGCGGTCCTCTGGATTCTCGGGGCGAGCGGTCGCAAGATCGGCGGGCGCAAACACTACTTCTAGGTCCGCGGCCTGATCGCGAAGGTGCTCCAGCCGGCGAGAAGGGCGTCGAGAACCGACTGTTCGCACGCACAGGCCACGGGTTCACGGGTCGATCTCGCCATGGGGATGTTCGCCGGCCGACTCCACCTGCTGTGAGCCGAAGGCGCTGCTGATGTGCCTCTCCGGCGGCTCCCGCGACGCGGACGCAATTCCTCGATGTCCGCAGCCTCGTCGCCTCGTCGACACCTGCCCCGGGGCCTTGTCCGGATCGTCGTGGTGTCCTGTGGGGCCGTCGGTTCGGACGTCAGGTGGTGGTTCGGCGGCGGTCGGTGCCGGTTTGGCCGAGTTGGCCGGCCTGGTGCGTGAGGGTGGCGATGCGGTCCGCGAGGTCGGGGTGGTCGGCCTTGAGGTGGGTGCGGATGGCGGCGAGCGGGTCGATGAGGCTGGCGGCGTCGTTGTCGCCGAGGGCTTCGGTGAGGTCGGCCAGGGGTGTGCGGGCCTGGGCGGGAAGGTCGGTGAGGGCGGTGATCTGGCCGGCGAGCCGGCGCAGGTCGGCGGCGTTGGTGCGGGCCCAGGTGGTGAGGGTGCGGTCGGCGGCGCGGCGGTTGCGGGTGGCTTGGACGCGCTGTTCACCGGTGGTGCCGGGGGTGCCGGGGCGTACGCGCAGGTAGCGGCGTTCGGCGGCCTGACGGCTGGCTACGCCCAGGGGGTGGGCGAGGTCGGCCCAGCTGGAGCCTGCTGCGCGGGCCGTCTCAATGAGTCCGGGTTCCCATCCGGCGAGTTGTTCGCGCAGCTCGCGCAGCATGAGCAGGGCAGCCAGGGCTTGCTCGGAGCTGGCCTGGCCGCCCTCGGCGAGTGGTGGGGCTTGGGGGATCTGGGCGGTGCGGACGGCTTCGTTGATGGCGTGGAGCGCTGCCGCGGCGGCGAAGAACGAGGTGGGGTCACGAGGTGCGGGGGAGGTGTTCATGAAGATCCTCTCGGCGTCATCGTTCGGATGACACTCAGCTTGTCATCGTTTGGATGACATGCTACAACGGTGTCAGACGAAGCGCATTGGCAGTTCCTGCCAGACCTGTGGAGGTGTTTTCGCGATGTTGATGCGCACCGACCCGTTCCGCGAACTCGACCGGCTTGCCCAGCAGCTGACGGGTGTGACCGGCACCTGGTCCAGGCCCTCGGCGATGCCGATGGACGCCTACCGCGAGGGCGAGGAGTACGTGATCGCCCTTGACCTGCCCGGTGTGGCGAAGGACGCGATCGACATCGACGTCGAGCGGAACATGCTCACCGTCAAGGCCGAGCGCCGCCCGGTCGCGAAGGCCGACAACGTGCAGATGGAACTCTCCGAGCGGCCCCTGGGCGTCTTCTCCCGTCAGCTGGTGCTGGCCGACACCCTGGACACCGAACGCATCACGGCCGACTACGAAGCAGGGGTGCTGACCCTGCGGATCCCGATCGCCGAGCGCGCCAAGCCCCGCAGGATCACCATCGGCGGCCAGGCCGAGCCCCGGCAGATCAGCGGCTGAGGAGCCATCCCCTCGACCGCACCGACGGCGGAGGACGGGCATCGGTCTCCCCCTCAACTCCCGTCCTCCGCGCTACCTCCCTCGCACAACGACGCAGACAAGGCAGGGGCGGCCATGCGCTGGGAAGCATTCCTCGACCACGTGCGAGAGCGCGGCGAGTACACCACACCCCAGGACGCCGAGCGGGCCGCCCGCACGGTCCTGGCACTGCTGGGCGCGCATCTGGTGGGCGAGGTCCGGGCCGAGCTGGCCGCCCGCCTCCCGGAAACCTTCGCCCTGGTTCTCCTCAACCCGCTGCGGGCCGCCGAGCCACTTTCCCCGGAGCGGTTCCTGCGGGCGACCGCGGCATGGATCGAGGGAGCCACCGAACAGACCGCCGCCTGGGACGTCGGCGCCGTCCTGAGCGTGACCGCCGACGCGGCGGGCGAGGAACTCACCCGCCGCATCCTGCTCCAACTACCCCCGGGCTACGACCTCCTCTTCGGCCATCCCGAGCCCACCTGAACCCACACACCCCAGCGCGCCCCCACAGCCGGTCGACCCTCATCCGGCCGGCCCTTCCCAACAGCGACAAGCCCATCGCACGAGAAAGGCGACCGCTCCCCGATGCTTCCGCTGCGCGAACCGGCTTCTGCCCGGCCTGGCACGACGTTTCACCAGATGTTGGAAAGAATCCGCTACGAGGGTGCGTACCCCACCCGGGAGCGGGCCGAGCACGTCACGCGCGCCGTGCTGGCGGCCCTGGGCCGCCAGCTCACCGGCGACGAACGCGTCGAACTCGCCGCCTGCCTGCCCGTAGAGGCAGCACTCGACCTCACCGGCCAGATCCCGGCCCCCCAGCCACTCACCGGCTGGGGCTTCGTCAAGGACCTGGCCGCCCGCACAGGTGCCACCCCCGCGACCGCCCGCTGGGACACCGGAGCCGTCCTCGCCGTCGTCGGCCATCTGGCAGGCCCCGGCCTCCTGGACCGCATCCTCACCCAGCTCCCGACCGGATACGCGCTGCTGTTCGGCCGCGCCGAACTCACCCAGCCCGCCTGACCGTTCCGAGCCGCATCGGGCGAGGACGGCAGCGGCCAAGGAACAGCGGGAACCTGAAAAGGCTCCGGCGATGGCATCGCCGGAGCCCGGCGCCTCGTACCGACGGGCGGGGCAGGCCGCCATTCTGCCTACGGCCGTACGAAGCCATCCCGGGAATCCGGCCGACGGCTCCCCCGGCCGACGAGTCAGGCGTCCGCCGCGCGCTGCGAACCGGCGGCGTTGCGGTGTTCTCGGGCTCACCGCCGAACATCAAACGATGGATCCGTGCTGAGCCGGTGCCGGTGGCTGTTCTTCGCGGCGCGGGAACACGCCGACGCCGGCTGACCCGGCATCATCGCCGGCGTCGCGGTTCGTTGGCCGACCAATACGACCAGGAGCTCCCGCTGACGGACGCCATCCGGCAGACTTGCGGGCCCGGATCCGACGCCGGTGCGGACCCGGGACCGCCGACACATGCACGCGTGCCGCCACGCCGACGCCCACGGGTCCATCAGGACACCACCCAGTCCAATCCACAAGAGGTTCCTCCCGCATCAGCGGGAGGCGGGAGGAAACGCGGCCCGGCCCGTCAGCGACGTGAACCGGGACGATCACCTCGCGGCCCGGCTCGTCGGCAGCGCTTACGGCGAGGTGTGCGAGCCCGGGACGAGGCTCGAAGCGGCCGGGTCCCGTGCCGGGCGTCGACAGGATCCGTGGTGCACACGATCAGGGCCGCGCAGCAATGGCTGGGCGGCCCTGATGTGTTGAGTGAATCTGGGGGCCGGCGTGGCCTCGGCCGCAGAGCTCCTGCGGGCCGGTCCCCGTTCCTTGTGCCTGGGCGAGCAGCACGGCGCGCGCGGTCGGCGGCAGTCAGGGACGCGGCGTGCGTGATCCCTCGGTGGCAGGGCTGCGAGGTCAGGCCGGGCTGATGTTCTCGGCCTGACGGGCCCCGTCTCAGGCCGTGGTCGTCGGGTTCGACGATTCTGCGGCGCGGCGGTATTCGGCGTTGATGCGCTGGGCTTCTTCGAGCTGGTCCTCGAGGACGATGATGCGGCAGGCGGCCTCGACAGAGGTGCCATGGTCGACGAGTTCCCGGGCGCGGGCGGCGATGCGCAACTGGTAGCGGGAGTAGCGGCGGTGACCGCCCTCAGAACGGAGTGGGGTGATCAGGCGTGCTTCGCCGAGAGCGCGGAGGAAGCCCTGCGTGGTGCCGAGCAGTTCGGCGGCCCCGCCCATCGTATAAGCGGGGTAATCGTCGTCGTCGATACGGCCGAACGAGTCGTCTGCTGTCATCTGCACCTCTCTGTGGAACGCGTCGAGGGGCCCTGGTGCTCATCGCACCAGGGCCCCGAAGGAACTCTTACACCATCTGCCGACCCTGTTATTGCGCCGGCCTTCTGTTTCCGCAGCCCCGGCCTGAATGCCGTCGGGGGTGCTGGGATCGCGGTTGCTTGACC
>NZ_JAENRY010000407.1 GCF_016612545.1 Streptomyces sp. MBT65 | reverse complement strand
CACCCTCACCGCCGCACTCACCCTGGCCGCGCTGCTCATGCTCCCGAACCCCGCGCACGCCACCGCCCAGACCGCTTCCACCTCCACCTCCTCCTCCACCGCCTCCGCCTCCGCCCAAACCACCTCCCCCACCCCCGAGTTCGACCAGCAGGTCCTCTTCAAGGCTCCCCAGGACGCGGGGTACGCCTGCTTCCGGATCCCGGCCGTCGTGAGGACCAAGGACGGCACCCTGCTCGCGTTCGCCGAGGGCCGGATCCTCAACTGCGGTGACGCCGGGGACATCGACATCGTCGTCAAGCGCTCCACGGACGACGGCCTCACCTGGAGCCCGTTGCAGGTCGTCAGCCACGGCGACGGCGACACCCACGGCAACCCGGCGCCCGTCGTGGACCGTCGGACGGGCCGCATCCTGCTGGCCGAGACGTACAACACGGGCCGTACGGACAGCGCCGGTTGCTCGGTCCCCTGCGACCGCACCCCCCACCTCCAGTACAGCGACGACGACGGTCTCACCTGGTCGCAGCCGCGTGACCTGAGCGACGAGATCCTGCCCCCGAACTGGAACTCCTGGTACGCCACCGGCCCCGTGCACGGCATCCAGCTCACCCGCGGCAAGCACAGGGGCCGGCTCGTGTTCGGGGTCAACACCGAGACCTGGGACGGGAGTCGGGTCACCGCGAACAACGCGGCGCTGATCGTGAGCGACGACGGCGGCGACCACTGGAGGATCGGCGCCACCGACTCGTACCCGATCGCGGCCGACGGCACCTGGCGGCAGAAGCCGTCCGAGGTGACGATGACCGAGCGCGGCGACGGTTCGATCCTGGTGAGCGGCCGTGAGCAGGACGGCACCGACCTCGGGCACCGCACCCAGGCGGTCAGCCGCGACGGCGGCGACAGCTTCACCTCGCCCTTCCGCGACCTGCCCGACCTGTACGCGCCGCAGGTCCAGTGCTCGACGCTCGGTGTCGGCACCCGCATCCTGCTGGCCTGCGACGCCGACCCGGACCGCCGCCGGACGATGATGATCCGCTCCTCCTACGACGGCGGCCGCACCTGGGACAGCGTGGACCGCGGCACGGTCGTGACGAAGGACTGGTCGGGCTACTCCGACATGGCGCGCATCGGCGGGGACACGGTGGGGCTGCTGTACGAGGGCGGCGCGGTGACCGCGACCGACGAGATCCGCTTCGCCCGCTTCGACGAGGCCTGGCTGCAACCGCGTCGGGGCCCCGACCCGACGACCGCCGACCTCGCCCCGCACGCCGGGCGCGCGGCCGTGCTCGGCGGCGCGCAGGAGACCGACGGCGTGTCCGGCGGCGCCCTGTCCTTCGACGGTGTCGACGACGCCGTACGCCTGCCGTACAGCGACCGACTGCCGCTGGGGACAAAGGACTTCACGGTGTCGCTCTGGTTCCGGTACACCGCGACGACGGGTGATCAGCCGTTCCTGTGGATGGGCGGGGTCGGCACCACCCAGCCGCAGGTCTGGCTGCGCGGCGAGCCCGCGGGCAATCACGTCCGGGCGCTGATCACCACGCGGGTCGGCGCGACGACCGTCCACACCACCTCCGTGGTCACCGTCGGCGCCTACAACGACGGTCAGTGGCACCGGGCCGTACTGCGGCGCGGCGGTGGGCAGTTGAGCCTGTCCGTGGACGGTACGGCGGTGAGCACGGCGGATATCGTGGGCTCCGTCAGCCGCAACTCGCCGTTCGGCGTGCACATCGGCCAACGCATGGACAGCATGCAGTACTTGACCGGGTCGATCGACGAAGTCCACGTCTGGGACCGGCTGTTGACGGACGACGAGCTGGCCGCGCCGCAGCCCGCCACCGCCGGGACGGTCCTGTGGCTGCCCATGGACCATGTGAGCGCCGGCCGCTAACGTCCCGGGCGTGCCCGAGGACCGACGAGCACGACAGCGGACGGGAGCCGGGGTCGGCCTGTTGCTGACCCTGGTTCTCGCGGCCGTGCTGTTCACCGCCCTCCCGAAGGACCACGATCGGGAGGGCGGCGGCGCGTGCACGGCCACCGCGGTGCGCTCCTGGTCGGCGGACGCTCAGCTCACCAACTCCTTTGCCGCGTACGGCGACGACGCGTCCCGCGCCGACGACTGGACCGGCGGCGACGGCACCCACTCGGTGCGGCTGCCGGACGGGCGGGTGCTGTGGCTGTTCTCCGACACCTATCTCGGCCAGGTGCACGGGCCGCCCAACCCGGTCGGCGAGTCGTACGTCTGGCGCGACACCACCGCGCCACTGGTGCGCAACTCGGCGGTGGTGATGCGCGACGGCCGGCCTCAACTCACTCTTCCCGCACCGCTGTTCCCCGATCCCACCCCGAACGAGTGGCGTTGGCCGGTGGCGGCCCGCGTCGAGCCCCGCTCCCCCGGCTCGGCGGAGTCCGTCGTACGGGTGCTGCTGTGGACGCGGACGGCCGGACCGTACCCGTGGATCTACGGTGTTCCGACCGCGACCGAGGTGGCCACGCTGTCGTTGCCGGAGCTGCGGGTGGAGTCGATCGTGACGGTCTTCGACCAGCAGCTCGTCCAAGACCCGTCCCGGCGCGTGCAGTTCGGGACGACGGCGGTCGCGGTGGGCGGCTGGACGTATGTCTTCGGCGGGAACGACGCGCAGGCCGCGGCCCGGCCGACCTCCTCGGCGTATGTGGCGCGGGTTCCGGAGGGGCGGCTCGGGGAGCCGGGTGCCTGGGAGTACTGGGACGGCTCGGCGTGGACGGCCCGTGCGGGGCCGCGGGCGGTGCTCGGGGACGGCGGGCACACAGGTGTGGGCAGCGCGTTCTCGGTGGTGCGGGACGGGGCGACGTACGTCCTGTTCACGATGGCCGCGGGCAGTCGCGGGCTGACCACCGTGACCTCGTACTGGGCCTGTTCGCCCGTCGGGCCGTGGCACGGGCCGACCCGGAGTTTCAGCCCGCCGCTGCCGCCGGGGCAGGTCGCCGCATACAACCCGCAGGCCCATCCCGCGCTCGGCGACGGCGGCCGGATCGTGTTGAGCTACGACGTCAACTGGCTGGACGCGACGGCCACTTCGGCCGCCTGGAACCTCAGCCGGAACGTGTCGCTGTACCGACCGCGGTTCGTGACCCTGCGGTTGGGGCCGCCGTCTCGGTGACCTCGGGCTGCGGATCGCGGGCGCGGCGCTTGGCGATGACCGCGCACACCATCAGCTGCATCTGGTGGAAGAGCATCAGCGGCAGCACGGCGAGGGAGGCGTGGGCGCCGAACAGGACGCTGGCCATGGGGAGTCCGGAGGCGAGGGACTTCTTCGAGCCGGCGAACTGGATGGCGATCCGGTCCTCCCGGTCGAAGTGCAGCGCCTTGCCTCCGTACCAGGTCAGGGTGAGCATCACGGCGAGGACGACGGCCTCGACGGCGAGCAGCGCGCCGAGGCGGGCCGCGCTGACCTGGTGCCAGATGCCCTGGACCATGCCCTCGCTGAACGCGGTGTAGACGACGAGGAGGATCGAGACGCGGTCGACGTAGCCGAGGATCTTCTTGTGCCGGGTGATGAAGCCGCCGACCCAGCGCCGCAGCACCTGCCCGGCCAGGAACGGCACGAGGAGTTGCAGCACGATCTTGACGACGGAGTCGGCGGAGAAGCCGCCCGCGTTGCCGCCGAGCAGGGCGGCGGCGAGCAGCGGGGTGATGACGATGCCGGCGAGGGAGGAGAAGGAGCCGGCGCAGATCGCGGCGGGCACGTTGCCGCGCGCGATCGAGGTGAACGCGATCGACGACTGGACGGTCGACGGGACCAGGGTGAGGAAGAGCAGCCCCTGGTAGAGGGGGTGGGTCAGGAGCACCGGGACGAGGCCGCGGGCGGCCAGGCCCAGCAGCGGGAAGATCACGAAGGTGCAGGCCAGGACGGTGGTGTGCAGGCGCCAGTGCTTGAGGCCGTCGAGTGCCTCACGGGTCGAGAGGCGGGCGCCGTAGAGGAAGAAGAGGAAGGCGATCGCTGCCGTGGAGGCGCCCGAGGCGACGTCGGCGCCGGTGCCTCTGGCGGGGAGGAGTGCGGCGACGCCCACCGTCCCGAGGAGCAGCAGGATGTAGGGGTCGATCGGCATCCGACTCGGCCATCGCAGGCGTTTCACTGTGCTCCACTACTTCGCTGTACGTCCGGTCCGTCGTCCGGCGCGGACTCGTGCCCTCCCCATCTTGCTCTCCCGCTTCTTGATCGGGAATCCGTCATACCGCTCTGACTGTCATCATGTTTCGCGATGACCGGATACGGTGTATGCCATGTACGACCTGTCTCATCTGCGGACCTTCCTCGCGGTGTCCCAGACGCTGAGTTTCACGCAGGCCGCCCGGCGGCTCGGGTTGCGGCAGTCGACGGTGAGCCAGCATGTGCGGCGGCTGGAGGATGCGACGGGGCGGCAGCTGTTCACCCGGGACACGCACTCGGTGGAGCTGACAGAGGACGGCGAGGCGATGCTCGGTTTCGCGCGCCGGATCCTGGAGGTGCAGGAACAGGCGTCGGCGTTCTTCACCGGCACCCGGCTGCGTGGCCGGCTGCGCTTCGGCGCGTCCGAGGACTTCGTCCTGACCCGGCTGCCGGAGATCCTGGAGGGCTTCCGGTACGAGCATCCCGAGGTCGACCTGGAGCTGACGGTCGAGCTGTCCGGCACGCTGCACGAGCAACTGGCCGCCGGGAAGCTGGACCTGGTGCTGGCGAAGCGGCGGTCCGAGGATCCTCGGGGCGAGCCGGTCTGGCACGACAAGCTGGTGTGGATCGGTGCGGAACGGCTGCGGCTGGACGCCGATCGCCCGGTGCCGCTGATCGTCTATCCGCCGCCGGGAATCACCCGGGCCCTGGCCATGGAGGCGTTGGAGCGGCAGGGGCGGGCCTGGCGGATCGCGTGCACGAGCGGCAGCCTGAACGGTCTGATCGCCGCCGCCCGGGCGGGTCTCGGGGTGATGGCGCACTCGAAGGGGCTGGTGCCGCCGGGACTGGTGCGGGTGCCCGAGCGGGCGGGGCTGCCGGAGCTGGGCGAGGTCGACTTCGTGCTGGTCCACGGGCGGCGGCGGGTTTCCGCGCAGGGGGCGGCGGACGCTCTGGCGGCGGCGATTCTGGCGGGTGGGGACCGGCTGCATCGGCGCGGTCCGTAGTCCCGGAATTTCCCTTGCGGAAAACACCGGTGGCGGATTTCTAGCAGCCCGGAAAAGGCGGGTGAATTACGTGGCCAGCACTGGCAGAAATACCGGATGCCGTAAATTCTCGACCGGTCTTGAGGAAATGCGTGACAGTGGGCGGCGCTGTCTGGAGCAGCGCCGCCCGTCATTCCGGCAGGGGGTCAGGTTCAGGAGAAGGAGAACTCTCCTCCGTAGTCGGTTTCGTGGTCGCGGTAGACGCTGCTGTAGTTGAGTTCGCTGGTGTCGACCACGCCGTCCTGGACCGAGAACTCGATCCAGACACCGGGTCCGTCGATGCGGACGTAGTCGCCCGCGGTGTCCAGGGCGCTGTTGCCGGAGTAGGAGATGTAGGTGTCGTCGAGTTCCGACTTGTAGGTGCTCAGGGTGGCCGCGGCGGTCGTGTCGTCCGCGGCCTCGACCCAGGGTTCGATGGCGTCGAGGATCAACTGCTGCTGGTCGTCGGTGAGTTCGCTGCCCGCGATGCCTTCCTTGGTGTCGGGGAAGTCGCCGTCCTGGTCCGGGCCGAGGACCACGTCGGTGGTGGAGTCGGAGAGCTTGGCCTCGGTCAGCTCGCCGTCGGAGAGGCCTTCGAGCATCGACACCAGCCCGTCGTGCATCCCGGACAGGGGGGCGTAGGTGGTGCCGTCGTCGGTCCAGGTGGTGGGTTCGACGCCGGCGAAGTACGGGGTGGTGCCCACGACCTCGCCGTCCTTGTAGGTGAGGTTCACGGCCAACTGGTCGCCGCCGAAGTGCAGTTGCCAGGTGCCGGTGGTGCTCGGGGTGCCGAGGAAGGCGAGGTAGTAGTTGCCGCTGCCGTAGCTGCTGTCGGTCTCGCCGAGGACGTCGTCTGCTGCCAGGATCTGGGAGATCTGGTCGTAGCCGCTGTCGTCGCCGGTGCCGGTGGCGGCCTCGACGACGGCCTTGGCCGCGGCGAGCTGGGTGTCGCTGAGGGAGCTGAGTTCGATGCCGACCCGGCAGGTCGCGCCGCAGGAGAGGTTCGACCAGGCGATGGCGTTGGCCTGGGTGAAGTCGAGTAGTACGTCGGCCTGTTGGTCGTCGTCCAGGGTGTCCAGGAAGGTGTTGGCGGCGTCGACGACGTCCGAGACGTCCGTGCCCGTGCCGGTCGATCCCGTGGGTTTGGGTGCTGG
>NZ_JAENRY010000406.1 GCF_016612545.1 Streptomyces sp. MBT65 | reverse complement strand
CCGCGGTCGGCAAGGTGCGGTAACAGGGAGGAAGCGTCTCGTGAGCAGCAGGCCATCCCGAGGCGCTGCTCGCCTCGCAGCCATACTCGACGCGCTCCCGGATGCGTTGGTGCTGGTCAACGCCAACGGGACCGTCGTCAACGCGAACACCATCGCGCTGGAGGCCTTCGAGGCGCCGGGCACCGCGCTCGTCGGGCGCGGACTGCTGGACCTGCTGCCGGAGTTCGACTCCCGGCTCATCCCGGGTTCCATGCGCCGCCCCGACTCGATGGACCCGCGCGGCCGGACCAAGCCCACCCGCATGACCGCCCGCCGCACCGACGGCTCCGAGTTCCCCGTCGAGGTCACCAGCGCCAACCTGGAGGACGGCCAGCAGGCCTACGACGGCTANCGGCTCCTTGCCGCCGAGATCGCTGGCGCGGTACCCGAGGATCTGCGCGGCGGCCGAGGGCGTCGTGGGGACGGACACGGACGGGCGGGTCGTGCTGGTCAATCCGGCCGCCGCGCAGATCCTCGGGTACCGCGCCAGCGATCTCGGCGGCAAGGAGCTGCACACCCTCGTACTGCACTCGCGGGCGGACGGCTCGCCGTTCCCGTACGCGGAGTCGCCGCTCGCCGACACCCTGCGGTCCGGGCGCAAGCACCGGGTGCGCGGGCAGGTGCTGTTCGCCAAGAACGGGGACCGGGTCTCCGTCGACCTCACCACCGCACCCGTGCGCGACGGCGATCAACTCGTCGGCGCCGTGATGACCTTCACCGACCGGCGGCCCTACGACTCGCTCGCCGAGGAGAAGGAGGCCGCCGACAAGCTGCACCGGGACGAGCTGGAGCGGATCGACGAGGAGCACGCCTCCGAGCTGACCTCGCTGCGCCAGAAGCACATCACCGAGACCGAGGAACTCCAGGAGCGGCACGAGGAGGAACTCGCGGCGAACGAGGAGCGGTACGCCGCGCTCGGGGAGCGCGAGAAGGACCGGTACGAGGAACTCGCCGGGCGGCACGAGCAGTTGCTCACGCTGCTGGGACGCTCCCTGCGCGGGCCCCTCGACGAACTGCGCCGCGAACTGGCCGCGTTGGCCGCGGACGACGCCGGACAGCTGTGGCCCGAGGCCAATCAGGTCCTTCACCATCTGTCGGCCGGTTACTCGCGCATCACCCAGCTCATCGACAACGTGCTCGGCTATCAGCGGCTGGAGACCGGCGCCGAGGACATCGCGCGGACGAAGGTCATGCTGGACGCGGTGGTCGCGGCCGGTGTCGACGGGGCCGTGGAACTGATCGGTCCTGGACGGGTGCAGTTCGCCGTGCACGCGCCGCCGATCGAGGCCGAGGTCGATCCCCGGCTCCTCGCGACCGCGCTCGCGCACCTCGTCGCGGACGTGGCCGGCGTGGACGCGACCGGCAACTCACCCGCGTCGACGGGCGGTTACATGGACAACACGGTCGTCGTGGCGGCGGCGCAGCGCGGTGAGGTCGTACGGATCGAGGTGCGCGGGCCGTACGCCGGGGGAGACCCGGTGCACGAGCCGATCGTGCGCGGGATCGTGCGGGCGCACGGCGGTGTGCTCCAGACCCACGACGTGCCGGGCATGAGCGGCAGCGCGTATGTCCTGGAGGTGCCCATCGGGGGCGGGGCGGGGGCCGTCGCGGCTCCGGCCGCGAGCGGTGGCGGCGCCGAACTCGCCCTGCCCGAGCCCGCATCGGGCACCGCGGGCAGCAACGGACGTCGGCGGGCCCGGCGCTCCTCCGTGGACGCGTTCCTGGAGAGCGAGGTGCCGGGCGGCGGCTCCGACGACACCGGTGGCGGCGACGGCGGCGAGGCCGCGGTGCCCACGGGTCGGCGCAGAAGGCGTGCGGGCGACGAATCGGGGGCGGTGCCGGCCGGTGAAGCGGGCGGCGACGGTGCGTCCGTCGGCGGTTCCAGCGGTACCGGGCGGCGGCGCGGGCGGGCGGCCGAGGGCGCGGCCGGTGAGCTGTCCGAAGGAGTGGTCGAGGGCGGGTCCGGGGGTGTGTCCGAGGGTGCCGTGATGACGGCGGCGGAGCATGCCGCCGGGACCGCGGCTTCCGGTACGGGGCTGGGTGGCACCGTGTCGCCGCGGGGTGTGCCGGCCGGGGGCGAACGGCAGGCGTTGCCGGCCGCGTTGCCCGCGAGCGGCGGCTCCGGTGTCGCTGCCGACTCCGATGGCTCCGATGGCTCCAGCGATGAGGACGGGCAGCCGACCGGGCGTCGTAGGCGGGCGCTGGCGGCCGCCGCCGAGCGGGCCGCGGCGCAGGAGGCGGGGGCGCGGACGGTGTTCGCGCTGCCGCCGGCCGAGGCGGACCGGACGCCGGAGGTCTCCGCGGCAACGGCCGCGCAGGCTCCGGGAGTTCAGGGCGTTCCGGTTGTGCCTGGGCAGATTCCCGGGCAGGTTCCCGGGGGCGTTCCCGGTGGTCATCCCGTTGAGGACGGGCGGCACGACGCCGTTCCGCTCGACCAGTCCGACGACCACACTCCGCCGCAGCCGCATCCCGCGAGTGCGCCAACCGGACGACGGCGTCGGGCAGTTGCCCAGCCGCAGCCCCAACCTCAGCCGCAGGCCGGGGAGTCGGTGCCGGTCCAGGCCGGTGCCCCGGTTCAGGCCGGCGTCGAGGTGCAGGGGCAGCCCGGTGCGGTGGTTCCGGCGCAGGGTCAGGGTGTTCCCGTGGGTGTGCCGGTGCAGGCCGGGGGTGCCGTCTCGTTGCCCGGGCAGAACGCCGGGCAGCCCGGTGCCGCCATGCAACTCGCCCCCGCGCAGAGCCTTCCCGCCCCGGGGCAGACCCCGGCGGGCCAGCCGTTGCCGCTCCCGGCGGAGGCGGTTCCCGGCCAGGGGATTCCTGCGCAGGGCAACCCCGGGCAGCCGGTGTCGCCGCAGGGGATCCAGGGGCAGGGAGCAGCGCAAGGGCAGCAAGCGTTCCCCGGGCAGCCGGTCTCGCCGCAAGGGATCCCGGGTCAGGGAATCCAGGGTCAGGGCCAAGGCCAGGCCCAGGGAATCCAAGGGCAGCCAGCCCCCGGTCAGCCGATCCCGCCCCAGGGCATTCCCGGTCAACTCGCCCCCGCCCAGGGGCAACCCGTCTCCCCGCACGGCATCCCCGGGCAGGTCGCCCCGGCGCAGGGCCGGCCCGGTGAGCCGGTCCCGCCGCAGGCTCTGCCCGCCGCGCAGCCGAACCCGGCCGCGGGCAACCCCGGCGTGGCGGTGGCCCCGGGCGCGCCCGTACCGGCGAACGGCGCCGACATGGCCGTAGCTCCGAACGCGGAAGCGAACGCGCAGCCGAACCCGAATACGGCTGTGCCCGGCGCCCCCGTCGGCGCGCAGGCGCGGGCCGCTCAGCCGTTGCCCGCCGAGGCGGCCGCCGCTCCCGTCGATCCCAACTCCACTCAGGGGCGGGCGATCAGTGTGCGGACCTTGGGGCAGGGGGTGCCGTTCACGCGGCAGGCCGCTCAGGTGCAGGTGCCGACCGCCACGCCTCCGCCGCATCAGCCGGGCGGTGGCGGGCGGCGGCGGAAGTTGGGGACGCGGCCCGATGCCGCTCCCACCGGGGCGGCGCGTCCGCATCCTCAGGGTCAGCAGGCGCAGCCCTCCATGGCCGGGCAGTCGCGGCTCGCGCAGATGACCGAGGGGGCCGGGCGGTCGTACGCCATAGGAGCACCGGACGAGAACGCGGCCGAGGGGCCGGAGCCCTTGGACGGGCCCGGTGGGGCCGTCGAGATCGCGGACACGCCTCGGCCGCAGCCGCTCGACGACGAGCTGCCCCCGGAGCCGCTCGACAATCCGCGTCGGCTGCTGGTGTGGCCCGCGCCGGACGTGACGACCACGCAGGCGTTGAGCGACCGCGGGTACCGGCCGGTCATCGTGCACTCGCGCGAGGAGGTCGACGCGCAGATCGCCGCGTTCCCGGCGGCGCTGTTCGTGGACCCGTTGACCGGGCCGATCACGCGGACGGCGTTGCAGTCGCTGCGACAGGCCGCCGTCGCGGCCGAGGTGCCCGTGCTGGTCACCGCCGGGCTCGGACAGGCGACCCGCGAGGCGGCCTACGGCGCCGATCCCGCCGTCCTGCTGAAGGCGCTCGCGCCGCGGGACAGTGAGCAGCATCCGCCGCGGGTGCTGCTGATCGAGGAGCACGCGGAGATCGCGCTGGCGCTGACCGCGACGCTGGAGCGGCGCGGGATGCAGGTGGCGCGGGCCGCGAGCGACGCGGACGCGGTGACGCTGGCGGGGCAGTTGCGGCCCAACCTCGTGGTGATGGATCTGCTCCAGGTGCACAAGCGGCGGGCCGGGATCGTCGACTGGCTGCGGGCGAACGGGCAGCTCAACCGCACACCGTTGGTCGTGTACACGGCTGCGGTGGACGAGGCCGACCTGCCGCGGCTCGCTTCGGGTGAGACCGTGCTCTTCCTCGCCGAGCGGTCGACGAGCACGGAGGTCCAGTCGCGGATCGTGGATCTGCTCGCCCGGATCGGTACCAACTAGCCCGGTAACAGGGCTACTTGGCGATCAGTCGGCGCGCCGCCTCCTTGACCGACTCGCGGAGGCGGTCGCGGTCCGTGTCGTCCGCGCCGACCAGCACGCGGCGCATCTGGGGGACCACGACACCCCAGTTGGCCATCGCGACCAGCAGGAACAGCAGGTCGCGGGCCGGGATCGCGTCGCTCACGACACCCCGGTCCTGGCCGTCCTGAAGGGCGGCGACCTTGAACGCGTAGTGCTCCTGGCGCCCGGTCTCGTCGGGCAGTTCGGCGGTGCCGTACTCCAGGCCCTCCCAGAAGAGGAGGCGGAGCAGTTCGGGGTGGGCCTCGTGGTAGTCCATGAGGCGGTCGATCCAGCCCTCGATGTCGTCCGGGTCGACGGGCAGTGTGACGGCCAGATCGAGCATGGACCTGCCGAGGACCTGGGTGAACAGCTCCGCCTTGTTGCCGAAGTAGGCGTAGATCAACTGCTTGTTGGCCTTGGCCTCGGTGGCGATGCGGTCGATACGGGCGCCCGCGATGCCGTACCGGGCGAACTCGGCGACCGCCGCCTCGAAGATCCGGGCCTTGGTGGCCTCGGGGTCTCTGACTCCCATGCGGCCAGCGTACTCGGCGGGCGGCGGTAACCAACTATTTGGTTGACAGGGAATTCCGGTGCGCCGCATGCTGTTCCAGCTTCCAACCAACCAGTTAGTTGCTAGAGCTGGCTCGAAGGAGTCCTCCCGCTCATGTCCTCCGCAACCACAGCTCAGCCGGTGCAGGTCCCGACGGGAACGCCGGTCCCCACGGCCGCCGGCCGCCTCTTCCTCGTCCTCATCGCCGTCTGTACGGCCGTGACGGCCGCCAACATCTATCTCGCGGGCCCGCTGCTCCCCCTCATCGCCCACGACTTCGGCTCGACCCCGTCCGCGGTGGCATGGATCGCCTCGGTCGCGCAGTTCGGCTACGCCACCGGTCTCCTCTTCTTCGCCCCGCTCGGCGACCGCGTGAACCGGCGCCCCCTGGTCGCCGCCCTCTCCGTGGCCACCACGGCGGCCCTGCTCGCCGGTGCCGCGGCCCCCGGGACCGCCGCCCTCGCGGTGGCCGTCTTCGTCGCCGCCGCCGCGACCGTCGTCCCGCAGCTCCTGGTCCCGCTGGTCGCCGAACGCGCCCCCGCCCACCACCGCGCCCGCCATGTCGCGGCCGTCATAGCGGGCCTGTTCACCGGCATCGTGGCCGCGCGCGTCGTGGGCAGCCTGGTCGGCCAGGCCTACGGCTGGCGGGTCGTCTTCGTCGGCTCGGCCGCCCTGACCCTCGTCCTCGGCCTCGCCACCGCGTACGTCCTCCCGTCCGAGAAGCGCCGCGGCTCCGGCCCGCTGTTCGCCGGGATCGCCGCGCTGCCCGGCCTGGTCCGCAGCTCACCGGACCTGTGGCGCGCATGCCTGCGCCAGGCGGGGATGTTCGGCGCGTGGAGCGCCCTGTGGACGACGCTCGCCCTGCTGCTCACCGGTGGTTCCTACGGCTTCTCGACCGCGACCGCCGGGCTGTTCGGCCTCTTCGGGCTGGCGGCCGGCGCGGTGGCCCCGCTCGCGGGCGGGTTCGTCGACCGGTTCGGCGCGGAGAGGGTCGTACGCTCCGCGTACGCGCTCGCGGCGGTGTCGGTGCCGCTGTTCTGGCTCGGCGGGCATGTCCTGTGGGCGCTGTTCGTCGCCGCGATCGCCGTCCACGTGGCCCTGGTCGCCTCCCACGTCGCCAACCAGACCCTCGCCCTCACCACCACCTCCACCCCGGCCACCGCCAACACCGCGTACGTCGTCGCCGGCTTCACGGGCGGCGCCCTCGCCTCGTCCCTCGCGGGTCCGGCGTTCAGCCACTTCGGGTGGGGCGGGGTGTGTGTGGTGGCGGGGGTGTGGTTGGTGA
>NZ_JAENRY010000405.1 GCF_016612545.1 Streptomyces sp. MBT65 | reverse complement strand
GGGCAGGTGGGGGTGGGGGTGTCGGCGGAGGGCAGCGTGGACAGGGCGGCGCCCGATGGCACGGACGGAGGTCACGGACTTCGCGCTACGGCCGTTCTCGGCGCTCAGTGGTGGGGAGCGGGCCCGGGTCGCGCTCGCGCGGGTGCTCGCCCAGCGGGCGCCGCTGCTGCTGCTGGACGAACCGACGGCCGCGCTCGACCTCCGGCACCAGGAACTGGTGCTGCGGCTGTGCCGGGAAAGGGCGCACGCGGGGGACGCGGTGGTCGTGGTGCTGCACGATCTCGCGCTGGCCGCCGCCTACGCGCACCGGGTCGCGATCCTGCGCGCCGGTCGTGTCGCCGCCGACGGTCCGCCGGGGGAGGTTTTCACCGAGGCGTTGCTGTCGGACGTCTATGACCAGCCGGTCGAGGTGTTTCCGCATCCGCGCACGGGGGCGGTCGTGGTGACGCCGAAACGATCCGCTTGACCTTTCCTTGACCTTTCCTTGCCGTTTGTTTTCCGCCGTCGAGATCAAGCCGTGTCTGTGATTTTTCCATGGGCAGTGAATACCGGGCCGGGCGGGTATGACTGAGGTAAGCCTCAGGTAAGTTAGGGCAGCCTCACCACAGTGCCTTGCCACACACTCTCGCTTGGAGCCTGCATGCGTGCCGTCCGACTTCCCGTCGCCACCGCCGTCGCCGCCGCGGCCGCACTGACCGCCGTGACGGCGTGCACCGCGAAGAGCGACGCCAAGGACGGCGACGCGATCAAGGTCACCGCGGCCGATTCCAAGTGCACGACCTCGACCAAGTCGATACCGGCCGGCCAGGTCACGCTGAAGATCGAGAACACCGGCTCGAAGGCGACCGAGGTCGAGATCCTCTTCCCGGACGACCGGATCGTCTCCGAGAAGGAGAACATCGGGCCGGGCACCAAGTACACGCTCACCGCCGAGGTGAAGGCCGGATCGTACGAGATCGCCTGCCGGCCCGGGATGAAGGGGCACGGCGTCCGGCAGAAGCTCACCGTCACCGGTGGCTCGGTCGCCAAGCGCGACCCCAAGCTGGACGCCGCCGTCGCCGCCTACCGCGAGTACGCGCAGAACGAGGCCGACGCGACGATCCCGAAGGTGGAGACCTTCGTCAACGCCATCAAGGCGGGCGACCTCACCGCCGCCAAGAACGCCTACGCCCCCTCCCGCGTCGGTTGGGAGAGCACCGAGCCGATCGCCGAGTCGTTCGGGGACATCGACCCGAAGACCGACACCCGCGCCGACGGCCTGGAGAAGGGCCAGAAGTGGACCGGCTGGCACGCGCTGGAGAAGGCGCTGTGGCAGGACAAGAAGATCGGCGCCGAGCAGAAGACCCTCGCCGACGAGCTGCTCACCGATCTGAAGGACTGGCAGAAGCGGGTCGGCAAGGCCGAGATCACCCCGACCTCGATGGCCAACGGCGCCAAGGAGCTGCTCGACGAGGTAGCCACCGGCAAGGTCACCGGTGAGGAGGACCGCTACTCGCACACCGACCTGAGCGACTTCAAGGCCAACGTCGACGGTGCGAAGAAGGCGTACGAGCTGCTGAAGCCGGTCGCGCAGAAGAACGACGCGGCGCTGACCACCGAACTGGACAAGCAGTTCGCCGCGATCGACACGCTGCTCGACAAGTACCGCTCGACCACGACCTCGGACGGCTTCGTGTCGTACGACAAGGTCACCAAGGACCAGCGCAAGGAGCTGTCGGACGGGGTCAACGCGCTTGCGGAGCCGCTGTCCAAGCTCGCCGCCGCCGTCGTGAAGTAGGGGATCACCATGGCCGAGACCCCGAAGTCCGAGACCGCGCCCCAGAAAACCGCGCTCCAGAAATCCGAGAGCCCCTCGCGTCGTTCGCTGATCGGCTGGGGCGGTGCCGGGCTCGCGCTCGGTGCCGTCGCGGCCGGTGGCGCGGTCGCGATGAGCCGCGTCGGTGAGGACGTCGATCCGGCGGGCGCCGACATGGGTGCCGCGGTCGCCTTCCACGGCGCCAACCAGGCGGGCATCGCCACCCCGGTGCAGGACCGGCTGCACTTCGCCGCGTTCGACGTGAAGACCGACGACCGCGCCGAGTTCGTACAGCTGCTGAAGGACTGGACGGCCGCCGCCCGCCGGATGACCGGTGGGCACGCGGTCGGCGAGGGGGCCTACGGCGGGCTCGCCGAGGCGCCGCCGGACGACACCGGTGAGGCGCTGGGCCTGAAGCCCTCGCGGCTGACCCTCACCATCGGCTTCGGGCCGTCGTTCTTCGAGAAGTTCGGTCTCCAGGACGCGCGTCCCGAAGCCCTCGTCGACCTGCCGCAGTTCCCCGGCGAGAACTTCGACAAGTCCCGTACGGGCGGCGACCTCTGTGTGCAGGCGTGCGCGGACGATCCGCAGGTCGCCGTGCACGCGATCCGCAACCTGGCCCGGATCGGCTTCGGCAAGGTCGCCATCCGCTGGTCCCAACTGGGCTTCGGGAAGACGTCGTCGACGACCCCGGGGGCCCAAACGCCCCGCAATCTCATGGGGTTCAAGGACGGCACCCGCAATATCGCGGGGACGGAGACGGACCGGCTGAAGAAGTTCGTGTGGGTCGCCGAGGGCGACAACAGCGCGAACTCGGCCTGGATGACCGGGGGTTCGTATCTCGTCGCCCGGCGCATCCGGATGAACATCGAGACCTGGGACCGGACCTCGCTCCAGGAGCAGGAGGACGTCTTCGGCCGGGACAAGGGCGAGGGCGCGGCCGTCGGCAAGGCGAAGGAGCACGACCCGCCGTTCCTGAAGGCGATGAAGCCCGACGCGCACGTCCGGCTCGCGCACCCCGACACCAACGGAGGGGTCACGATCCTGCGCCGGGGCTACTCCTTCACCGACGGCACCGACGGCCTCGGCCGACTCGACGCGGGCCTGTTCTTCCTGGCCTACCAGCGCGACGTACGCAAGGGGTTCATTCCGCTGCAACGCCGGCTGTCGGCGACCGACGCGCTCAACGAGTACATCCAGCACGTGGGTTCGGCGGTCTTCGCCGTCCCGCCGGGCGTCCGGGACAAGGACGACTGGTGGGGCAGCACGCTGTTCTCCCAGGACGCGAAGGAGTCGTAGACCGTGTTCTCGAACTATCTGATCGGTCTGCGTGAAGGGCTGGAGGCCAGCCTCGTCGTCTGCATCCTGATCGCCTATCTGGTCAAGACGGACCGGCGGGACGCGCTGAAGCCGATCTGGATCGGCATCGTCGTCGCGGTGCTCATCGCGATGGGCTTCGGCTGCGCGCTCGAATTCGGCTCCCAGGAGATGACGTTCCAGGCCCAGGAGGCGCTCGGCGGTTCGCTGTCGATCCTCGCGGTCGGTCTTGTGACGTGGATGGTGTTCTGGATGCGGCGCACCGCCCGGCATCTGAAGACCGAACTGCACGGCAAGCTGGACGCGGCCCTCGCGATGGGCACCGGCGCGCTGGTCGCCACCGCGTTCCTCGCGGTGGGCCGCGAGGGCCTGGAGACCGCCCTGTTCGTATGGGCGTCGGTGCACGCGGCGAGCGACGGCACCCCGCGCCCGCTGGTCGGCGTAGGACTGGGTCTGGCCACGGCGGTGTTCCTGGGCTGGCTGTTCTACCGGGGTGCGCTGAAGATCAACCTCGCCAAGTTCTTCACCTGGACCGGCGCGATGCTCGTCGTCGTGGCCGCGGGGGTACTGGCGTACGGCTTCCACGACCTCCAAGAGGCGGACTGGGTCCCGGGGTTGACGAAGCTGGCCTTCGACATCAGCGACACGATCCCGCCGGACAGCTGGTACGGCACCCTCCTCAAGGGCGTCTTCAACTTCCAGCCGGACCCGACCGTCCTGCAGATCACGGTGTGGCTGCTGTACCTGATCCCCACGCTCACCCTCTTCTTCGCCCCGGTAGGGTTCGCCTCCGGGAAGGGGAAGGTGAAGACACCTGATGAGCAGGGATCGCAGCCCTCGAAGGCTCCGCAGGCTTGACCGGCGCGTACTGATAGCGGCCTCGATGACCGCTTTGTCGCTGACGGCGAGCGGTTGCGTGGTGGTCCACGGCGAGCGGGAGGTCCTGCCGGCCACCACCCGCGCCGAGGCCGCCACGGCGCTCCAGCAGTTCACGACCGCGTACAACGCCGCCGACAAGGCGTACGACAGTTCCCTGGACGCCGCTCATGTCACCGGCGCGCTCGGTGACATCGACGCGGCGCGGCTGAAGGCGGGGCACACCAACTCGCCGTCCGGGAACGCGAATTACTCGCCGCTGGAGCTGACGGACGCGAAGTTCACCATCCCGAAGAAGGCCGGCTGGCCGCGCTGGTTCGTCGCCGACACCGCCGCCAACAAGGGGGGCAGCGCCCGCTGGTTGCTGGTGTTCACCCGCAACGACCTGTCCGAGCCCTGGCAGGTGGCGTATCTGACGCTGCTCGCGGCCACCGCCGTACCGAAGTTCGCGACCGACAAGGACGGCTGGGCCGAGGCCGTACCGGCGGACTCGGCCGAACTGGCCGTCGCGCCGGGCGAGTTGAGCCAGAGCTACGCGACGTATCTGCAACGCGGCGGGACCGCCTTCGCGGACGGCACACACACCAGCGCCTGGCGCGCGGACCGGGCGAAGAACGCCTCGAAGCCCGGTCTGGCCACCCAGTACCTCGACGAGCCGCTGACCAGCGGCGACTACGCCCCGCTCGCGCTGCGCACGGCGGACGGCGGGGCGCTGGTGTTCTTCACCACGCGGTACTTCCAGAAGGAGACCGCGGCGGAGGGCACATCGGTGCCGACCCAGAACAAGGACGTCCAGGCACTGACGACGGGCGAGGTCGAGCAGTCCCTCACGCTCCAACTCATCTCCAACGAGGTGGCGTTGGACCCGAAGCGGGGCGGCAAGGTGTCGGTGCTGGGGCGGATCGAGGGGTTGACCTCGGCGCAGGGCGGCTGAGCCCTGCGTCCCTTGTGGGCCTAACGGCCCAGTGGCCAGGCCGCGTTGGCGTGGTCCGGTTCCTGGCCGGCGTAGCGGGCGCAGGCGTCCGTGAGGGTTTCGAGGAGGGTCAGCGGGTCGGGCAGGGGGTGCTCGGGGCCGCGGACCCAGTGCACGGACTGGTTCTCGCCGGGGAGTTGGGCCGGGGGGACGAGGACGTAGGAGCCTCGGCAGTGCCAGCGCAGTCCGGGGTGTTCGTCCATCGTCTCGGGGTGGCAGTCCAGTTCGCACGGCCACCACTCGTCCTCGTCCTCGGGGGTGCCGCGGGTGAGGGTGAAGAAGAGCAGCCGTCCGTCGTCGCTCGCGGCGACCGGGCCGACCTCGATGCCGGCGGCGAGCAGCCGCTCCAGGGCCTCCTGGCCCGCTTCGAGCGGAACGTCCAGGACGTCGTTGACCATGCCGGTCGCGGTGATGAAGTTGGCCTGCGGCTGGTGGCGGGCCCAGCGCTCGATCTGGGCGCGGTCGGTCGTGGACTGCGTCTGCCAGGCGAAGGACACCGGGTGGCGGGCCGGTGTGGGGCAGCCCACCCGGTCGCACGAACATCGGTAGCCCGGGGCGGGGTGCGCGGCGGGCGCGAGCGGGAGTCCCGCCTCGGCGGCGGCCAGCAGCAGGGCCTCACGCCCGCTGCCGTCGGGGGCCTCCTGCGGGCGGCGCGCACGCAGCCACGAGGAGATTCTGCCCTGCCGACCGGTCCGGCCACCGAACGTCGCGCTCATCTATCTCCTCGCCTTGCTGCTTGCCCTGTCGTTGTGCGGAGAACTTCCCCTATGGTCCCACCATCCTGCGCCCCGAGAGGCCGGACCTCACATCCGGGGTGGGTGGGACGAGACACACGAGCCACACGTGTGCCACTTTCGGCTAAAGTGTCACGCTTTTTCCGGCCAGGGGTCTCCCCAGCTCGCGTCCCGTGCCGTCTTGTACAGGTCGCCGTGGCGTTTGGTGACCGTCGTCCGGCGCAGCTGTTCGTCCGCCTCGCAGAGGTCGAGGAGCACCTGTCCCTTACGGATCTGCGGGCGTCGTACGACGCCCGCAGATCC
>NZ_JAENRY010000404.1 GCF_016612545.1 Streptomyces sp. MBT65 | reverse complement strand
CCCCAAGAGGGAGAGCCGGCGGAGGCGCTCGGCCAGGAGGGCGGGTGGGGGACGGGGCTCTCGGCGGCGGGTGCGGGACCCGCGATCCTCATACGACTGCCGCGGGCGGCGACCTTGCGTACGACCGGCCCGCGAGAAACGGTCGGGGACACGGGCACCGCCACCGGGCACGAAAGCCGGAGTCGACCCGCCGGGCGGGACACCTCCGCACCACTCACGACGACCGGTGGACGGTGCCCTCCGGCCTGGTGGCGTCCTGCGAAGGTCACGGGGCGGGGCTCCGACGCTCCTGGACATGGGCGTACGTCATCAGGCCGACCAGGACCGTCAGAAGTACGGCCGAGGAGCCCGCCGTGCCGAGGTCGAGGCCGCCCTTGGCGGTCGGCTTGGTGAGGAAGTCGCCGGCCGTGGCGCCGAGGGGACGAGTCAGGACGAAGGCGATCCAGAACAGCAGCACGTTCGGCACCGTGGGTGTCTTCATCAGGGCGACGAGCACCAGCAGCACGCCGGTCACGAGCGCGGCCCCGCCGGCGTAGCCGAGGTCCGAACTGTCGGACAGGAAGTCGCCCATGGAGGTGCCGAGGGTGTTGGAGACGAGGATCGCCGACCAGAACAGCGCCTCGCCGCGGAAGGTGACGATGTCCCGGATGACGAACGTCATCCCGGTCAGTTTCCACACAGCGAAGATGATGACCAGGATCGAGATCAGGATCGCCGCGCCGGCCGGGTAGCCGAGGCCGAGGCCCTGCGGTCCCCAGCCCAGTGAAGTGGCGCCGTTGGCAAGGTACTTGGCGCTGTCGTCACGGTTCATGAAGTCGGACATCGTGGTGCCGGCCGTACTGGTCGAGAGGATGACCGTCCAGTAGAAGAACGGGTTGTAGCGCCGGGAGCGCAACTGCACGACCAGGGTGATCACGAAGATCGCGAACAGCGCGATCGTGGTGAGGAAGTAGCCGAGCTTCAGGGTCTGGGCGAAGAGGTCGCCGGCCGTCTCGCCCAGCGTCGTCGCCGCGATCTTCATGATCCAGAAGGTGAGGGTGACCTCGGGCAGCTTCTTCGTCACCGACTTGGCAGTGGCCACGGTCCGCTGGTGCGTACGGGCGGCTTCGGTGTCGGTGAGGGCTTCCGGAATCTCCAAGGTGCCGGACACTCCTGTTCTGCGTGGGGGGTGTGGAAGGGCGCCCGTTCCCGCGAGGGAAACAGGCGCCCTGTGACGCGTGGTCGGGCCGTGGGGGACGGCCGCCGGGTCCGACTCTGTCGATCAATCCCTGAACGCTTCCTGAACGCCTCCCGTGCTGTTCAGGCGATCTGTCCCGCGGCGGGATCGCGGTCGATGACGTCCTTGCGGGTCACTGTCAGGAACACCACCATGCCGAGGATGACGGCCAGGAAGAGGACGCTCGTGACGACGGTGCCGAAGCCGAGGCCGCCGTCGCCGGTCGGCTGGGAGAGGTAGTCGCCGATCGAGGCGCCCAGCGGACGCGTGAGGATGTAGGCGATCCAGAAGCTCCACACGGCGTCCAGGCCCAGGGCGAAGTGGGCGATGCCGACGGCGCCGATGGCCAGGGCGAACAGGACGGCCGAGAGCCAGTATCCGAGGTCCATGCGCTCGGAGACCAGGTCGCCGGCCGCCGTGCCGAGGGCGAAGGTGAACAGCACGGCCAGCCAGTAGAAGGACTCGCGGCTGGTGGTGTTGATGCTGTGGATGGACAGGGTCCGCTCGCGCCGGTACCAGACGACGAACACGACGGCGAGGACGATCCCGAACACCGTGGTGGTGGTCTCCAGCGGGACGCCCATGTTGTCGGTGAGGTTGTCGCTGATGAGTGTGCCGACCACGCTGATCAGGGCGACGGCGAGCCAGTACACGCCCGCGCGGTAGGCGGTGGTCCGGAACTGGACGACCAGGACGACCGCGAGCAGCGCGCTCATCAGTACGGACACGCCGGTCAGGCCGAGCCCGGCCTTCTCGTTGAGCAGGTCGGCCGCGGTCTCGCCGACCGTGGTGCACAGCACCTTGATCACCCAGAAGTACAGGGTGATCTCGGGAACCTTGTTGAGGCGGAGGCGGTGAGGGTGCCAGCCGGGACCGCCGGCGTCTTGTGCGGCTTCCGGTGTGTCGGACAGTTCGTAGGTCATGAGGCCCGACCGTGCCAGCGGTCACCTGAACGCATCCTGACTGCGCGTGCTGATCACCTGCCCCACACGTACCAGCCGGGAAGGATGTCCTCATGTACATCCACCTGTCCCACCCGCACATATCGGCGTCCCCTCCCGCCCCTGCCCTCGTGACAGAAGTAGGCCGCCGTGAACGCTCCGCCCCTTTCCCAACCGCCCATCGACCGTGCCACGAACTGGCTGCGCCGTCGGCTCGGCCGCGCCGTCATCGTCTCCTATGCCGCCGCTCTGCTGCTACCGGGGGCGGGCCTGCGGTTGCGCCGCCCGCACGCCGTCCCGCTGGGCGGACCGGCCCATCTGACACTGCACACCACCTCGCTCCTGCTCTCCCTGGTGCTCTTCTCGGCCGGGCTCCAGGTACCGGTGCGCGCGCTCGGCCGCGTGCTGCGGCGCCCCAAGGCGATGCTGGCCGGACTCACACTGCATCTCGCGATTCCGCTGCTCGTCGTGCCGTTCGTCGCCTTCCTGCTGCGCGGTACCCCCGACTCCGACGGCGGTAGTGGACTGCTCACCGCGATGATCCTGATCGTGGCCATGCCCGTGGCCGCCGGCGCCACCGTATGGACCGCCAAAGGGGAGGGGGACCAGCCGACCATGGTCGGACTCGTCCTCGCCTCCACCCTGCTCAGTCCTCTCACCACGCCGCTCCTGCTGGCGGCTCTGGCGCCGCTGCTCAGCGGCGGCTACGCACGGACGCTCACGAGTACGAGCGGCTCCGCGAACAGCGCGTTCACCCTCGCCACCGTTGTCCTGCCCTGCGCCGCGGGCCTCCTGTGTGCGCTCGTACTGTCGCCGTCCTGGTACGGCCGTCTCCTGCGGGCCGTGGTGCCCTCGGCCCTGGCCGGCTCGCTGGTCCTGACCTATGTCAACGCCAGCGGCGCCCTCGGCTCCTTCCTGGCCCACCCGCGTCCGCTGCTGTTCACCGCCGCCCTCGCCGTGGCCACCCTGGTGTGCGTCCTGTCCTTCGTACTCGGCCGTCTGGCCTCTCGCCTCCTGCGACTGGACGCCCCGGTGGCCTCGTCGCTGACCCTGGCCTGCGGCATGAACAACAGCAGCGCGAGCGCGGTACTGATCACGACCTCGCTGCCCGACAAGCCCCACTTGCTGCTGCCGGTGCTCGCCTACGGGCTGTTGCAGAAGACGGCCGCCAACCGGGTCGTCGCCAGACTGCGGCCCGCGTCCCCGGCGGTGTCCTAGCGCGTCAGGTCCACAGGTCCGCAGCTGGTGCTCGTAAGCGACGATCACCACATGCACCCCGGATGCGAGGGATGCCGCCGGTCTTGGCGAACAGTAGGAAGCGGGGTTACCGCACGTGCCGGTACTTGTTGTCGGCGCGGTAGAGCGAATCGATCTGTCAGTTCGCCGAGTCGTCCCAGCGACCCCACCCCCTCCGGAACCGCGGCCCGGCGTCCTCTAACCCTCGGCGTGCCGGGCGTTAACCGGCCGCCTCCCAGCGTCGGTGCCATGACCGATCCCGGTTCGCAGGCTCTCCGGGAGGACAGTGGCCATAGCACCTGTACGCACATCCGCCGCCGTAGGACTGGCCCTGGTCGCGGCGGTGATCACCGGTTGTTCAGGCTCCGGTTCGCACACGGGGTTCGCTACGTCCGCCGCCCCGGCCGGTGCGGGAAACGCAGGTTCGACCCCCGCGCCCACCGAGTCGAATCCACCCGGCGACATCCCCGACAACCAGGTGTACGTGGCGTACCGGCTCGCCAGTGGTTTTCACCGGTTTCACGGTGAAGGTACCGGAGGGCTGGGCCCGTACTGGGCAGGGCGCCACGAGCGTGTTCGCGGACAAGCTGAACACCGTCCTGTATTTCCTCCTCCCGGCCGCCGTCGGTGCAGGCATGGCGAGTGAGGTCGATTCCGGCAGCGTGAGCGGTGCCGGGGCTGGTCAGTTGATGGTGCCGAACCAAAGAGGAAGCGCTTGGTCGATCTGATCGCCGGGTGTGATCGCGCATATGTATCCGTCGGGCCTGACCAGGACTGCTTCTGTGCCGTCCCAGGGCAGGTGCTCGACCAGGGCGGAGGTGATTCGATCCCGGTAGGGGCGGGCAGGGGCGAGGTGTTTCTCGTCGGTGGTCAGGAGTACTCCGCGGCCGGTGTGGAACAGGTCGCCGGCCCAGCCGTCGCGGATCGGGAAGTCGGGCAGGCGGGTGCCGAGGTGGCCGGGGCCGCCGTAGTCGATGTCCAGTCCGCTGCTCATTCCTGCCGCGAGGCGGTTGGTAGCGGGCACGGCGAGGAAGGTCGTGAGGAGTTCGCGCATGGCCCTGGGGCCGGGTTCGGGGGTCTGTACGGCGGCCTGCGCGCGGATGGCGTCTAGGACTTGGGCGCCGACGGGGTGGCGTTCGGACTCGTAGGTGTCCAGGAGGGTTTCGGGCATGCGGCCGGTCAGGACTGCGGCGAGTTTCCAGCCGAGGTTGAAGGCGTCCTGGATGCCGAGGTTCATGCCCTGGCCGCCGATGGGCAGGTGGACGTGGGCGGCGTCGCCGGCCAGGAAGACGCGGCCGACGCGGTAGCGCTCGGCCTGGCGGGCGGCGTTGCTGAACCGGGAGGCGTAGCGGATGGTGACGAGCTCGTATTCGTCGCCGTAGAAGGTGTGGAAGCGGTCGGTCACCTCCTGGTGGGTGGGGTCCTCGGCGGGGTCGTCGGCGGCGCCGGAGTAGACGAACCGGTACAGGCCCGGCTCGCCGATCGGTACGACGCTGGCGAAGCTTCCGTCGGGCCGCACGCGTCGGGCCTGGCCCATCCTGGTCACCACGGTCGGCGGCGCCGCCGTGCCCGCGCCGAGGACGACGTCGGCGACGGTGTTCCAGCGGGTGGCGTCGGTGCCGGGGAACCCGGTGCCGAGCAGTTTGCGTATGGTGCTGCGTCCGCCGTCGCAGCCGACCAAGTAGCGCGCTCGCAGGGTCTGGGGGCCATGGACGGTCACGCCGTCGTCGTCCTGCTCGAAGCCGGTCAGGCGCCGGTCCCGGTGGACCTTGCCGCCGAGGGCGGCCAGGCGGTCTTCGAGGATCTGCTCCACGCGTGCCTGGAGGATGCCGACCTGGTAGGGGTAGCGGGTCTCCAGTGCGGTGTAGTCGAGCGGGACGCCGGCGAAGTGCCCGCCGTCGATCCGGCCCATCGCCTGTTCGTCGGCGGCCGGGAGCAGGCCGCGCAGCGCGAGGAGTTCGGCGGTGCGGGGCTGGAGGTTCATCGCCTTGCTCTGCCCGCTGCGTTCGGCGAGTGCTTCGACGACGGTCGGACGTACGCCGGCGAGGGCCAGTTCGGCCGCGAGCGTCAGTCCGGCGGGGCCTGCGCCCGCGATGATCACATCGGTGTCCATGGTCGTGCTCCTTGGGCTGGGAACGTGTACTGAAGCGGCGGATCGTTGTCCGCTGCGCGATCGCTGGGCTGCCCTTGGGGGCCGGCCGCGGGCATGCCGATCGCTTCCCCTCTGTACGAGAACAAGAGCACTAGTAGTGTTGCTCTAAATCTGGAACGACACAACTGGATGGGTTGTTTCAGTCCGTGTGGGTAGACTGCGGGCATGACCGAGGCCGCGACCGGACGCAGAGAGCGCAAGAAGGCGCAGACCAGGACGGTGATCGCCGACGCCGCGCTGGAACTCTTCCTCGAACGCGGCTACGACCAGGTCACCGTCAAGGACGTCGCCGAGGCCGCTGACCTGTCGATGAGCGGCCTCTTCAAGCACTTCCCGACCAAGGAGTCGCTCGTCTTCGACATGGACGACGAGATCCGCTCCGGCCTGGTCGGCGCGGTGCGTGAGCGGCCGGAGCGAACAGCGCCGCTCGACGCTCTGCGGACCTGGTTGCGCGAACGCGCCCTGCGTGAGTCCGCGGGCTCACGCAGGGCGCGTTCGCGCAA
>NZ_JAENRY010000403.1 GCF_016612545.1 Streptomyces sp. MBT65 | reverse complement strand
CCGGACCCGCGGGTCCGGCTGTTCCCGCCTCCTCCGACACCGCTGTGGCGACTCCGCAGATCCAGCTGATCCCGGCCTCGGCCGAGGGCGCGCTGGACGCTGCGGAGGAAGCCGTCGACCTGCTCCTGGAGTCGGGTCGTGCCCCCGGTGACGTGCTGGTGATCACCACCGGCGAACCGCACCCGTGGGCCGCCCACGAACTGTCCTTCGGCGAAGCCTCCTACTGGGCTCAGCACGACGCGCGCGACGACGTCTTCTACGCGGACGCCGCCGTCGCGGGCCGGGCGGCGTCCCGTCCCGTCGTCGTGGTCGCCGTCAACGGAGGCGCAGCCGCCGTTGCCACCACCGCCCTGCCCCTGGCCCTCGGCCGGGCCGGCACCCTCCTGATCGTCTGCGGCGACCCGCAGCAGATCAACTCGGTGCTGGGCGCGGGCGTCTGAGCCTTCCGGGAATTCCCGGAAGGCTTTCGGCGGGCGACGGCGGTCGGATGAACGCCGTCGCGGTGGTCTGTGCACGGTGAGCCGTTCAGCGTGCGCGGATTTCTGGTGCGGTCCGTGAAATGTGCTGTCCGCGCGCGTACTTTTCGTCCGTGCGCGCCACACCGTGACCGGGCACGCCGGAGACTCCACCCAGGTCTGCTGGGCGCCGTACGGAATCCCCGTGGTGCCGACGCGCGGTCCGGGCTCGGCGCCCGGACCGGGTTTCAGCGGGCCGCGGCGCGGCGCATGACCTCCGAGGCGGCGCCGCCGGTGCGGGGCAGCAGGGGCGGTACCTCGGACATGGCGAAAGGTTCCGGCGTGGAGTCCGCGCTGGGCCGTCGGCCGCCGCGCCCCTCGCCGAGCACCTGCCAGCCGTCACGCGTCAGCGTGATGTAGGCCCCGCAGCGCAGCCCGTGCAGGGTGCAGGCGTCCCGCAGCCCCCACATCCACGCGCCGTCCTCCTCCGTCCAACGCCCGTCGCCCTCACGGCAGTAGAGCAGCACGGCCGTGCGCACCGGAGTGCGGCGGCGCAGATCGTGCGGGATGACACGACGGAGCTGCGCGAGCAGCGCGTTGCGGAACATCCAGCCGTCGGCCGGGGCGGACCGCCGGACGAACGAGGCGCTCGCGAGCAGCCGCTCGTCCGGATCGAGGACGGCGACGATCGCGGTCGCCGGTCTCGGACGATGCCGGGAGTGCAGCCCGCTGACGACCTCGCGCGGATTGCGCAGCAACGGGATTCCGGCGGCGGCCCATTCGGAGGGTTCGAGCAGACGAGCCAGGGGGTTGGCGGAAGCGGCGGACAGGTCGGCAGACGTCGACGTGGATGCCGCGGAGGACGGAGCGAATCCGAAGGTCACGGTCCTCCCTTCGGCTACGCGCCCACACTACGGGCGAGGTCGGATTGGGGGGAGCGCACACCGCAGCAGAGCCCTACCGGATCACGGACGAGCCGTGCGGGGAGCGGACTCCAATTCTTCCTGTCGAACTTGGATGCGGCAACGAGCAAATGGGGCCACAGACCCTTATCTGCCGGTCTGTGGCTTATATCCCTACCCTCTGCGTCACCCGGCGACGCCTGGGACGTTCGAGCACAACACTTTCGTACGCCATTGATGTGCGCGAGGTCCATAGGGCGCCGGTCGGCCCGGGTGCGGGCACGGGGCCCGCGCGCTGAGCCACGGCGGGGGATTGGGCCGTTGTCAGTGGCGTGCTGTTGCATGGGGACATGAGCAACCAGGAGCTGCGTGCCGAAGCCGACGCCATCCTCGCCGAGCTCGTCGGTGACCCGAGCGGCACGGCGCGGCTGCGTGAGGACCAGTGGCAGGCGGTGGCCGCTCTCGTGGAGGAGCGCCGGCGCGCCCTGGTGGTGCAGCGCACCGGCTGGGGCAAGTCGGCGGTGTACTTCGTCGCCACCGCCCTGCTGCGCCGACGTGGCTCCGGACCTACGGTGATCATCTCGCCGCTGCTGGCGCTGATGCGCAACCAGGTCGAGTCGGCGGCACGGGCCGGAATCCGGGCGCACACCATCAACTCGGCCAACCCGGAGGAGTGGAACGACATCTACGGAGAGGTCGAGCGGGGCGAGACCGACGTGCTCCTGGTGAGTCCCGAACGGCTGAATTCCGTGGACTTCCGCGACCAGGTGCTGCCCAAGCTCGCCGCCACGACCGGCCTCCTGGTGGTCGACGAGGCGCACTGCATCTCCGACTGGGGACACGACTTCCGCCCCGACTACCGGCGGCTGCGGGCGATGCTGGCCGCACTGCCCGCCGGTGTACCGGTGCTGGCCACCACCGCGACCGCCAACGCGCGCGTGACCGCCGACGTGGCCGAGCAGTTGGGCACGGGCGCCGGCGAGGCCCTGGTGCTGCGCGGTCCGCTGGAGCGGGAGAGCCTGCGGCTGGGAGTGGTCCAACTGCCGGACGCAGCGCACCGTTTGGCGTGGCTCGCCGAGCACCTGGACGAACTGCCCGGCTCGGGGATCATCTACACGCTCACCGTGGCCGCCGCCGAGGAAGCCACCGCCTTCCTGCGGCAACGCGGCTTCAAGGTGGCCTCGTACACCGGGAAGACGGAGAACGCCGACCGGTTGCAGGCCGAGATCGACCTCCAGGAGAACCGGGTCAAGGCGCTGGTCGCCACATCGGCACTGGGCATGGGCTACGACAAGCCCGACCTGGGCTTCGTGGTCCACCTCGGCTCACCCTCCTCGCCGATCGCCTACTACCAGCAGGTGGGTCGTGCGGGGCGCGGTGTGGCCCACGCCGATGTGCTGCTTCTGCCGGGTCGCGAGGACGAGGCCATCTGGCGCTACTTCGCCGATACGGCGTTCCCGCCCGAGACACAGGTCCGGCAGACCCTCGCCGCCCTCGCCGACGCGGGGCGGCCGCTGTCCGTGCCCGCCCTGGAGACGGCGGTCGACCTACGGCGCGGCCGACTGGAGACGATGCTGAAGGTCCTGGACGTCGACGGGGCGGTCAGGCGTGTGAAGGGCGGCTGGGCGGCCACGGGCGCGGAGTGGGTGTACGACGCCGAGCGGTACACATGGGTGGCCAAGCAGCGCGCGGCCGAGCAACAGGCGATGCGCGACTACGTGAGCACGTCCGAGTGCCGGATGGAGTTCCTGCGCCGACAACTGGACGACGAAGGCGCGGTGCCATGCGGCCGCTGCGACAACTGCGCCGGCGCCTGGATCGATTCCTCGGTCTCGGCGGACACCCTGACCGGGGCGACGAAGGAACTGGACCGCCCGGGCGTGGAGATGGAGCCGCGCCGGATGTGGCCGACCGGGATGGCAGCGCTGGGTGTCGACCTCAAGGGCCGCATCCCGGCCAAGGACCAGTGCTCCACAGGACGCGCCCTGGGCCGGCTCTCCGACATCGGCTGGGGCAACCGGCTGCGCCCGCTGCTGGCCGACAACGCGCCCGACGGTCCCGTCCCCGACGACGTCCTGAAGGCCGCGGTGGCGGTCCTCGCCGACTGGGCGCGCTCTCCGGGCGGTTGGGCACCGAACGTCACGGATCCCTCCGCCCGACCTGTGGGGGTCGTGGCCGTACCGTCCCTGGCCCGCCCGCAACTGGTCGGTTCCCTCGCCCAGGGCATCGCGACCATCGGCCGCCTCCCTCTTCTGGGCACGCTGACGTACACCGGACCGGACGGCACGCACGCGGCACGCCGCAGCAACTCCGCCCAACGCCTCAGGGCCCTGTCCGACGCCTTCGCGGTCTCGGGGGAACTGGCCGACGCCCTTGCCGCCTCTCCTGGACCCGTCCTGCTCGTGGACGACTACACCGACTCCGGCTGGACTCTGGCAGTCGCCGCCCGTCTGCTCCGCCGGGCAGGCAGCGAACAGGTTCTTCCGCTGGTGCTTGCGGCGGCGGGCTGAGATTTCCTTTTCGGGACCGTCGTCGCTGCCCTGCGAACGAGGTGATTCGGCATGCGGGCGCGGTGATTCCGGCTGGGGGCGGGGCGAGTTCCGGCGGCGACTGACGCGGCTCGGCGGCTGCTCCTCGTCGGGTGATGGCGCGATCGCTGTCGGGTGGTGGAGCCAGCGCTGAGTACGGTCCCGATGTCCCGGTAGCGCGGGCCGACTTGGGCATACCGAACCCCATGTGGCGTGTCCCTGACCGGACTTATCCACAGGCCCAAGCGGAACTTCGTGATCCGCGAGATCGTCGACGCATGACGAATCACAGCGAAACGACCGGATCCTCCGAAAACGGCGACATCGAACCCACCGCGTACGAGCGACACGGCGCCGAGCACCAGGTCACCCTGCGCACCCCCGCCGAACTCGCCGACGCCCTGCCCTATCTGCTCGGGTACCGCCCCGAGGACAGCATCGTCCTTGTCGCCCTGCACGATCGGGGCGGCCGGGGCCGGTTCGGCGGCAGGGCCCGGCTCGGCATTCCCGCCGGCCCGGACGACTGGGCCTCCGTGGCACGGCAGTTGGCCCACGGCCTCGTGACCGGCAGCGAGCGCAGGGGAACCCGGCCCGAGCAGATGATCGCCTACGTCTGTCAGGAACCGGCGCCGGGAGAGTCGGGACGCCAGGTCATGGAACGCCTGCGCCCGCTCGTGCAGAAGCTGCGCACCGAGTGCGGCCGACTCGACGTGACCGTGATCGAGGCGCTCTGCATCTCGGACGGCCGCTTCTGGTCGTACTGCTGCCCGATCGAGGGATGCTGCCCGGTCGACGGATCCCCGATGGGTCTGCCGGGCACCTCCGTACTCGCTGCGGCGGCGACCTACGCGGGACTCCAAGTGCGCGGCACACTGAGGGAGTTGCGCACCAGGTTGCTGCCCTGGGAGACGGCAGCCGCGCTTCAGCAGGAAGTCGCTCTGGATGCCGCCGGCATGGCAATCGTTCCGAGGATTCTCGACGAGGTCGGCCGGGTGGACGTGGCGCAGGAGACTCTGGACCTCGCCCAGCGGATCATGAGGCGATTCGCCGCGTCACCGCTCGTGTCCGGTGCACTCCACTCGGACTACCGCGACGACGCGCTGCTTGCCCACGACGAAGCCGCCACGCTGATCCTCGGACTCCAGGACCGTACGACCCGCGATCGCGCCGCCGAATGGATGGAGGGCGACGACGCGGTACCGGCCCTGCGTCTCTGGCGCGCACTGGCCCGCCGCTGCGTCGGACCGTACCGGGAACACGCGGCGGCTCCTCTCACGCTCGCAGGCTGGGTTGCCTGGTCCACCGGCGACGACCTTGAGGCCAGGGAGGCCCTGGCCATGGCCCTGGGCGCGGATCCCGACTACCTGTTCGCCCGCCTCCTGCACCAGGCCTGCAACGAGGGCTTGGACCCGGAGTCGATCCGGCGCTGCCTGCGGGCGGAACGGGTGGGGCGTGCGGGAGTGGTGGGAGTTGGCGAAGTGGCGGGAGTCGGCGAGGCAGCGGGTGTTGCAGGGGGCGCGGGAGCTGGAGCTGGAGGGACGACGGGCGCCCGGGGCGCTGCGGCGGGAGTCGCAGAAATGACGGGCGCCGGAAGGGCGGCGGGAGCCGGAGAGATGGTTGGAGCCGGAGAAGCGACGCGAGTTGGAGGAGCACCGGCAGCCGCAAGGGCGGCGGTAGTTGCAGACGCGACGCGCGCTGCAGGGGCGGTGGGCGGCGTGGAGTCCGCCGACGGGTCCCTACGGCAGGGCGCGAGCGATCCCGGCGACGCTCCGGCCCTGGAGGCCTCGCCCGCGGCCTCCCGTCGTCGGCGACGTACACGCACCGCCGAGGGAGTCGAGGGCCGTCCCCGACTCTCGGGCGCGGACGGCCGCCGGTCCGGAACGGACGGATCCCGTCCGCGCACACCGGCACAGGGCACCGCACGCCCCGGCAGCACACGTTCGCGCACCTCCGGGAAGGGCGGTTCGCAGCGCCACGACACCTGCTCGGAGGCGCCGCAGCCGGGGAGCACCGGAATCGAGGGGGACGGGTGATCAAGGGCTGGGGGAGCGGCAGGCAACCTCACCGGTCCAGTGGTCGGCTCGGCACCCTCAGAGCCTGGTTGCACCGGATCTTCCGGATGCGGGCGGCGACTCGACGAGCGGTCGGTGTCCCCAGCGCGCGGGCCTGCGCCGGACTCGCTGAGGGGCACCCGGCGCGAGAAACGGGTGCGTGTGACCGGGGGACCGAGCGCCGGGTCG
Organism: Streptomyces sp. MBT65; assembly: GCF_016612545.1. Classification (GTDB taxonomy): domain Bacteria; phylum Actinomycetota; class Actinomycetes; order Streptomycetales; family Streptomycetaceae; genus Streptomyces. The sequence continues at coordinate 473 of NZ_JAENRY010000403.1, read as the reverse complement.
GAGGCCACCGGAGCCGGGGGATGGGCGCCAGTTGTCCAACCCTGCCGCCGCGCCGCCATTCGGTCGGCTTCCCAGGCCGCGGGCGTGACCAGGAGGAGCCCGGCTCCGTTCACCTGAGTGGCGGAACGCCTGAACGGGTCGTGTCGCCGGACAGCCCCTGTCCTCCCGGAACCGTCCATCCGGCGCCGAACACGTCTGAGGCGCACAGAGCGCAGAAGAAGCCGCCCATGCACCACCAGACTCCGCCCTCCGCCGACGACAACCGCCCTGACTCCGTTGACCCCGACCCGCGCCCGATCCAGGGCACCAACCCGTCGCCGCCGTACACGGGCACGGGCTCTGCGCCGCCGAACACAGGCACCGGCTCAGCGCCGCCACACACGGTCACCGCCGACCCAGAGCATCCACCGCAACCGTCCCATCGGCCGACCGGGCGCCCACTCTCCGGCCGGCCGATGGGACGGTTGCGGTGG
>NZ_JAENRY010000402.1 GCF_016612545.1 Streptomyces sp. MBT65 | reverse complement strand
GCGCGGAGAAGTGCAGCCGGTCCGGCCGCTGCGGAGCGTCGAGCCCCTTGGCGCGGATCTCGGGACGGGCGCTCGCCTGCGCGGGCACCGTGTCCTCCTTCTCGAGCGACGGCTTGTCGTCCTCCAGGGGGACTTCCTCGACCTGCTGCTCGACCTGGACCTCCAGGTTGAACAGATAGCCGGCGGACTCCTCCTTGATGCCGTCCATCATGGCGGTGAACATGTCGAAGCCCTCGCGCTGGTACTCGACCAGCGGGTCCTTCTGGGCCATCGCGCGCAGCCCGATGCCCTCCTGGAGGTAGTCCATCTCGTAGAGGTGCTCGCGCCACTTGCGGTCCAGGACCGACAGCACGACCCGGCGCTCCAGCTCACGCATGATCTCGGAGCCGAGCTGCTCCTCGCGCTCCTTGTACTGCTCGTGGATGTCGTCCTTGATGGACTCGGAGATGAACTCGGCGGTCAGACCGGCCCGGTCCCCGGCCGCCTCCTCCAGTTCCTCCACGGTGACCTTCACCGGGTAGAGCTGCTTGAACGCGCCCCACAGCCGGTCGAGGTCCCAGTCCTCCGGGAAGCCCTCGGCGGTCTCCGCGGTGATGTACGCGTCGATCGTGTCGTCCATGAAGTGCACGACCTGCTCCTGGAGGTCCTCGCCCTCCAGAACACGGCGACGCTCGCCGTAGATGACCTCGCGCTGACGGTTGAGGACCTCGTCGTACTTGAGGACGTTCTTGCGGGTCTCGAAGTTCTGCTGCTCGACCTGCGACTGGGCGGACGCGATCGCGCGCGTGACCATCTTGTTCTCGATCGGCACGTCGTCCGGGACGTTCGCCATCGCCATCACGCGCTCGACCATCTGGGCCTTGAACAGCCGCATCAGGTCGTCGCCCAGGGAGAGGTAGAAGCGGGACTCGCCCGGGTCGCCCTGACGGCCGGAGCGACCGCGCAGCTGGTTGTCGATACGACGCGACTCGTGCCGCTCGGTACCGAGGACGTAGAGGCCTCCGAGGTCCTTGACCTCCTCGAACTCGTCCTTGACCGCCTGCTCGGCCCGCTCCATCGCGGCGGGCAGGGCGTGGGCCCACTCCTCGATGTGCTCCTCGGGGTCGAGGCCCTGCTGGCGCAGCTCCGCCTCGGCGAGGTCGTCGGGGTTGCCGCCGAGCTTGATGTCCGTACCGCGGCCGGCCATGTTGGTGGCGACCGTCACGGCGCCCTTGCGGCCGGCCTGGGCGATGATCGGCGCCTCGCGGTCGTGCTGCTTCGCGTTCAGCACCTCGTGCTGGATACCGCGCTTGGCGAGCTGCTGCGAGAGGTACTCGGACTTCTCGACCGACGTCGTACCGACGAGGATCGGCTGGCCCTTCTCGTGCTTCTCGGCGATGTCGTCGACGACCGCCTCGAACTTCGCGACCTCGGTGCGGTAGATCAGGTCGGACTGGTCCTTGCGGACCATCGGCCGGTTGGTCGGGATCGGGACGACGCCGAGCTTGTAGATCTGGTGGAACTCGGCGGCCTCGGTCATCGCCGTACCGGTCATGCCCGAGAGGTTGCTGTAGAGGCGGAAGAAGTTCTGCAGGGTGATCGTGGCGAGGGTCTGGTTCTCGTCCTTGATGTCCACCCCTTCCTTCGCCTCGATCGCCTGGTGCATGCCCTCGTTGTAGCGGCGGCCGGCGAGGATACGCCCGGTGTGCTCGTCGACGATCATGACCTCGCCGTCGATGACGACGTAGTCCTTGTCCTTCTTGAAGAGCTCCTTGGCCTTGATGGCGTTGTTCAGGTAGCCCACCAGCGGGGTGTTCACCGACTCGTAGAGGTTGTCGATGCCCAGCCAGTCCTCGACCTTGCTGACACCGGCCTCGTGGATGGCGACCGTGCGCTTCTTCTCGTCGACGTCGTAGTCGCCCGTCTCCTCCAGGCCCTTGAGGGAGTTGCCCGCCTCGCCCTTCTTCAGGCGGGTGACCAGCTTGGCGAAGTCGCCGTACCACTTGGTGGCCTGGTCGGCCGGGCCGGAGATGATCAGCGGCGTACGGGCCTCGTCGATGAGGATGGAGTCGACCTCGTCGACGATCGCGAAGTTGTGGCCGCGCTGCACCAGTTCGTCCTGCGACCAGGCCATGTTGTCGCGCAGGTAGTCGAAGCCGAACTCGTTGTTCGTGCCGTAGGTGATGTCGCACGCGTACTGCTCGCGGCGCTGGGCCGGGGTCATGTTGGCGAGGATGCAGCCGACCTCGAGGCCCAGGAACTTGTGGATGCGGCCCATCATCTCGGAGTCGCGCTCGGCCAGGTAGTCGTTGACCGTGATGATGTGGACGCCGTCTCCGGAGAGGGCGTTCAGATACGCGGGCAGGGTGCCGACCAGGGTCTTGCCCTCGCCTGTCTTCATCTCGGCGACGTAGCCGAGGTGCAGGGCGGCGCCGCCCATCATCTGCACGTCGTAGTGGCGCTGGCCGAGGACACGCTTGGCGGCCTCGCGCACGGTGGCGAACGCCTCGGGCAGCAGGTCGTCCAGGGTCTCACCATCGGCGTAGCGCTGCTTGTACTCCTCGGTGAGGGCCTTCAGCTCGGCGTCGGAGAGGTCCACGAAGTCCTCTTCGATGGACTTGACCTGGTCCGCGATGCGGTGCAGCTTGCGCAGGATCTTGCCTTCGCCTGCACGCATGATCTTCGAGAGGACGGACACGGGGGTTGGTCTCCTTGCCGGTCGGGCCTGGGACGGTCGGTTTCCAATGACATGGCTGAGCAACGGCCATCGTATGCGAGGACCCCGCCACGCCGGGAGCCTGCCGGGGACGCCGACCGTCCACTACTTCAAAACTGCTTCAAAGGGACAACGGCCGGGGGTCGCCGATGGTGCCGCGTCGTTCCGAGGAATTGCGCGAAATGTGATCACCCGCTCACACAGCGCGAAAGGATGGCGTCCTTGTGCGCCCCCGAGCAGAATCGGCCGATGGAACCCGTCACGCTCACGACCGACCGTCTGCTCCTGCGCGGCGTCGGCCCGCAGGACACCGATGTCGTGTATTCCGCCGCCCAGGACCCCGAGATCCAGCGCTGGACGACGATCCCCTCGCCCTATCTCCTGGAGCACGCGCGGAGTTTCACCGAGCAGCTGGTCCCCGAGGGCTGGGCGAACTGTTCGATGTTCACCTTCGGTGTCTTTCTCCCCGAAGGGGAGTTGGTGGGCATGCTCGCCATCACGATGCGCTCCCTGGGCGTCGGCGAGGTCGGCTTCTGGGCGACGAAGCGGCACCGCGGCAACGGCTACATCACCGAGGCCACCGTCGCCGTCTCCCGCTGGGCCTTCACCCGGCTGTCGATCGACCGCGTGGAATGGCGCGCGGAGGTCGGCAACAAGGGCTCCCGCGCGGTGGCCGAGCACGCCGGTTTCACCATCGAGGGCACACTCCGCTCCGCGATCAACAACAAGGGCGTACGACGGGACTGCTGGGTGGGCTCCCTGCTCCCGTCGGACCTGGGGCTGCCGTCGACAGCGCCGTATCTGCCCGCCCGGCCGTAGCAGGACGAATCCGCAGCTCAGCCCGCATTGTCAGTGCCACCCTCTATCGTGCGGAGACATGACGAGTGCCCCGCGCCCCACGACCGACCTGTCGGCAGCCGACGCCCGCCGCATCGCCCTGCGCGCACAGGGTTTCCTCGGTGCCCCCGACCGCCGCGCGAGCGTGCGCGGCGTGCTCCGCCATCTCGGCGCGGTCCAGCTCGACACCATCTCGGTCCTCGCCCGCTCCCACGAACTCATCCCCTACGCCCGCCTCGGCGCCGTCCCCCGCAAGACGGTCGAGGACGCGTACTGGACGCCCGCATCCATTGGCGCGCCTCCGGCACGACCCCACGCCTTCGAGTACTGGTCGCACGCCGCCTGCATCCTCCCCGTCGAGGAGTGGCCGCACTTCGCCTTCCGCCGCCGCGCCTACCGCGACCGCCCGCACTGGAACCACGACCTCCCCGACGGCACCTACGACCAGGTCATCAAGCAACTCCGCGCCGAAGGCCCCCTCACCTCAACGGAGTTGGGCGGCGCCAAGCGCACCAGCGAGTGGTGGGACTGGTCCGGCGCCAAGGTCGCCGTGGAGCGCGCGCTGATGTACGGCGAGGTGGTGTGCGTGGAGCGCCGCGGCTGGAAGCGGGTGTACGACCTCGCCGAGCGCGCGATCCCGCGACCACTGCTGCACGACGAGCTGGATGACACGGAGTGCCTCCGCCGCCTGGTCAAGCTGGCGGGCGTCTCACTGGGCGTCGGCACGCGCGCGGACATCGCCGACTACCACCGCCTCAAGGGCGAACAGGTCGACGCGGTGATCGCCGACTCGGGCCTGGTCCCGGTCACGGTCGAGGGCTGGGGCAAGCCCGCCTGGGCCGACCCCGCAGCCCTGGAGACACCCCCGCGCGGCCGCCAGCGCACCACACTCCTGTCCCCGTTCGACTCCCTGATCTGGGAGCGGACCCGCACAGAGCGCATCTTCGGCTTCACCCACCGCCTGGAGGCCTACGTCCCCAAGCCCAAGCGGATCTACGGCTATTTCGCGATGCCGGTGCTCGCCGGCGGCCGACTGGTCGGTCGCGTCGACCCCGCGCGGGAGGGTCGCACCCTGGTGGCCAAGCAGGTCACCCTGGACGGCGTGAAGGCCGTCCCGTCCGTGGCCCAGGCCCTGGTCGAGGCCGCGAGCTGGGTGGACTGCACGGACGTACGCGTGGAGCGGGTCGACGCCCCCGAGCTGCGCGCCCCCCTCGCCGGAGAACTCGCCCGTCTCCTGGCGTGAGGGTCGGCGGATCGAGGGGGGCAGCGGATCGGGGTCAGCGGATCTCGAGGATCTTCTCCCGCATCGCGTAGACGACCGCCTCCATCCTGGAGTGCAGCTGCAGCTTCTCCAGGATGTTGCGCACGTGGTTCTTCACGGTGTTCTCGGAAATGAACAACTGCTTGGCGATATCGCGGTTGTTCATACCGGTGGCGACGAGTTTGAGAACCTCCAGCTCACGGTCGGTGAGCCGGGGCGCGGGCACCAGTCGGCGCTCGTCGGTGCGCTGGATCATCGACTTGAACTCGGTGAGCAGTTTCGACGCCATGGAGGGGCTGATCTGCGACTGCCCGTCGGCCACGGCGCGAATGGCGGTGGCCACTTCGTCGGTCGAGATCTCCTTGAGGAGATATCCCGTCGCGCCCGCCTTGATCGCGTCGTAGAGATCGGCCTCTTCGTCGCTGATCGTCAGCATGATGATCTTCGCGCTGGGTGCCACCTCCTTGATGGAGGTGCACGCCTCGATACCGCCCCGCTTCGGCATCCGTACGTCCATCAGGACGATGTCCGGCAGCAGATCCGCCGCCTTGTCCACGGCCTCCGCGCCGTCGCCGGCCTCTCCGACGACCTGGATGTCCTCCTCGGCCGCCAGCACGATCTCCAGGCCTCGGCGGAAGAGCGCGTGGTCGTCCACGACAAGGACTCTGATCGGCTCCTTGCGTGTCGAGCCCGCTTCCGGGCCCATGCCGACGACGCCGCCGTCGGTATCCCCGACATGCATCGGTCCGAAGCTGTCCGCCATCGTTCCTCCCCCTGAAGGCTGTGGCCTGTGGTCCTGTGCCATCGCCAACCCAAGGCAGCGGCCCACCGGTTGGGCCTGTACGGCCATGATTCCATGCCCGGACGACGGTGCGGTCACGGAGCGGGGCGCGAACTGGTCGCACACCGGTGCCCCTGGGGGCGCACACGCGCTCCAGGGGCACCGGCTCAGCGGTCGGCCGGGTGGGTCAGCCGCCCAGCGTGCCGCCGGCCGCGGGCGGTTGCGCCTGCGTGACCATCGGGTCCGTGCTGAGGTGGATGACGCCGTAGTCGTAGGCGTGCCGTCGGTAGACGACGCTCGGTTCCTTGGTCTCGGAGTCGACGAACAGGTAGAAGTCGTGTCCGACCAGTTCCATCTCGTAGAGCGCCTGGTCGAGGGACATCGGAGAGGCGACGTGGGTCTTCTCGCGGACGACGAGGGGGCCTTCGCCCTTGACCTCCAGCGAGCCGATCTTCTTGGTGGGCACACCGTCCGACTGCTCGTCCGGGACGGCGTGGCCGTTGCCGTTGAGCGTCGCCGCGCCCGGGACGTGGTCGGGGACCTCGGCGGCGGTGAGCCGACGGGCGCCGCGACGCGTGTTGCGCTTGTCGTGCTGCTTGCGCAGCCGGGCATCCAGCTTCTCCGCCGCGAGGTCGAGTGCCGCGTACGGATCGTTGGCCGAGGCCTCCGCCCGGATCACCGGACCGCGGGAGCGGAGCGTGATCTCCACTCGGTCACAACGGTCGGCCTGTCGGGGGTTCGGCTCCTTGGACACCTCCACGTCGAGGCTGATCACCTTGCCGTCGAGCTTCTGGATCTTCTCCAGCTTCAGCTTCTCGGCCACGTGCTTGCGGAACCGCTCGGGCACCTCGGTCTTGCGGCCCTTGACGACGATGTCCACGCAGAACTCCGTTCCCGGATCGCTCCGCTTCGCTGCGGAGCGTCTCCCTTTCGCACCAGGCTCCGGTCACCCCGGAACCTCGGACTCGGTGACTTCCACCTCCTCCTCCCCCATGGGCAAGATCTCCACCCCATGGCCGCGGGTGATTGCAGAAAACCCGCAGCACGGCATTCGGATAGGAGAGGTGCGGCCTGCGCCTTTCTCTCACAACCGAACATATCTCGCCCGGACGGATGTCGTCACCCTCTACCGCGGCGTACCTCCGTTCAGGTGAATTGGCCCTCTGATTACCTGCAACGACGCAAGCGCACGGTCAGTTCCGGTTTATTTCGAAGGAATCAGGCGACGCAGCGATCACCGCTGCGCAGATCAGGCCATCGGGGCCGTTCCTCTCCACGATTCCCGGTGCACTGAGTGCCATGTTCCTCCCGTTCTCCAACGGTCTCTCGTTGTGTTCCTCTCTGCCTTCCCTGGACACACGCGCGTACACAGCGGCGGTCGCGCCAACTTCTCCGCCGCACCCGATCGCCTCACGCACGGCACGCGCCGCCTCCCTCAAGGAGGCCCCCGTCGTCATCAGGTCGTCGACGAGCACCACCGGACCAGCCGCGAGCAACGGTGCACCGCCCGCGACCACCTCCAGCGCACCGGCGAGATTGTCCTGCCGCTCCCGGGAGTTGAGCCCCGACTGATCGGCCACCCACCGCCGCTGCCGCAACACGGCCACCACCCGGGCCGGCGTCCCGGTCCGCCGCAACTCCCCCGCCGCCGCCAACGCGATCCGCCGCGCCGGATCATGCCCTCGGGCCCGCACGGCCCATCGCGCGGAGGGC
>NZ_JAENRY010000401.1 GCF_016612545.1 Streptomyces sp. MBT65 | reverse complement strand
CTGGTCGGCGAGCAGGGCACGAATGCGTTCCAGGCGTTCCAGGTCACCGGTCCCACGGCGGGCGGCGGTCGCCTTGGCCTCCCCCAGCAGCGCGATCTTCGCGCGGGGAGCCTGCGGGCGCTCGCCGGCGGCCAGGGCGATGACGTCGACCTCGTGCTTCGTCCGGGCGGCCTGGTCGGCGACCTCGGTGGTGCCGACCGGGCCGGGCAGTCCGCCGGGCAGCAGGGTGTGGGCGTAGCGGCGGGTGAAGTCGCGGGCCAGGTCTTCGAAGTGCGGCCCGAGGATCTTGGAGTTGAAGGTCGGGGCGGCCTGCTGCCACACCTGCTCGGCGAAACCCTGCTCCACGGCGGCGGCCTGTGGGAGTGTGATGAGCTGGTTGAAGCGGATGACCGGGTCCGCGAGGGTGATGACGGGGTGCTTGGAGCGGAGGATGTCCTGTTCCCGCCGGATGTAGCCGGTGGATTCCAGCACTCCGAGAGGGTGGGCGACGGCGTTGCGCGGGCGTTCCAGCGCGGCGCCGATCTTGCTGGGTGTGGTGGCGCCGTTCGCGATCGCGGTGAGGATGTCGTAGTACAGCGTGTGCTGCGTGATCCTCGGGTCCTCGCGCAGCAGGTACTCGGTCTCGGTCCGTGAGTACACCGCCCGCCCCGGGTCGAGCAGTGTCCGGGCCAGCCATGTGTCGAAGCCGTCGTCCGGATGCGGTCGGGCAGCCACCGGCCGGTAGCCGGGGGCTCCGCCCAGGACCGCGTGCACCTTCAGAGCGGTCAGCGGGTCGGCGATCTGCCAGAAGGCCCGGCTGTCGCGGTAGTCGAAGGGACCCAGCCGCAGATCGACCACGGCCCGTCCGCGCAGCGGCTTGGTCCCCGAGAGCAGTTCGTGCATGACGCTCATCGCGGAGCCGCACAGGATCAGCCGCGGCCCCGGCCCGGCACCCGGCCGGGCACCGCGCTGACGCTCGTCGTAGAGCTGCTGAAGCAGCCCCGGGATCTCGGGCGAGTGCTGGAGCAGATACGGCAACTCGTCGATCACCAGGAGCGGGCGCGCCGAACGGGCGGTCACCTCAAGGGCATTGGACAGGACGTCACGCCAGTCGGTCAGGCGCAGGCTCCCTGGCCGCAGGCCGGCGTGGGTGGCAACTGCATCGCTGAACCGCTGGATCGCGGGAAGCCGGCCCTCCTCCCGGACGGCGGTGACGTAGAGGCCGCCGACCTGCTCGGACAGAGCCTGCAGAAGATACGACTTCCCGTGCCGCCGCCGCCCCGACACGATGCCGAGCCGCATCGCCGGATCCGGATCAGTGAGGAACCCCGCAAGCAGACCCCACTCCCGGTCCCGGTCAACCACGTCGCCAGGCTTGACCGGCAGATCCTGCTTCACTCGCTCTCCTACACATCGACTGCGACACAATGCGTCTAAGTCTACTTCGACACAATGTGCCGTACTGGAATCTTCCTCTCTCCCTGCCACAGCTCGCCCCACTTTTCGGTGTCCCCAAGCCCGCTGCAGGCCGGATCACCGACAGCCTCGGCCTCCTCCGGCACTCAGCCAGCGACGTACTGATCGTGGACGGCGCCTGCTCTCCACCTGCGGCCACCGGGCCTCCGAGCAGTCGAAGAACCATCGCGGGGCACCAGACGTGTTTCCCATGCCGGATGGAACCGGCGATCCTCACCGGGCCCCCTGCGCCGCCCCACTGCGGCGTCCGTAGGTTCCTCTCTTCCTCTGGGCGGCACGTCCGGAAGTACCAAGGGGTGAGCATGGAGGCGACAGAGCGCACATGCCCGGCGAGTGCTGCCCCTTGTTTACAGCAGGGGCAAGGTCTTCAGACGCTGGGCGATGGTGTCGCGGACGAACGCGGGAAGGTGCGGCGTGTCCTGGACGTGGGGCCAGGTGGTGTGGAGTCGCTCGACGGTCTCGTCCACGGTGCTCAGGACGGGTGCCGGGTCGGTGCCGAGGGAATCCGCGAAGCGCTGGAAGTGATCACGTGTGATGTAGCGGGGGTCGGCCTGGCCCGCGATGGACAGGGTGAGGACATCACGGCGGTAGACCGGGTAGGAGGTGACAGCCACCAGGTCGTAGGCCGGTGAGAGGCGCGGCGTGTATCCGTCGGGGTAGCGCAGTGACCAGTTCTTGAGGTGTTCGTCCGTGTTGCCGGCGGCAATGCAGAACACCAGGCGGCGAATGTACTCGTCGAGGTCTTCGGGGCAGTTGTCCAGCAGGACTTGAGCGATGAGTTCCTGCGAGCCCCGGTCCTTTTCTGCCGGTGCGGCGTCAAGGACCTGCGCGAAGTCCTCCTGGTGGATGCGGCGATGGAGCTCCCGGTCGAACCGGCGCACGGCAAAGACCAGCCCGTCGTGCGGGAGATGTTCTTCGGGCAGGCCGTGCAGCGAACTCACCGGCACGAGGCAGTGCTCGGGCACGTCGATGCCGGCCAGGGACGCCCAGCTCATCATGACGTGCTCGTTGGCCGGCAGTTGGTCGTGCACGTTGCTGGGCAGCTTGATGATCCAGTCTCCGAGCTGCGGCGGGGCGGGCAGGCGGAAACCGTCGCCGTCCGCGGTCATGGAGAACTTCAGCTGCATGCCGGAGAGGGAGAAACTCATCTTCGGCTGGTGCGGTCTGGACTGGGCCTCTTCGAGCGCTTCGGTCATGGCGGCGGGCAGCTCGCCCTCGGCCTCGACCCGTACGGCTCCGGGCAGATCGTGTCCGAGGTGGAGCAGGAGGAGGAAGTCGGGGGTGTCGCGGCGGCCGAGCTGCTGGTTGTACCAGCGGCGCAGGCCTGATTCCCGTTCGGGCAGGAGGTTAGCGAACCAGCTGGGGACTCCGGTGACGGGCCGTGCGGCGTAGTCCGGCTCGTACTCGAAGCGCAGGCCCAGTACCGGGTGGTCGGGCTCCAGGTCTTCGTACACGAACGAGGTCTGGCCCTGGGCGTAGTGGAGGGTTCCCACGTGTCGGTCGTCGAGCAGGACGCGGGCTCGTGCCGTGCTGACGGCCGTCATGGCGTCCCGTTCGGTGTGTCGCGTGCGGAGTCCGGCAGGCTGGGGAGGCGGCCGCGGTCCTTGAAACCCCATCGGGCAAAGGACTGGGCCCGATGGGTGATCGCTGTCTTCAGCAGGCCGTCACGGTGCTGGACGAACTCCTCATACCTGCGGCTGGAGAGCAGCTGAATGCCGCGGGGGTCCAGGAAGTGTCCCTCGAGCAGGGACGCCGTCAGGGAGTCCGGCGAGGTGACCGTCTTCAGCAGCTTCCCGCTGGGGGCAGGGGGGTGCAGCAGGTAGTTGCCCAGGGTCGTCGGCCGGGAGGCGCCGGGGGGCTGGGGTGTCAGCCGGCAGAAGAGATCGTGCTCGCTGTCGAGCCAGGGGGTGAGGAGGCTGCTGACCGACAGGGGGGCGCCTGGCTGATCCCCCGCGACGAAGGCCGAGGGCACGAGCAGGGCCGGGCCGGCGGACAACAGCCCCAGAGCGTTCAGCCTCCCTTCGGGATGATCCGCCGTCACGGAGGTGAGGTCAGCCGTGAACGGCCGCGGGCCGGGAGGCGGAACGGACTCGAGGAGGCGTGCGGCTTCGGATTCCGCAGTGCCGGCAACCGGCTCCATGGCCTCCTCCAGCACGCTGGTCTGCCGTGGGGTGAGCATGGCGGTGCGCCAGACCCAGCGTCGCAGCAGCTCCTGCGGCCGTTGGGAGGGCGGTCCGAAGACGCTGACGAACCGCACCAGAACGGGAAGGATTTCGGGATGGGGCAGCAGACGGACGTGCGGGATACGAGCGTGCTTGCGCACGAACCGCAGGGCCACCTCCAGCGCGGGACCGGCACGCTCGACGGCTTCACGCGTTGCGGAGACGGCAAGTTCATCCATGTGCGGGCGCGGCGCGCTGCGTGGAATGCGCCGGCGGGGTTGCGCGACGGCCAGCAGGCACTGCACAGCCAGCGCTTCCGGGAGGCGGCCGAAGCCGAGCTGTTCGCTCTGCCGGATGAGGGGCTGCTCCCCGGCGACCGGGGAGGTGGGGATGCCGGCTTCTTTGCGGGCTCGCGCGACGTCGGACCGGGCCAGGCCCACTCCCGCGTCGTTGAGGCGGGTGAAGAGCAGAGAGAACGACTCGCTGCTCTCGATGCCGCTCAGTACGGTGACGGGTTCCTGATAGGACGTCAGGGCAGTGTGCAGACGCCAGCATTCAGCGATGTTGTCCTCGGTCAGGAAAGGATGTGTGTCGATCCAGGAGCGCAGGCGGTCCGCTCTGCAGGCCACGCTCACCGGCAGGGCGCCGGGGTGCGGGCCCGGAAGAAAACGGTCGTTGTCCAGGTCGTACCAGACGGCGTAGCGGTCATCGCCCTGGTCGGGCTGATGATGCCAGACCCCAACGAGCGTGGTGAGGCGTTGCACGCCGTCCAGGACGGTCCAGGCCTGGCCGTCGCGAGAGGCGTGGACGGGTAGGCCGGCGATACGGAAGTCCTCTTCCCCGGCAGGCTGTTCCGCAACGGTGATCGTGCCGATGGGGAAGCCGCGGTGGACGGAGTCGAAGAGTTCCGTGATCTGGCGGTGCCCCCAGATTGCGGGGCGGGAGAACGCTCCGACCCGGAAGCGGCCTTCCTCCACCATCCGCACGAGGTGGGGCAGCGTATAGAGGTCGACTCTCTGCCGCACGACGCCCACCTCCCTGTTTTCTTTACGCGTCAACCCATACCGCTTGCTTGACGATCCTAAGCGGCGGCTGCGGGCACGTGCCCGCAAAGAGGCACGGCACGCTGCCAACCAGAGCCACATCATCTCCAAGACGATCGTGACCGAGGCTGAACGCACCGGACGCGGCCTGTCCCTCGAAGAACGGGGGGCATCCGCAACCGGGTACAGGCTCCGTGCCGGTACGCCTCGGCCCGCTCTGCCACTTCGCCGGGCGGCAGCATTCGGCACTCACGAACGTCCGTCGTCACGGCAGAATCAACCAGCACCGGTTCGACCTGCGGCAAAGCCGCTGTACCCGCGTTCTCCAGCTCCTTGAAGGAGTCGTGCCAGGGGCCTGCCGGGGTTCCTCACTTGTCGTGGGCCCCGCTGGTCGGATGCCGGCCGGCGGGAAAGCGGCGTGAGCAAGATCAGCCTCCCGGACGGACGGCGGACAGTAGGCTGAGTCCGGCGGGATCGGGCCCGCAGCGCAGTGTCCGGGAGGTGCTTCATGACGGCCGAGATGGTGGCCCCGGCGTGGATGCATGAGCAGATCACGGCAGAGGAATACGAGTCCTGGTCCCAGGAGCAGTGCGCCGGCATCGAGATCGTGGACGGGATGGTCGTGGTGCGTCCGAGTGCGTCCAAGCGGCACAACCGGCCGGCCCGGATTCTGGCCAACGCCCTGGATGCCGCCGCGGGCCCGGAATGGAACGCCGACACGGACTTCGACGTCCGGCTTCAGGATGTCCCGCTCACCAATCGCCGTCCGGACGTCGTCGTGTACCGCGCGGACACGATCGACATCACCCCCACCCGCCCTGAGCACGTGCTGCTGGTCGCGGAGGTGGTGTCGCCGGGCTCGGAGACCACCGACCGGATCGTGAAGGTCGACCAGTACGCCAAGGCAGACATCGGCTTCTACTGGCGGATCGAGCAGGCCGCGACAGGCGTTCCTCTCGTGTACACCTACGTTCTCGACCCCGCGACGAAGACCTACCGGGACGGAGAGGTGTTCACCGGCGCCCTCAAGGCAGCGGCCCCCTTCCCCGTGGAGATCGACCTCGGTCAGGTCTGACCACGCGCTGCTGCCGGCAGCGCGTGAGCGATGCGTGAGCGGACGGCCCGGTACAGAGCGACATGAGCCGGATCAAGTGGCTCGTCGTGCGGCTCCAGCCAGAAGAACGGCAACCGGCCGAACCCGGCCTCCATCCGGCGCACCACGACGCCGACGCCAAAGCGCTCCAGAACACGTCGCAGTTCACCGCCGTCTGCCGTACCCGCACCGGACGGGGGAAGCGCATGCACGGGACCCGATCCCTCCACATCGGTGTGCCCGTCCAGGCCCTCGATATCTGAGCGCTCCGGGACCCGCCGAGCCCCTGACACCCTCGAACGACTCCCCAACCAGTTCATGCTTCACGATGCCACCGACTCCCCTGCCGACGACCTAGCCGCCAAGCACCTGTCAGGGAAGGGCCGCCGGCCTGGACTCAGCACACACGAGGCAGGCAAGCGCCGTGCACACGTGAGCACTACGGCGGAGTGTTTCCCCAGGCCAGACACGTCAACGTCGAAGTTTCCGCAGGTCACAGCCACGCCCAGAGAAAAATCCAAAGCGGGTGTCACAGGCGGAACCTCCACTGAGGTACTTGAGGAAGGCTCGCGGAGGAGGATTCGGCACCTCCACCACATCAGCTCAGTCAAGGCTTTTTCACCTATCGCAGGCTGACCTGCGAAGATTTCTTTCGGTCAGCTGTCACAGCTGCCCGTCTCAGATGCCGATGAGCCGGACACGGTCGCCGCACAACCGGGCCATGTCGTCGGCGTCGGAGGTCAGCATGACCACAGGGCCGGGCTGACGCAGGGCCACCTCGGCCACGGTCGCGTCGATCGCGTACGTGTGGCCGTGCAGACCGGCGGCCTTGAGCAGTTCCGCGGACGCCTTCGCCGCGTCCTCAGTCACCGGCTCGACCTTGACTCGCGAGAGCGCCCACCGCAGCCGAGGCATGTTCACCCGCGCATGGCTGACTTCCGCGATGGTGTTGGCACCGATGACGAAATCGGCACCCACGGCATGGAACACCTGGAACATCGCGAGGATCTTGCGGTCCTGGGCGATCCAGGCAGAAAGCCCCTGGGAGTCCAGTACGACCGTCTCGACATGCTCTTTCACGCCGCACTGGCCGATCCGCCCGTACTCGTCGTCCCAAAGATCCTGGAGCGCGCCTCCGCCAACTCCTCCTCGGTGAAGGCCCCGTGCTCCTCCTGGTGACGCTGCAGGTCGGCATCGAGCAGTTGGTGCCGCAGTTGCCGCGCCACTGCCTCGGCGACATAGCCGGAGACGTTGTCGGTGAGCTTCCTGAGCTCGGCGACCTGCTCGCTCGGCAGCGTCACAGTGATACGCGTGGTGTCCGCCATGACCCGAGCATACTGCGATATGCGCCCCGGGTTGTGTCGCTCGCCACACGTCCGCACGCGAGCGCACCATACCCACTGCCAGCCACACCGGGGCCATGCCTGCCGAAAGGGAACAGCCGCCGGCATCCGGATTTGAGCAAGGCTGCGCCGACCGCCCATGATGGGCCTGCCTGGTGAGCGGGACGCGGTGAGGACCGCCTGGAACACGATGGGGCGAATGGGCGTGGCACGGATCGTCGTACGAGAACCACGCACCAGCACAAGGATCACGCCACCGCTCGCCACACCGGAGGCAACCGCCTTCGCGGTCGCCCTGCTCGACGGCGGCTGGGCGGCGGTGTTCTTGCCCGGCGAACCCGCCCGCCTCGGACGGCTGCTGCTCTGGAAGCCCACCGGGGCAGCGGCGGCAGACGGCACAGTGCCCGAGGGCATCGAATCCGAGTCGGTGGAACTGGTGCTGCCGCACGGCCGGTCGGTCCGGCGCCGCCGAGTCGAGGGCTATGCGCTGCCCGCCGCCGTCGCTGTCGCCGCCCTGGCCGACGCCCGGCCGGCGCACCCGTCCGCCGCGGCCTGGCAAGCCGCCTCCTGCTTCGCGCTGCGGCTGCTCGCCGACGGCCGTCTCCATCCGGCCCTCACCGACGCCGGCTACGACACGTGGCAGGCGGGTCCCCTCACCGCCGTACAGCGGCAGACGCTGGACGCCCTCGGCGCCGCCTTCCCACCCCACGCCCACTGCCTGCCCGAACCCGGCCCGGCTCCACTGCGCATCGCGGAACCAGTCGCGCTGGTACGCCAGTTCTGCGACGCGGTCGCGGACGACCTGGTCCGTACTCCGGCCGCGCCGCTCGCGATGGGGGCGCTGCCGTACGCCTGGCGCGAGGCGCGTGCCGTGCCCCTCCTGCGCGAGTGGGCCGAGGAGACCGCCGCCGCGTTCACCGCCGACGTCGGCGTCTCGCTGCGTGTCGACCTGCCCGAGGGGCGGCGCCGGCAGTTCCGGGCCGTTCTGCAGTTGCACACCGCGGCGGATCCGGCGCTCGTCGTAGAGGCCGCACGGTTGTGGAACGAGCCGTCCGAGACCGAGCGCCTCCTAGGTCCTCGCGCCGAGACCGAGACGCTGCTCGCACTGCGCCGAGGCGCCCGCGTCTGGCCACCGCTCGACCGGCTGCTGAAGGACGCCGCTCCGGACCAGCTGCGGCCGACCGACGGCGAGGCGTTCAATCTGCTGGGCGACGCCACCGACACGCTGCGCGCCGCCGGTATCGACGTGCACTGGCCACGCGAGCTGGTCAAGACGCTCAGCGCGACTGCCGAGATCGGGCAGCGCACCGCGCCCGGCTCCAGTGCCGGTGGTCTGCTCGACGCCGACGCCCTCCTCGACTTCCGCTGGCAGCTCTCGGTCGGCGGTGAGCCGCTCACCGAGGCCGAGATGGATGTCCTCGCCGAGGCACGCCGTCCCCTCGTCAGGCTGCGCGACCAGTGGGTGGTCGCCGACCCGAAGCTGGTGGCCCGCGCCCGACGCCGCCGGATGGAATCGCTCACTCCCATGGAGGCCCTGGGTGCCGCGCTGACCGGCGAGGTGGAGCGGGACGGGAAGACGATCACCTGTGCTGCGGTCGGGGCGCTCGGCGACCTCGTCGCCCGTATCCGTGAACCCGAATCCCGTACTCCCGCCACCCAGCCCGCCGCTCTGAAAGCCACGCTGCGCGACTACCAGAAGCGGGCTCTGGCCTGGCTGGCCGAGATGTGCGAGCTCGGCCTCGGCGGCTGCCTCGCCGACGACATGGGCCTGGGCAAGACCATCACCCTGCTCGCCCTGCACCTGCACCGTCAGACCGACCCCGCCACCACGGGCCCCACCCTCGTCGTCTGCCCCACCTCCCTGCTCGGCAACTGGCAGCGCGAGGCCGCCCGGTTCGCGCCCGCCACTCCCGTGCGCCGCTACCACGGCGGCGACCGCCACCTGAAGGACCTGGCCGGGGACGAGATCGTCCTGGTCACCTACGGTGTCCTGCGCCGCGACCGCGATGCCCTCGCCAAGAGCGCCTGGTCGCTGATCGCCGCCGACGAGGCCCAGCACGTCAAGAACCCCTATGCCGTCACCGCCCGCGAACTGCGCGCCCTGCCCGCCCGCGCCCGCGTCGCCCTCACCGGTACCCCCGTGGAGAACAACCTCTCCGAGCTGTGGGCGCTCCTCGACTGGACCACCCCCGGGCTCCTCGGCCCGCTCGCCGCCTTCCGTGACCGCCACGCCCGCGCGATCGAGTCGGGCGAGGACCCACAGGCCGCCGAACGGCTGTCGCGCCTCGTCCGCCCGTTCCTGCTGCGCCGCCGAAAGTCCGACCCCGGCATCGCACCCGAACTGCCCGCCAAGACCGAGACCGACCGCGTCGTCCCGCTCACCGCCGAGCAGGCGAGCCTGTACGAGGCAGTGGTCCGCGAGACCATGGCGAAGATCGCCGAAGCCGACGGCATCGCCCGCCGCGGCCTGATCCTCAAGCTCCTCACCGCGCTGAAGCAGATCTGCAACCACCCCGCCCAGTACCTGCGCCAGTCCACCCCCCTGCACGGCCGCTCGGGCAAACTCGACCTCCTCGACGAACTCGTCGACACCATCACCGCCGAGGGCGAGTCAGTACTGGTCTTTACCCAGTACAAGCAGATGGCGGCTCTGCTGGAGAGACATCTCGCGGAACGAGGCATCCCCACCCTCTTCCTGCACGGCGGCACGCCCGTCACCGCACGCGAGGAGATGGTGGAACGCTTCCAGCGAGGCGAAGTGCCGGTGTTCCTGTTGTCGTTGAAGGCGGCCGGCACCGGCCTCAACCTCACCCGCGCCACTCACGTCGTGCACTACGACCGCTGGTGGAACCCTGCCGTCGAGGACCAGGCCACCGACCGCGCCTACCGCATCGGCCAGGACAAGCCCGTCCAGGTCCACAAGCTCATCGCCGAAGGCACCGTGGAGGACAGGGTGGCGAAACTGCTGGAAGCCAAGCGGGCGCTAGCCGATGCCATCGTCGGCTCAGGCGAAGCCACTCTGACCGAACTGTCCGACGCCGACCTCGCCGAACTCGTCGCCCTGGGAAGGCAGTCATGAGCCCGTCCGTCCCCGGCCCTCGCCGTGCAGCCGGCCGTGGCAGACGTGCCTTCGCGGCGACGTGGTGGGGCCAGGCATGGGTGACGGCCCTGGAGGACTCCACCCTGGATTCGGGACGGCTGTCCCGCGGACGCACCTACGCCCGCAAGAGCATGGTCGGCGCGGTCACCATCGCCCCCGGCCAGGTCAAGGCCGCCGTCCAGGGCAGCCGCCCACGCCCGTACCGCTCCGCCGTCCACCTGCCCGTCCTCACCGACGCCCAGTGGGACACCCTTCTCGACACCATCGCGGCCCGAGCCGGGCATCTCGCGGCACTCCTCGACGGTGAGATGCCCGCGGAGCTCATCGACGACGCCCGCCACGCCGGCGTCCCCCTCCTCCCGCAACCCACCGAGCTCGACCCCGAATGCTCCTGCCCCGACTGGGGCCATCCCTGCAAACACGCCGCCGCACTCTGCTACGCCATCGCCGCCACCATCGACGACGACCCGTTCGTACTGTTCGCGCTGCGGGGCCGCGGACGGGACGACGTCCTCGCAGAACTGCGCGCACGCCGGACAGCGGGCCGCACCACCGACGCCCCGCCCCCTCCGGCCGGTATCCACGCGGTCGGCGCCTACGCCGCGTGGACCGCCCGGACCGAGCACGCCCCGGGGTGGCCCGACCTGCCCGAACCGTCCGCCCACGACGCCGCGCTGCCGGTCACCCCACCGACCGGCAGCGGCCTGGCCTGCGCCGACCTGGAGCGCCTGATGACCGATGTCTCAGCACGTGCGGCACGGCTACTGTCGGGCGACGCCACCACCCTGCACCTGACCCAGCACCAGGACGCCGTACGCATCGCCGCGACCGGCCCCGGCCCTGAGTGGTTCCACAACCTGGTCCAGAACACCGGCGCCCACCCCACCGCCTTCGCCCGCCTCACCCGCGCATGGCGCCACGGCGGCCCCACCGGCATCACCGTCGTCGAACAGCCCCACAGCCCGGAACCGTCAGCGATGACAGCAGCCCGTACCGGCCTGACCACGGCCCTCGCCGAGATGACCGACACCCCCGTCCGCCTCAGGGCCTGGCGCAACCGCCTCACCCTCCCCGACCACGGCATCCAGCTGCGCCTGGGGCCCGACGCCCGCTGGTACCCCTACCTCCAGGACGACGACGAATGGTGGCCAGCGGCACCGGCCGACACCGACCCCGTTTCCGCGCTCACCGCGATCTGGCAACGCACCGGGGTGTAGTAAAAATCCCTCAGCATTGCTCGTAGTCACCAGAACATAGGGTCGTAGGCATGCGACTGAGCACCGTAATCCTTCCCATCCACAGGTGGGGCGAGGGACAGAAGGTCTGGCAGCACGCCGAAGACCTCGGATTTCACACCGCCTACACCTACGGCCACCTCTCCTGGCGCACCTTCCGGGACGGCCCGTGGTCCGGCGCCGTACCGACACTGACCGCCGCAGCGGCCGTCACCGAGCGGATGCGTCTGGGCACGCTGGTCACATCAGCCACTCGACTCCCGCGCCCAGTCGCCGAGTGAGCGGCCCAGGGCACATCCAGGGCCCATGAGCCCGGGAAACGGTGTTGCCCCGTGAGAACTGCGGAGGGAAGGTTCCCCACATCAACGCACTTTTCCCTGCGAAACCCCAGGTCAGCCCCACTCCCCTCCCATTCGCCGCACGAGTGGCAGGACGCCAGCCATCGGCTGCAGGAGATCGGGGCATCAGACGCGCTGATACCCCTGTCGGGCGGAACCGCCGACCCTCACTGAGCACCCCGTGCCGCCCCACAGCGGCATCATCGTTCCGGCGGCAGGATCAGGGTGGGCTCCAGGACGACACGGGCGGCGGGTTCCTCGCGGACCGCCCTGGCCACGGCGTGGCGCGGGCCGCGCTGCTGGCGCCAGTGAGCCTGCGCGAGGACCACCGCGACGTAGGGGATGACGACCGCGCCAGCCAGCGCGCAGGCCGCGAGCACGGGCCAGCGGTTCCAGGTCGCGGCCTGCGCGCTGGCTGGCGCGGTCGTCATCCCCTACGTCGCGGTGGTCCTCGCGCAGGNGTGGCCCGGGGTGTCCTGGGACGGCGGCGGCGCGGGTGACCGTCCCCCGATCACCCGCGCCGCCCTCACCGGTCTCACCGGTCCTGCCCTTGCGCACCGCCGCGCCGGGCAGGGGGTCAGTGCAGTTCCTGGTCCGCCTCCCGCTCCCCCGCGCCGCCCCGCCGTACGCCGGAATCCGCGGACGCAGACGCTGACGCTGACGCGGATACGGACGCGGTCGGGCCGTGGCCGTTGGGCGTGGTGGCGTGGCCGTTGGAGGCGGCGGGTGCGTCGAGTGCGGCGTGGCCGGGGTGGGCCAGGGCCTCGCGCATCTCCTGCGGGGTGGGCTTGGCGATCTGGTTGCCGTAGAGCCAGCGGCTGAGGCGGTGGCGCAGGGCCTGGCGGCGCCGGTCGGGGTTGGGG
>NZ_JAENRY010000400.1 GCF_016612545.1 Streptomyces sp. MBT65 | reverse complement strand
AGACGTCGAGGGCGGCCGACGCGGACGCCGCGTCGGCCGCCCTCGACGTCTTCGTCCGGGCCCGGCTGATCACCGTGGACAGCGACACCGTCGAGATCACCCACGAGGCCCTGCTGCACGCCTGGCCCCGGCTGCGCGACTGGATCCACGCCGACCGCGCCGGACTCCTCATCCACCAGCAACTCGCCCACGCCGCCGCCGAATGGGAGCGCGAGAACCGCGACCCGTCCGCCCTCTACCGCGGCACCCGCCTCGACACGGTCCGCTCCTGGGCCGACGAACTCGACGGCCGCGCCCGCCTCGGCCCCCGCGAGGAGGCCTTCCTCCGGGCCAGCCAGGCCGAAGAGGACACCCGCCAACATCTGGCGAGACGTCAGATCCGGTTACGGCAGGCCCTGTTCGCGACCCTCGCCGTCCTCCTGGGCCTGGCCGTGACGGCCGGCGCGCTCGCCTACCAGCAGCGCGCCAGCGCCCTCGACCAGGAGCGCGTCGCCCGCTCCCAGGCCCTCGCCGTGCAGTCCACCTCGCTGGCCGGCAGCCAGCCCGAGGCGTCGATGCTGCTCGCCGAGGAGGCCTACCGCGCGGACCGCACCCCCGAGGCCCGCGGCGCCCTCCTCAGCACCCAGGCCCAGGCCTTCTCCGCCCGTCTCGTCGGTCGCCACGGGCCGGTGAACGCGGTCGCCTTCGCCCCCGACGGCAGCCTCCTCGCGACGGCCGGCGCGCACGGCACCGTACAACTGCGCCGCACCGCCGACCACCGCACCACCGCCACGCTCAGCCTCCCCGGACGGGTCCGCTCGGTCGGCTTCGGCCCCGACGGGGCCACCGTCGCGGCGACGTCCTCGGACGGGCCGGTACGGATCTGGGGCACCGCCGACCACAGGCTGCGGACCCTGCTGCCCGCCGGCACCGCGGGCGCCCGCGCGCTCGCCTTCGACCCCCGGGGCCGTACCCTCGCGGTCGCCGGTGAGGACGGCACGGTCCAGCTGTGGGACATCGGCGGCGACCACCCGTCCGTGGTGCGGCTCGTCGGGCACACCGGTCGGGTCAACTCGCTGGCCTACGCCCCGGACGGGCGGACCCTCGCCTCGGGCGGCGCCGACCGGACCGTACGCCTGTGGGACACCGACCGCGGCCGCTCCCTCGCCGTGCTCAAGGGGCACACCGACGAGGTGCTCGGGGTGGCGTTCGCGCCGGACGGGCACAGCGTGGCCTCCGGGGGCGTCGACCGGACCGTACGCCTGTGGGACGTGGCCACGCACCGGTCCACGGCGACCCTGACCGGACACAGCGACGACGTCAACGCGGTCGCCTACACGCCCGACGGCAGCACGGTCGTCAGCGCGGGCGGCGACGGCACGACCCGGCTGTGGGACGTGCGCACCGGACGGCCGGCCGCGGTCCTCGCCGGACACACCGACTACGTGATGTCCGTCGCCGTGGACTCCACCGGGACCACCCTGGCCACCGGCGGCTTCGACCAGTCGGTGGTGCTGTGGGACCTGCGCGGCCCGGTGCTGAGCGCCCGTCCGTTCACCGAGGTCTCGCAGGCCGTCTACAGCCCGGACGGGACCCTCCTCGCGACCGCCGACGCGGACCACACCGTACGGCTGTGGGACGTGGCACGGCACCGGGTCGTGACGACGTTCACGGGCCACCGCGAGAGCGTGTTCTCGGTGGCGTTCTCGCCGGACGGGCGCACCCTTGCCTCGGCGGGCTCGGACGGCACCGTCCGGCTGTGGGACGTCCGCACGCACCGCCCGTCGGCGCCCCTCACCGGCCACACCGGGGACGTCTTCTCCGTCGCGTTCGCACCCGACGGCCGCACCCTCGCCTCCGCGGGCGCCGACCGCACGGTCCGCGTGTGGGACCTCGCGAGCCACCGTCAACTCGCCGTCCTCGAAGGCCACTCGGACTCTGCCAACGATGTCACCTACAGCCCGGACGGCCGCGTCCTCGCCAGCGCGGGCGACGACCTGACCGTACGCCTGTGGGACACCGCGACCCACCGCCCGCTCGCCACCCTCACCGGCCACACCGGCGCCGTCCGGGGCGTGGCCTTCAGCCCCGACGGGCGGACCCTGGCGAGCAGCAGCAACGACGGCACCGTCCGCCTGTGGGACGTCCGCCACCGCCGCTTCGAGGCCTCCCTCACCGGCCACACCGGATCGGTGCGCGGCCTCGCCTTCTCGCCGGACGGCCACCTCCTCGCGAGCAGCGGCAGCGACCGTACGGTACGGCTCTGGGACGTGTCCGGGCGGCGGCCGTGGGCCACGCTCACCGGGCACACGAACGCAGTGTGGGGCGTCGCGTTCGCGCCCGACGGCCGGACCCTCGCCAGCAGCAGCAACGACGGGACCGTACGACTGTGGGACCTGGACCCCGGCGCGCAGCTCACCCGGATCTGCCGGCTGCGCACGGCGATCCGCCCCGAGGAGCGCAGGACGCTGCTGCCGGGACTGCCCGTGTCCTTCACCCCCGGGTGCGCGAAGCCCTGACCGTGCGGGGGCCGAACTCCCCTGGTGGGAGGGGGTTTCCCGAGGGTTTCCCGTTGCCTCTCGGGGTGGGGTGACGCGGGGTCCTCGACCGGCCGGGCCGGGCTCGGCAGGCTGGTGCCCGACCACTTTCGGACCAAAGAAAACGGGGGTCCCGGCATGCTCCGGCGGACCGGAATCATCGGCACACTCATCGGACTCTTCGCCTTCCTCCTCTGGGCACCCGCGGCCGTCGCGGCCCCGGCCGCCCCGGCCGCACCGGCGGCGAGCGGCTGCGGCGTCCTCGCACCGGGCGCCTCGGCCGCTGCGCAGAGCGCGATCGCCGCGGCCTGCGCCCAGGTCGACGCGGGCACCTGGTACACGTGGGGCGGCGGCCACGGCGCGCAGCCCGGCGCCACCTACGGTCAGGTCGACCCCACCGACCCGGCCAGCGAACACGACCCCGAACGGCTCGGCTTCGACTGCTCGGGTCTCGTCCGTTACGCCTACGCGCAGGCCGCCGGCTCCGACATCCTCAACGGGGACGCGAGCCAGCAGTTCTACACGACCCGCGCCGCCGCCCGCTTCACCGCGGCCCAGGGCCAGGCCCCGCTGCTCCCCGGCGACCTGCTCGCCTACGGCGACTCCGCGGACCTGCACCACATCGCGATCTACCTCGGCGCGGGCAAGATGGTCGAGGCCAGGCAGTCCGGTACGCATCTGATGGTCAGTGATGTCCGCCTGGGCGGCGACTACTTCGGGGCCGTCCGCGTCAACACCGGTGCGGTGACCGGACATGTCTTCCGGACCTGGGGCACCGGCGTCTGGACGAAGACGGCACCCTCCGTCAGCGCCGGCCGCGTCTACGCCTTCCCCGGCCCGACCTCCATTCGCGTCGAGTGCCAGAAGCACGCGGAACTCGTCACCTCCGACGGCTACACCAACGACGCCTGGTCCTACCTGCCCGACTACAAGGCCTGGGTGACCAACATCTACATCCAGGGACCGGCCTGGCTCGACGGCGTCCCCACCTGCTCCTGACCCGTCCACCGGAAAAATCCGGTGCCCCACCACCCCGGGCTTCCCTACACTCGCCACATCCGTTGACGAGTGAGGGGAGCCCGCCGTGCGTGACCGCACCGCCGTGATCCTCCTGTCCTCGTCCCTCCGGTGCCCGCCGCGCGGCCGGCACCGGACACCCGTGACGTGACAGCGATCTGACACGACGTCAACTGCTCGCTCTCGTACGGGAATCGCGCCGCCCTGCACGGAATCACTCTCGAAAGGCCACGGGCCGTGCGCACCGAACGCCCTCCCACCACCCAGCTCTCCGCCGTCCGCAACCTGGGCATCCTCGCCCACGTCGACGCCGGCAAGACCACCGTCACCGAGCGGTTCCTCTACCTCACCGGGACGACCCACAAGCGCGGTGAGGTCCACGACGGCACCACCGTCACCGACTTCGACCCCCAGGAACGCGACCGCGGCATCACCATCTTCGCCGCGGCCGTCACCTGCGCCTGGGACGGCCACCGGGTCAACCTGATCGACACCCCGGGCCATGTCGACTTCGCCGACGAGGTGGAGCGTTCGCTGCGCGTCCTCGACGGCGCGATCGCGGTGTTCGACGCGGTCGCGGGCGTGGAGCCGCAGAGCGAGTCGGTGTGGCGCCAGGCCGATCGTTACGGCGTGCCGCGCATCGCCTTCGTCAACAAGCTGGACCGCGCGGGCGCCGACCTCGACACGGCCGTCGCGTCCATCCGGGAACGGCTCCATCCGGCGCCGCTGGTGGTGCAGTTGCCGATCGGCACGGAGGACGGGTTCACCGGCGTCGTCGATCTGCTGCGGCTGCGGGCGCTGGTGTGGACGGCCGACGGAGACGGCTCGATGGCCGAAGTCCCGGTGCCGGAAGGCCTGTTGGAGGAGGCGCGGCGACGTCGGCGGCTGCTGGAGGAGGCGGTGGCCGAGCTGCACCCGGTCGCACTGGAGGAGTTCTACGCCGGATCCGCCCTGTCGGCCGAGACGTTGAGCGCGGCGCTGCGCGACCTGACCCGCACCGGGGACGGTCTGGTGGTGCTGTGCGGCTCGGCCTACCGCAACCGGGGCATCGAACCGCTGCTGGACGCCGTGGTGGCGTATCTGCCCTCGCCTTCGGACGTGCCGCCGGTACGGGGGACGTACGAAGGAGCCGAGCAGGAGCGGGCGGCCGATCCTCAACTGCCTTTCTCCGCACTGGCGTTCAAGGTGAGTGCGGCGGGGGCCGGGCGGCTGACGTATCTGCGGATCTATTCGGGCACGATCGAGAGAGGAGACACGGTGTGGGACCCGGGCGCGCGGCGCACCGAGCGGATCGGGCGCATCCTGCGGGTCCAGGCCGACCGGCACGAACGGCTGGAGCGGGCGGTCGCCGGGGACATCGTCGCCGTGGCCGGACTCAAGTCCGCCCGCGCCGGCTCGACCCTGTGCGCGCCGGACGCGCCGCTCGTCCTCGAACCGCCCACGGTCGCCGACCCGGTGGTCTCGGTGGCGGTCGAGGCGCTGCGGAGCACCGACACCGACCGGCTGGCGTCGGCGCTCGCCCGACTGGCCGAGGAGGACCCGTCGTTGGTCGTACGGACCGACACCGAGACCGGCCAGACGGTCCTGTCCGGCATGGGCGAACTGCACCTGGAGGTCGCGGTGGAGAAGATCCGCCTGGCCACCGGCGTGGAGGTCAACGTGGGCCGCCCGAGGGTCTCTTACCGGGAGACCGTCGTGCGCGGAGTGTCCGGACTGGTCTACCGGCACGTCAAACAGGACGGCGGATCAGGGCAGTTCGCGCATGTGGTGCTGGACGTGGAACCGCTCGACGGCCCCGACCTCGGCTTCGAGTTCCGCTCGGCCGTCGTCGGCGGGCGGGTGCCGCAGGAGTACGTCCGCTCGGTGGAGGCCGGGTGCCGTGACGCCCTCACCGAGGGGCCGATCGGCGGCTTCCCGGTGACCGGGCTGCGCGTCACGCTGACCGACGGGGCGACCCATGTGAAGGACTCCTCGGAGCAGGCGTTCCGCACGGCCGGCCGCCTCGGCCTGCGCGAAGCCCTGCGCACCTGCGAGACGGCCCTCCTCGAACCGGTCGTCGAGGTCACGGTCACCGTCCCGGAGGACGCGGTCGGCGCGGTTCTCGGCGACCTCGCCGCCCGCCGAGGCCGCGTCACCGCCTCGACCACCCGCACGACCTCGGCGACCGTCACCGCGACCGTGCCCCTGTCCGAACTCTTCGGCTACGCAACGAGATTGCGCAGCAGGACCCAGGGCCGGGGCACGTTCACGGCCCGGCCGACGGGGTACGCACGGGTGCCGGGCGGGGTGGCGGCCCGGTAGCGGCGTAAAGGCGGAAGGCGTCTCCACCCGGGGCGCCTTCCGTCGCCGGTCTCGGGAGAGGTGGGCCCGGGGTGAACTTCCGCGCCGTGCGGGGTGGTTGTGCGTTCGGTGGCGAGGCGGGGGTGTGTTCCGGTGCAGGGTCGGTCCGTCGCCGGTGTCGGGCAGGGCGGGCTCGGGATGAACTCCCAGCCCGTGCACGGCCGTTGCGCGTTCGGCCGAGGGCCGGGGGTGTCCCGACGTGGGACGCGGTCCGCCGCCGGTCTCGGGGACATGGCCTGGAAAATACGTGCCCGTAGGCCGAACTCGCGTGCAGGGCAGGGTCGTTGTGCCGCACCCGCACCCGCACCCGCA
>NZ_JAENRY010000003.1 GCF_016612545.1 Streptomyces sp. MBT65 | reverse complement strand
GGCACGGCGGTCGGTACGACAGCCAGTGCGGCGACGACGGAGGAGGTGCCCCATGGGAGTCCTGAAGAAGTTCGAGCAACGCCTCGAAGGTCTGGTCAACGGCACCTTCGCCAAGGTGTTCAAGTCCGAGGTCCAGCCCGTCGAGATCGCCGGCGCGCTCCAGCGGGAGTGCGACAACAACGCGACGATCTGGAACCGCGACCGGACCGTCGTACCCAACGACTTCATCGTCGAGCTGAGCACGCCGGACTTCGAGCGGCTCAGCCCCTACTCCGGCCAGCTCGGTGACGAGCTCGCCGGGATGGTGCGCGACTACGCCAAGCAGCAGCGCTACACCTTCATGGGACCCATCAAGGTCCACCTGGAGAAGGCGGACGACCTCGACACCGGTCTGTACCGGGTGCGCAGCCGTACGCTCGCCTCCTCCACCAATCCGCACCCCGGCCGCCGGGGTGCGGATGCGGTACTGGGTGGAGATCAACGGCGCCCGCCATCAGATCTCCCGCGCGACGTTGGTGATGGGCCGCAGCACCGAAGCCGACGTGCGGATCGACGACCCCGGCGTATCCCGCCGGCACTGTGAGATCCGGACCGGAACGCCCTCGACGATCCAGGATCTCGGGTCCACCAACGGCATCGTGGTGGACGGGCAGCACACCACCCGCGCTACGCTCCGCGACGGCTCGCGGATCGTCGTGGGCAGCACCACCATCATTTACCGGCAAGCCGAAGGGTGAAGCGGGGGCAATGTCAGAGCTGACCCTCACGGTCATGCGGCTGGGTTTCCTGGCCGTACTGTGGCTGTTCGTGATCGTGGCCGTGCAGGTCATCCGCAGCGACCTGTTCGGAACGCGTGTCACTCAGCGCGGCTCGCGACGGGACGCGGGACGGCCGCAGCAACAGGCCGCCCGGCAGGCGGCGCCTCCGCAACAGCGCCAGCAACAGCCGAGCGGGGGCGGCCGGCAGCGCCGTAACGCCCCCACCAAACTCGTCGTCAGTGAGGGAATTCTCACCGGCACCACCGTCGCCCTCCAGGGCCAGACCATCACCCTGGGCCGGGCGCACGATTCGACGATCGTGCTGGACGACGACTACGCATCCAGCCGCCATGCCAGGATCTACCCGGACCGCGACGGCCAGTGGATCGTCGAGGACCTCGGATCCACGAACGGCACGTACCTGGACCGGTCCCGGCTGACGACCCCCACACCGATTCCGCTGGGCGCGCCGATCCGCATCGGCAAGACCGTCATCGAGCTGCGGAAGTAGTACAGACAATGAGCGAGCGGAGCGAGCACGCAGCGGCGGACCGCCTAGCGGACCCCGGCGCGCTCCCGACCGGAGGGTGGGCACCGTGCGGATGTACCCGGAGCCGACGGGCGAGGTGCGCATGAGTCTGTCACTGCGCTTCGCCGCCGGATCGCACAAAGGCATGATCCGCGAGGGCAACGAGGACTCCGGCTACGCCGGTCCACGTCTCCTCGCGATCGCCGACGGGATGGGCGGCCAGGCCGCCGGTGAGGTCGCCTCCTCCGAGGTGATCTCGACCATCGTCTCGCTCGACGACGACGTGCCGGGCTCCGACATCCTCACCTCGCTCGGCACCGCCGTGCAGCGGGCCAACGACCAGTTGCGGATGATGGTCGAGGAGGATCCACAGCTGGAGGGCATGGGCACGACCCTGACCGCCCTGCTGTGGACCGGGCAGCGGCTCGGCCTCGTCCATGTCGGCGACTCCCGCGCCTACTTGCTGCGCGACGGCGTGCTGACCCAGATCACCCAGGACCACACGTGGGTGCAGCGGCTGGTCGACGAGGGCCGGATCACCGAGGAAGAGGCCACCACGCACCCGCAGCGCGCGCTCCTCATGCGCGCGCTCGGCAGCGGCGACCACGTCGAGCCGGACCTGTCGATCCGTGAAGTCCGCGCCGGCGACCGGTACTTGATCTGTTCCGACGGGCTGTCGGGCGTCGTCTCCCACCAGACGATGGAAGACACCCTCGCCAGCTACCAGGGCCCCCAGGAGACCGTGCAGGAGCTGATCCAGCTCGCGCTGCGCGGCGGCGGCCCCGACAACATCACGGTGATCATCGCCGACGTCCTGGACCTCGACACCGGCGACACCCTCGCCGCGCAGCTCTCGGACACCCCGGTGATCGTCGGCGCGGTCGCCGAGAACCAGCTCCACCTGCACGACAACAACATCATGCAGACTCCGGCCGGCCGCGCCTCCGGGCTCGGCCGCCAGGTGCCCGGACAGGGCGGCGGCGGTGGCGAGTTCGGCCCGCCCGGCTCCGGCGACACCACCGGTTACGTCCCCGAGGGCAGCTTCGGGGACTACACGGACGACGACTTCGTGAAGCCCTCCAAGGGCCGCAAGTGGTTCAAGAGATCCTTCTACACGGTGCTCGCGCTCGCCGTCATCGGCGGTGGCCTGTACGGCGGTTGGCGCTGGACGCAGACGCAGTACTTCGTCGGCGCCAACGGCGAGCACGTGGCGCTGTACCGGGGCATCAGCCAGGACCTCGCCTGGGTCTCGCTGTCGAAGGTGGAGAAGGACCACCCCGACATCGAACTCAAGTACCTGCCGCCGTATCAGCAGAAGCAGGTCAAGGCGACGATCGCCGAGGGTGGTCTCCAGGACGCCCAGAAGAAGATCGCCGATCTGGCGGTGCAGGCCTCCGCGTGCAAGAAGGAGTCCCAGCGCGAGACCGCCGCGAAGACGACTTCCAAGCCGGGCTCGGGCCAGGCCGGTGGCACCACGGGAACCACCAGCACCTCCCTCACGTCCAAGGCCACGCCGAAGCCGAATCCTTCGGCCTCGACCTCGACGTCCCCGTCCCCGACCCCGTCTGCGACTCCCAGCCCCGGTCCCAGCCTTTCGGAGGAAGAGCAGCAGGTCGTCTCGCAGTGCAGCAAGTAACAGGCAAGCCGTGAGAGGCCCCGTCACACGATGAGCAGTTCAACCAACACGCCGTCGCACCACACGTCCACGATCGGCTCCATCGGCGCACCGAGCCGGCGCAACACCGAGCTGGCGCTGCTGCTGTTCGCGGTCGTCATCCCGGTCTTCGCCTACGCCAACGTGGGCCTGGCCATCGACGACAAGGTGCCGACCGGGCTGCTGAGTTACGGCCTGGGCCTCGGCCTGCTGGCCGGCGTCGCGCATCTGGGCGTGCGCAAGTTCGCGCCGTACGCGGACCCGCTGCTGCTGCCGCTGGCCACGCTGCTCAACGGCCTGGGGCTCGTCGTCATCTGGCGCCTCGACCAGTCGAAGCTGCTCCAGTCCATCGGCCAGGCGGGCAACGCGGCACCGCGGCAACTGCTGTACACCGCGCTGGGCATCGCGTTCTTCGTCGTCGTGCTGATCTTCCTCAAGGACCACCGCGTCCTTCAGCGCTACACGTACATCTCGATGTTCGCGGCCCTGGTGCTGCTCCTGCTGCCGCTGGTGCCCGGCCTCGGGGCCAACATCTACGGCGCCAAGATCTGGATCAAGATCCCCGGACTCGGCTCTCTTCAGCCCGGTGAGTTCGCGAAGATCGCCCTCGCCGTCTTCTTCGCCGGCTACCTGATGGTGAAGCGCGACGCGCTCGCCCTGGCCAGCCGCCGTTTCATGGGCCTGTACCTGCCGCGCGGTCGCGACCTCGGCCCGATCCTGGTCGTCTGGTTCATCTCGATCCTAATCCTGGTCTTCGAGACGGACCTCGGCACCTCGCTGCTGTTCTTCGGAATGTTCATCATCATGCTGTACGTCGCCACCGAGCGGACCAGCTGGATCGTCTTCGGTCTGCTGATGTCCGCGGCCGGCGCGGTCGGTGTGGCCACGTTCGAACCGCACGTCCAGCAGCGTGTCCAGGCCTGGCTGGACCCGATGAAGGAGTACAAGCTCAGCCAGGCGGGCGCGGCCGGCCACTCCGAGCAGTCGATGCAGGCGCTGTGGGCCTTCGGCTCCGGCGGCACCCTCGGCAGCGGCCTGGGCCAGGGCCACTCCGACCTGATCCGGTTCGCCGCCAACTCCGACTTCATCCTCGCCACCTTCGGCGAGGAACTGGGCCTGGCCGGCATCATGGCGATCCTGCTGATCTACGGCCTGATCGTGGAGCGCGGCGTACGCACCGCGCTGGCCGCCCGCGACCCGTTCGGCAAGCTGCTCGCCGTCGGCCTGTCCGGCGCCTTCGCGCTCCAGGTCTTCGTGGTGGCCGGCGGTGTCATGGGCCTCATCCCGCTGACCGGTATGACCATGCCGTTCATGGCCTACGGCGGTTCCTCCGTGCTGGCCAACTGGGCCCTCATCGGCATCCTGATCCGGATCAGCGACACCGCCCGCAGACCGGCGCCCGCGCCCGCACCCAGTCCCGACGCCGAGATGACCCAGGTGGTCCGCCCGTCATGAACAAGCCCCTGCGCCGGATCGCGCTCTTCTGCGGCCTCCTGGTCCTCACCCTGCTGTTGCGCGACAACTGGCTCCAGTACGTCAAGACCGACAGCCTCAAGGACGACCCGAAGAACCGCCGGGTCACCATCGCGCGCTACTCCACCCCGCGCGGCGACATCATCGTCGACGGCAGCCCGATCACCGGCTCCACCCAGACCAGCACCTCCGGGCTGAACGACCTGAAGTACAAGCGCACGTACAAGAACGGCGCGATGTGGGCGCCGGTCACGGGATACGCCTCGCAGGCCTTCGGCGCCAACCAGCTGGAGTCCATCGAGGACGGCATCCTCTCCGGCACCGACGACCGGCTCTTCTTCCGCAACACCCTCGACATGATCACCGGCAAGCAGAAGTCCGGCGGCGATGTCGTCACCACCCTCAACGCGGCCGCGCAGAAGGCCGCGTGGAGCGGTCTGACGAAGCAGGGCGGCAAGGGCGCGGTCGTCGCCCTCGACCCGTCCACCGGCAAGATCCTGGCGCTGGCGTCCTACCCGTCGTACGACCCCTCGTCGTTCGCCGGGAACTCCACCTCCACGGACTCCAAGGCCTGGCAGAAGCTCCAGAAGAAGTACGACCCGGACGACCCGATGCTCAACCGGGCGCTGCGCGAGACCTACCCGCCGGGCTCCACCTTCAAGGTGGTCACCGCGGCCGCGGCGCTGGAGAACAACCTGTACTCGTCCGCCGACACGGCGACCGACTCGCCGCTGCCCTACATCATGAAGGGCACCACGACCGAGCTGAAGAACGAGGGCAACATCCCCTGCAAGAACGCGACCATGCGCGTCGCGCTGCAGTACTCCTGCAACACCGTCTTCGGCAAGATCGGCTCGGACCTCGGCAACGACAAGATGCTGGCCGAGGCGAAGAAGTTCGGCTTCGACTCCGAGCAGTTCACCCCGGTCCGTTCCAGCTCGTCGGTCTTCTCCGACAACATGAACTCCTCGCAGACCGCGCTCTCCTCGATCGGCCAGTTCAACACCGCGGCGACCCCGCTCCAGATGGCCATGGTCGCCTCCGCGGTCGCCAACGACGGCAAGCTGATGAAGCCGTACATGGTCGACAAGCTCCAGTCCTCGAACGTCGACACCATCGCGCAGACCGAGCCGCAGGAGCTGAGCCAGCCGCTCTCCTCGAAGAACGCGCAGATCCTGCAGTCGATGATGGAGACCGTCGTCAAGGAGGGCACCGGCAAGAACGCGCAGATCGACGGCGTCACCGTCGGCGGCAAGACCGGTACCGCCCAGCACGGTGTCGACAACAGCGAGAACCCGTACGCCTGGTTCGTCTCCTACGCCAAGCTCGCCGACGGCAGTTCGCCGGTGGCCGTGGCCGTGGTCATCGAGGACTCCAGCGCCAACCGTGACGACATCTCCGGCGGCGGCCTCGCGGCCCCCATCGCGAAGAGCGTGATGGAGGCGGTCATCGACAGCAAGAAGTGACCCCGCTCACGTCCCCTTCACATCGGTGCACGTTGGGATACCGGTCCTGTATCGGGTGACGGGCTTGGCCAGGTCACACAGAGCCAGCCGGGTACGGTAGGCCCGGACGGCTAGCCTCCGACCGCACATCCGTGCGGGTCGGGACCGACGGAGAGGGCTGGTAGGGAACTATGGAAGAGCCGCGTCGCCTCGGCGGCCGGTACGAGCTGGGCCACGTGCTCGGCCGTGGTGGCATGGCGGAGGTCTACCTCGCCCATGACACACGCCTCGGCCGCACGGTGGCGGTGAAGACGCTGCGCGTCGACCTTGCGCGCGACCCTTCCTTCCAGGCCCGGTTCCGCCGGGAGGCCCAGTCGGCCGCCTCGCTCAACCATCCCGCGATCGTCGCGGTCTACGACACGGGCGAGGACTACGTCGACGGGGTCTCGATCCCGTACATCGTCATGGAGTACGTCGACGGTTCCACCCTCCGTGAGCTCCTCCACAGCGGCCGCAAGCTGCTGCCGGAGCGCTCCATGGAGATGACCATCGGCATCCTCCAGGCCCTGGAGTACTCGCACCGCAACGGCATCGTCCACCGCGACATCAAGCCGGCCAACGTCATGCTGACGCGCACCGGCCAGGTCAAGGTGATGGACTTCGGCATCGCCCGCGCGATGGGCGACTCCGGGATGACGATGACGCAGACGTCCGCGGTCATCGGCACCGCCCAGTACCTCTCCCCGGAGCAGGCGAAGGGCGAGCAGGTCGACGCCCGCTCGGACCTCTACTCGACGGGCTGCCTCCTCTACGAACTGCTGACCGTACGCCCGCCGTTCGTGGGCGACTCCCCGGTCGCGGTCGCGTACCAGCACGTACGCGAGGAGCCGCAGCCGCCGTCGGTCTTCGACCCCGAGATCACGCCCGAGATGGACGCGATCGTCCTGCGGGCCCTGGTCAAGGACCCCAACTACCGCTACCAGTCCGCCGACGACATGCGCATCGACATCGAGGCCTGCCTCGACGGTCAGCCGGTCGCGGCGACGGCGGCGCTGGGTTCGGTCGGCTACGGCGGTTACGGCGACGACCAGGCGACCACGGCACTGCGCTCGGACGCCGGGGCCGGCGCCACGACGATGCTGCCCCCCATGAATCCGGACGACGGCGGCTTCGGCTACGACGACCGCCCCGACCGCCGACGCCAGCAGCAGAAGAAGAAGACGAACACCTCGACGATCCTGCTGGTCGTGGCGGCGGTACTGGTCCTGGTGGGCGCGATCCTGATCGGGAAGTGGGCGTTCAGCGGGAAGGGCGGCGCGGACAAACCGTTCGCGGCTCCGAACTTCGTCGGCCAGACCTACGACACGGCCAAGACCATGGCCGTCAACTCCGGTCTGAAACTGGCCGAGCCCACCCGCAAGGCCTGCGAGAACGCCCCGAAGGGCAGCGTCTGTTCGCAGAACCCGGCGGCCGGCGACGACGTCAAGAAGAACGACACCATCAGCCTGGTGGTCTCGACCGGGGCGCCGAAGGTCGTCGTACCGAGTGTCCTCGGCCAGAACGTCGACGACGCCACCACGACGCTCGAGGGCGACAAGTACCAGTTCAAGGTGAAGACCCAGCAGAAGGTCTCCGGGGAGGACCCGGGCACCGTCCTGGAGCAGAACCCGAAGCTCGGCGCCGAGGTGCAGAAGGGCACCACGATCACCCTGACCGTCGCCAAGGCCGAGGAGAAGTCCACGGTCCCGGACGTCACGGGCAAGACCTGTGACGAGGCCAAGGCGCAGATGACCGCCAACAACCTGGTCGGCAACTGCACCGAGGTGGACACCGACGACTCCAACCTCGTCGGCAAGGTCGTCTCGACCGATCCGCAGGCCAACAGCCAGGTGGACAAGAACTCCTCGGTCAACATCCAGATCGGCAAGTCGACGCAGACCCAGGTCCCGAACGTCGTGGGCCAGACCGTGAAGAACGCCAAGCAGATCCTGCAGCAGAACGGCTTCGACAACATCCAGTTCGCCGACGGCAGCGATCAGGGCGACAACGCGTTCGTGACCCAGATCGACCCGGGCGCGGGCAACACGGTCGACCCGGACAACACGACGATCACCCTCACCACCCTGGGCACCAACAACAACAACGGCGGGAACAACAACGGCGGCGGCTTCTTCGGCGGCAACTCCGGATAAGCGGCACCGCACGGACGGACGACGGAGCCCCGGCACCCCGAGAAGGGGGCCGGGGCTCCGTCATGCCGTGGGTCTCATGCCGTCGGTGGTGTCATGCCGCGGGTCTACGCCGTGGGTCTCAGCGCAGTTCCTTCGGCGGTGTCCGCGCGCTGTCCACCTTGTCGACGCGGACCAGCTCGCCCCACACCACGTATCGGTACCGGGAGGTGTACACCGGCGTGCAGGTCGTCAGCGTGATGTAGTGGCCGGCCTTCTTCTTGCCGGACTCCACGGGGATCTGGGCGAGGGTCTTCACGTTGTACTTCGAGGTCTCGGGAAGGATGTCGTAGACCTTGTAGACGTACCACTCGTCCTTCGTCTCGAAGACGATCGGGTCGCCCTTCTTGAGCTTGTCGATGTTGTGGAACTTGGCGCCGTGGCCGTCGCGGTGGGCGGCGAGGGTGAAGTTCCCGGTCTTGCCGGTGGTGGGGAGGGCGGCCTTGACGGGGTCGGTGTAGTAGCCGGCGACGCCGTCGTTCAGGACGCTCGTCTCGGTGCCCTTCTCGACCAGGACCTCGCCGTTCTTCATCGCGGGCACGTGCAGGAAGCCGATGCCGTCCTTGGTGTCGAGCGCCCCCGGACCGCTGTCCTTGTCCTTGGACCAGTTGTTCCTGACCTTGTCGCCCTGCTTGTCGGCCGTGCGGTCGGCGACGACGTTGGTCCACCACAAGGAGTAGACGACGAACAACCCGAGGATCAGGCCCGCCGTGATGAGGAGTTCACCGAAGACGCTGACCGCGGTCGCGACCGGTCCTGCGCCACGGGGGCGGTCCGGGGGTGACGCAGGCGTGTCGGTCTGCTCTTCGGTGTCGTCGGTGGTCGCTGCCACGTTCATCTGCCCCTACTCGATGAGCGCATCCGGCTTGCCCTTGCTGCGCGGCCGTTCCTCGACCATCTTGCCCCAGACGATCAGCCGGTACTTGCTGGTGAACTCCGGCGTACAGGTCGTCAGCGTGATGTAGCGGCCGGGCTTGGTGAAACCCGAGCCCTTGGGGATGGGGTCGATGACGCTGGTGTTGCTCGGCGCCGTCACAGGCAGCGTCTTCGTCATCTTGTAGACGTAGTACGTGGTCTGGGTCTCCACGACGACCTCGTCGCCCGGCTTGAGCTGGTTGATGTACCGGAACGGTTCGCCGTGGGTGTTGCGGTGCGCGGCGAGCGCGAAGTTGCCGGTCTTCGCGTCCGGCATCGCGGTCTTGAGGGCGCCCTCGCTGTAGTGCCCGACCATCCCCTTGTCGAGCACCTTCTTGTTGCTGACGCCCTCGGCGATCGGCGCCACCACGTCCAGCTTGGGGATGTGCAGGATGGCGAAGCCCTGCCCCGGCGAGAACTCCCCCGGAGCGCGCTTCCCGCTCGCCCAGTCGTTCTGGAGCTGGCTCGCCTCGCTGCCGGCCTGCGCGTGCGCCCGTACGTTCGTCCACCACAACTGGTAGGTGACGAACAGCAGCATCAGCACGCCGGTGGTGATGAACACCTCGCCGATGGCCCGGCTCGCGACGACCGCGGGCCCCGGCTTGTTCGCCCGCTGCCGGCGCCGCGCCTCGACGCGCGAGAGGGGCGCGCCCGCGCCCGGCGCCGCGTTCTCGGCACTCTCCGCGGACTCCTCGGCCGCCCCAGCGGCCCCATGACGCCCGTGCCGCCCCTTGGCGGCCTTTCTGCGGGCCGCACGGCCGCCCGTGGGGGTTCCTGTGGCGGAGGAGGCGGATGAGGCGTCAGAGGCCGATATGGACCGGCCGTGGCCCGTCCGCTCCGGCGAGAGGTCGGCTATCCGCAGCGCGACGGTCTCTTCGTCGATCGGACCGTACGGCACCCCGGGCGCGCCCTGTGCCTGCGCGCCGTGCCACTGCTCGAACCCGCCCTGCTCCCCGTACGCCTGCTCCCCGTACGGGGCCTCGGACTCGCGCTCGGGGCGCAGCGCGGTCACGCCGTGGCCCTGCCCACCACCGGGGCGAGCCCCGCCGACCTCGCCACGGCACCCTGGTCGCCGCACTCCACCAGCCAGTTCGCCAGCATCCGGTGCCCGTGCTCGGTGAGCACCGACTCCGGGTGGAACTGGACGCCCTCGACGGGCAGTCGGCGGTGACGCAGGCCCATGATGATGCCGTCGTGCGTCCGTGCGGTGACTTCGAGCTCGGCCGGGACCGTGCCCGGCTCGGCCGCCAGCGAGTGGTAGCGGGTCGCCGTGAAGGGCGAGGGCAGTCCGGCGAAGACGCCCCTGCCCTCGTGCTCGACGAGCGAGGTCTTGCCGTGCAGCAGTTCGGGGGCGCGGTCCACGACACCGCCGTAGGCCACCTGCATCGACTGCATGCCGAGGCAGACGCCGAAGACGGGCACTCCGGTCGAGGCGCAGTGCCGCACCATCTCGATGCAGACGCCGGCCTCCTCGGGGGTGCCGGGGCCCGGCGAGAGGAGGACGCCGTCGAAGCCGTCCTGGGCGTGCGCCGTCGACACCTCGTCGTTGCGCAGCACCTCGCACTCGGCGCCCAGCTGGTACAGGTACTGGACCAGGTTGAAGACGAAGCTGTCGTAGTTGTCGACGACGAGAATCCGTGCGCTCACTGGTTGTCCACCGTCACATCGTTGAAGGGCAGCAGCGGTTCGGCCCACGGGAAGACGTACTGGAAGAGGATGTAGACAACGGCCAGGGCCAGGACAAGCGAAATCAGCGCCCTCACCCACGCGTTCCCCGGCAGATGCCGCCAGATCCAGCCGTACATGCCGTCCCTTCCGTCGCGCCACGGCACCGGACTCACGCCGTACGTCACCAGACTAACGGCGCAGCGCGGCTGGTCTCCCGGCCTCCACAGGCTGTGTGGAGTCGAGATGGGCCCAGACGATCAGCCGGTGGCTGTGCCCCCACTCCGGATCGCACGTGGTCAGCGTGAGATAGCGGCCCGAGGCCGTGTACCCGGACTTACGTGGCACAGGATCGATCACCTCAATGTCGGTGGGCACTGTTTTGTAAGGCCCTTTGTCGATCCGATACGTGAACCAGGTGGTCCCGTCCGTCAGCACCACCGCGTCACCCACACGCAGCTTCGGAAAGTTCACGAAGGGGTTGCCGTACGTCCGCCGGTGCCCGGCCACCGCGAAGTTCCCGACCTGCCCGAGCCGCGCGGTGCCGGCGTAGTGACCGAGCCCCTTCTTGAGGGTGCTGACGTCGGTGTCCTCGAGAACGGGCTTGTTCCACGTGAAACCAAGCCGCGGGATGTACATGATCGCGAAGGGCTTGCCGTCCTTGTAGGCGGCCGGTTTCGCCGGTGCGGGCGAGGGTGCGGCGGACGTCTTCGGGCGGGCGGTCTGCCGCGACCACTGGTCCTGCAACTGGTGGATCTGGTCGCTCATCGTGTGGTCGGCCTTCACACCGGTCCAGAAGAGGACGTAGACCACGAAGAGGACGATCAGGGTGCCGACGGTGATGCAGAGTTCGCTGACGCTCCTGACGATCACGCGCACCGGCAGCTCCCGTACGGACGCCTACTCCACTGGCTTCGCGTAGTGCAGATCCACTGTGCCCGAGTACCCGGGAAGAGTCACCGTCCCGTCGTCGGTCACTTTCCACCCGAGCCCGTAGACATCGACGTACACCATGTAGTTCTGAATCGCCTTGGACGCCGTCAACGCCTGCTGGAGCTTCCCCGGGTCCCCTACGGCCGTGATCTTGTACGGCGGTGAGTAGACCCGGCCCTGGAGGATCAGGGTGTTGCCGACGCAGCGCACGGCGCTGGTCGAGATCAGGCGCTGGTCCATGACCTTGATGCCCTGGGCGCCGCCCTGCCACAGGGCGTTCACCACGGCCTGGAGGTCCTGCTGGTGGATGACGAGGTAGTCGGGCTGCGGCTCAGGGTAGCCGGGGAGCTTGGCGGTGGCGTTCGGCGGGGCGTCGTTGAGGGTGACGGTGACGGCCTTGCCCTTGAGCGGCTGCGCGCCCGCGGTCTTCTCCAGCGCCGCGAGCTTCTTGCCGTCGGCACCCGTGCCGGCGTCGTCCTCCTTTCGGAGGGAGTCGACCTCGTCGCGCAGGACCCCGTTGGCGTCGTTCAGCCGGCCGTTCTTCTGGCTGCGGGTCTGGATGAGGTCGGACAGCTTCAGCAAGGAGGCGTCCGTGCGGATGTTGGTGCCCTTGGCCGTGTTGAAACTGGTGAAGAAGATGAGCCCCGCGAGGGCGAAGACGGCCACCGTGAGAATCCGCACGGGACGGAAACGGCGGATACCGGCAGGACTGGTACCCGTCCCGGGGGAGTCGGCAGAATTGCTCAACGTACCCTTATCTCCTTCGGCGCCGCGGAAGCACTACGCTAACGGACGCCCGGGGGAGCACTCAGTGTCCCCTTGTACGCTGCCCCGGAGCCCGCCCCAGTTCCCTGCGCGGCCACGCAGCGCATCGACAGGAGAGACCCTCGTGCCGAAGTCACGTATCCGCAAGAAGGCCGACTACACGCCGCCGCCGGCGAAGACGGCGACCGCCATCAAGTTGAACAGCCGTGCCTGGGTCGCTCCGGTCATGCTGGCCATGTTCGTCATCGGACTGGCCTGGATCGTCGTCTTCTACGTCACCGACGGCTCCATGCCCATCGACAGCCTGGACAACTGGAACATCGTGGTGGGCTTCGGCTTCATCGCCGCCGGGTTCGGCGTCTCCACGCAGTGGAAGTAGCGGCCTGACCAGCGGTGGAAGCTGCGGCCACCACGCGGTGAACGCAGCTCTGCCCACGGCTTTCCGCTGAGTTATCCACAGGCCAGAGAAGTATCCACAGCGGGCCTGGGGAAAAAGAACGACGATCTGTGGATAACCCGCCGGGTGTTGACGCCGGTGTGACTGACACACCGGCCACCGCAATCCTGTTCGCCCCCTGCCTGACCTGCATAAACACGGGTCAGCGACAGGGGGCACAGCTGTTCCCCCACGGTATGCACAAGATCCGGCACACGCTGTGGACAACGGTTTGATATCAGCTGAGCTGAGCCGTCCTGATCAGCGTCAACACCACGACGACGACCAGGACGACCGCACAGGTGCCGTACTGGATCAGGGCCCGCCGCTCGCGCGGGGCGTGGACCATCGCGTAGCCGGTGATCACACCGGCGACCAGGCCGCCGATGTGGGCTTCCCAGGCGATGTTCATGCCCGGGTTGAAGGTGAAGATCAGGTTGATCACCAGGATGGCGATGAGCGGCCGCAGGTCGTAGTTGAGGCGGCGCATCAGGATCCCGGTCGCGCCGAAGAGCCCGAAGATGGCACCGGAGGCTCCGAGCGAGGGCTGGTTCGGAGCGGCGATCAGATACGTGAGGGCGCTGCCCGCGAGACCCGAGACGAAGTACAGGGCGAGATAGCGGGCGCGGCCGAGCGCCGCCTCCAAGGGACCGCCGAGCCACCACAGGCTCAGCATGTTGAAGATGATGTGGATCGGGCTGGCATGCAGGAACATCGCGGTCAGCAGCCGGTACGGCTGACCCTCGGCGACGCCCTTGACGGAGCCGAAGAGCGGGACGTACGCCTGGCCGAGGAGTTCGAGGCGCTCGGTGAAGCGGTCGCCCACCGCCAGCTGGACCACGTAGAAGGCGACGCAGAGACCGATCAGGATCTTGGTGACGAGCCGCGGGTCCGCCGCCACCGTGCCACCGGCGATCGTGCGGGGCTGTGCCGCGGTCGGGGCGTGCCCCGTGCCGGAGCCTTCGCGCACGCAGTTGGGGCACTGGAAACCGACCGAGGCGCTGACCATGCACTCGGGGCAGATCGGGCGCTCGCAGCGGGTGCAACGCACCCCGGTCTCCCGGTCCGGGTGGCGATAGCAGCCCGGCAGGCTCTGGGCATCCTGGGGCCGCTGTTCCTCCGGGCCCTGCGGGCTGCCTGGCGCCTGTTCCATGGGGTCCCCTCAATCCTTCGTACGCAATGCACCGCCCCGCCCATCCTTACGGATGAACGGGGCGTTTGGTTCCCGGCGGTAAGTGCCGGTCCCGACCCTGCGAGCTAGCGGGTCTCGACGACGACCGACTCGATGACGACGTCCTCGACCGGGCGGTCCGTGCGCGGGTTGGTCTTCGTGCCCGCGATGGTGTCCACGACCTTCTGGCTCGCCGGGTCGGTGACCTCACCGAAGATCGTGTGCTTGCGGGTCAGCCAGGCCGTCGGGGAGACGGTGACGAAGAACTGCGAGCCATTGGTGCCCGGCCCGGCGTTGGCCATGGCCAGCAGGTAGGGCTTGTCGAAGCGGAGGTCCGGGTGGAACTCGTCCTCGAACTGGTAGCCGGGGCCACCCGTGCCGTTGCCCAGCGGGTCCCCGCCCTGAATCATGAAGCCGCTGATCACCCGGTGGAAGACCGTGCCGTCGTAGAGCTTGTCCGTGGACTTCACACCGGTCTCGGGGTTGGTCCACTCACGCTCGCCCGTGGCGAGCTCGACGAAGTTCTTGACCGTCTTGGGCGCGTGGTTCGGCAGCAGCCGGACTTCGATGTCGCCAAGGTTGGTCTTCAGGGTGGCGTAAAGCTGCTCAGCCACGGGCTGCCTTCCGTTGTCTTCCGGTGACCTCACAGATCCTCGCACGCCCGCCGGGCCGCGTCGCCCGACGACCTTCTCTCGGGGCCTTTCCACAGGATCCGCTTGCAGAAAACCGGCCGAGTGGGTCCGGGACAGGGGCACCGGCCGGGGATCCGTGGCATTGTCGACGACAAGCTCCCGTTCCCCCGGATTCATCCGTATTGCACGTGATCGTGACCCGGATGCCCGCCCTCACATGCCCGGTAGCCCTCTGGCAGGCATGATCCGTAATTGGGTGGATAGACGAAGAACCGTACGCCACCGAGGAGGAGGAACCCGTGACCCGCATCGACAGCGTGCGCTCCGCGACCGGATCGGCGAAGGACAGCGTGCTGCACGCCGCGGAAGTGGTGGCGCCCTACGCCGACACGGCCAAGGACAGGGCCTCGTACTACGCCCATGAGGCACGCGTACGACTCGCGCCCAAGGTGTCGCTGGCCGCAGACCAGGCGCGCGTCCAGTACGGCGCCCATGTCGTGCCCCGCCTGGAACAGGCCCGCACCCATGTACCGCCGAAGGTCGACCAGGCCGCCCAGGAAGCCGCCGTCCGTACCCGCAAGGCCG
The DNA here is from genome assembly GCF_016612545.1 of Streptomyces sp. MBT65. Taxonomy (GTDB): domain Bacteria; phylum Actinomycetota; class Actinomycetes; order Streptomycetales; family Streptomycetaceae; genus Streptomyces. The sequence goes on along the minus strand of NZ_JAENRY010000003.1, from coordinate 94,878 downwards.
CCCAGCAGGCTGCCGAGTACTCACGGCCGAGGATCGAGCAGGCGGTCGCCGCCGCGGGCCCGGTCAAGGACGAGGCCGCCGCGCGCGGTGCGGCCGCGCTCGCCGCGCTGCGCGGCCAGGTCTCGTCCAAGGACATCCAGAAGCTGGTCCGCAAGCACGAGCGGCGGGCGAGGGCCGGCCGTCTCGCGAAGGGGCTGGCGGTGCTGGGCATCCTGGCGGGCGGCGCTTTCGCCGCCTGGAAGTGGTGGGACAAGCAGGCCAACCCCGACTGGCTGGTCGAACCGCCCGCCGCGACCGAGGTGCCCGAGCCGGGGCATCTCACCTCGGTGGACGGCAGCCCCGAGGCTCTGCTCGACCCCGAGGTCGAGGCCAAGCAGGCCGAGGACGAGGCCGCGGAGAATGACGACCACCGCTGACGTCGACACGCTTTCAACATCGCCGTGGGGCAGGAGACTTGAGGGTCTCCTGCCCCACGGCGATGTTTCACGTGGAACATCCGGCCCATCGCGGCCGCGCCCGAACGGCCTTGATTCCTTGATGTACGCAAGTTGCCTGCGATGACGTTTGCAACGGCCCAGGTGTACAAGCGGCGCACAGACCCCCTTAACGGACCGCACACCCTTGATTACGCGTCCGTATTCACACCAGCTCACACACCTCCCGCACGCGCGGGCACATCATCGCCACATCGCGCCGATCACCGACGCGGCACCCCTCGGACTCCACCCGACGCCGATATTTGCGCAAACAACTGCAACGAAGAGTCGCCCTTTGCGTGACGCACGTCACCTCCCGGGCACAAAGAAGCACCGGCCGGACGCCACTGAGGGCGACCGGCCGGTGCGGGATGTGGAGCCTAGGGGAGTCGAACCCCTGACATCTGCCATGCAAAGACAGCGCTCTACCAACTGAGCTAAGGCCCCGCTAGAGAAGCCCCTACCGGTAGAACCACACACCGGTGAGCTTCGGAGACCAGCGTACCGGGTCACCCCGGGTATCTCGCAAAAACTTGGGGGTCCCGGTGAACGACCACTCTCCGTAAGATGCTCGTCGTGGTTCGCTAGAGCGAACCGCGGTTTTGGGGAAGCGATGGGGAGACGCAATGGACGCCGCACAGCAGGAAGCCACCGCCAGAGCGCGGGAGCTGCAGCGGAATTGGTACGGGGAGCCTTTGGGGGCGCTCTTCCGTAAGCTCATCGACGATCTTGGGCTCAACCAGGCTCGTCTCGCGGGGGTGTTGGGACTGTCCGCACCGATGTTGTCCCAGCTGATGAGCGGTCAGCGGGCGAAGATCGGCAATCCCGCGGTGGTGCAGCGGGTGCAGTTGCTTCAGGACCTGGCGGGGCAGGTCGCGGACGGCAGCGTGAGCGCGGCCGAGGCGACCGAGCGCATGGACGAGATCAAGAAGTCCCAGGGGGGCTCGGTGCTGAGCAACACCACGACCACGACGAGCAGTTCGGGAGCGCCCACGGTCAAACGGGTCGTCCGCGAGATCCAGTCGTTGCTGCGCTCGGTGGCCGCCGCCGGCGACATCATCGACGCGGCGGACACCCTCGCGCCGACCCACCCCGAACTGGCAGAGTTCCTCCGGGTGTACGGCGCCGGCCGCACCTCCGACGCGGTCGCGCACTACCAGTCCCACCAGAGCTGAGCCCCACGGCCCGGCCGCCGATCGGGGGTTCGGCAGCCGGGCACACGGCAACTGCCACCAGGGGGAGTCGTATCGCTCGTCTCGGGGGAAGCAACGGGGGTAGCCGAAGGGGGAGGAGCGACGCACAGCCATGGGTGAGGTGTTCGCCGGCCGGTACGAACTGGTCGACCCGATCGGGCGCGGTGGTGTCGGCGCGGTCTGGCGCGCCTGGGACCACCGGCGCCGCCGCTATGTCGCCGCCAAGGTCCTTCAGCAGAGCGACGCGCACTCCCTGCTGCGCTTCGTACGGGAACAGGCGCTGCGGATCGACCACCCCCATGTGCTCGCACCGGCCAGTTGGGCCGCCGACGACGACAAGGTCCTGTTCACCATGGACCTGGTGGCCGGCGGTTCGCTCGTCCATCTCATCGGGGACTACGGTCCCCTGCCCCCCGCGTTCGTCTGCACACTGCTCGACCAGCTCCTCTCCGGTCTCGCCGCGGTGCACGCGGAAGGCGTCGTGCACCGGGACATCAAGCCCGCGAACCTGCTCCTCGAAGCCACCGGCACGGCCCGTCCACGCCTGCGCCTGTCCGACTTCGGCATCGCGATGCGGCTGGGCGAGGCGCGCCTGACGGAGACCAACCTCGTGGTGGGGACGCCGGGTTACCTCGCGCCGGAACAGATGATGGGCGCGGAACCGGACTTCCCCGCCGACCTGTTCGCCGTAGGACTGGTGGCGCTGTATCTGCTGGAGGGGGCCAAGCCGGACTCCAAGGCGCTGGTGCAGTACTTCGCCGAGCACGGGACTCCGGGGGCGCCCAAGGGGATTCCCGAGGCGCTGTGGCAGGTCGTGGCGACGCTGCTGCAGCCCGATCCGCAGGCCCGCTTCCGCACGGCCACGGGGGCACGCAAGGCGCTCGCCGCGGCGGCGGAGCTTCTGCCGGAGCCGGGACCCGACGACGAGTTGGTCGAGATCTTCGACCAAGTGGGGCCGCTTCCTTCGGGGTTCGCGCCCGAGGGGCCGCTGACGCGGGCCTCCGGGGTGGACACGGGGGCGACGACGTCCGCCACGCCGGCCGGGTCCTCCGAACCCGAGAACGACCTCGGCACCGGCGTGAGCGGCGACCAGGCCCTCGACTCGGCCTGGCCCGGCACGGACTCCGTACCCGTGGATCCACGACAGGGCATCGCCGCCGAGCCGACCCCCACCCCGATCCCGGCAGCGCCGGCTTCCCCTCCTGTCCCACCGCCGTCCTCGATGTCGGACACCGGCAGCTTCCATCTGCCGCCTCCGCGGGCCCCGTACGGACAACAGGTGGAACACGCGGACGAGGCACAGCAGCCAGTCCAGGCGCACCAGGTCGGCCAGTACCAGCCGCCCGTGTACGCGTCCCCCCATGACCTCACGCATGCCCTGTCCTCCCCCCAGCCGCGTTCTGATCCCTCTACTGCTTCATACACCGCTCGGGTCCCGCAGGTTCCGCCCTCGACGCCGCCGGTTGGGCAGCACCGCGGCAGGCGGGCCCGGCGCCGTCCCGGGCCGCCCGCGAAGGTGGCGGTCCCGATCCTGCTGCTCGCGCTGGCCTGCTACGCGGTGGGGTTCTGGGCGCTGACCCGCATCTGAACAATGCGGGGCGGTGCGGCGGTCAATGGGCGGTCGTCGAGGCCCGGCGCCGGGCCGACACCGTCCACACGCCGAGCGTCGCCAGCAGCACGCTGCCCCCGCCGATCCCGGCCACCGCGAGCACCTTCATCGCGGTGTCGCCGCCTCCCCCGGTGCTCCCCGGACTCCCCGCGCTCCCGATGCTCCCGGCACCCCCCGCGGCGGCCGCCGCGCGGTCCCGTGCGGTGACCTCGAAGATGTTCCGGGGATCGGGCTCGGCCGCGTACCCGGGACCCGCGTGCGGCGTACCGGCGACACGTACGCGCAGCGTCACCGGGAACGGTCCCTGGCCGAAATCGTCGGCCACCTGCGCGTCGAGGTGCACGACGAGGTAGTACGCCCCGGCGAAGCGCATCCCGCTCACGTGGTCGACGACGGAGTAGCGGTTGTGGTACTCGACGGGCGGCAGGGGGTCCAGTGCCACGGATCTCTCGCTGCCCTGGTAGCTGAGGCCCGCCTGGTCGACGGAGGCGCGCACGGGGTTGTAGAGCGCCAGGTCCAGCGCGCGGGTCACATAGCCGCTGCCACCGTCCGTGGCGCCCAACTCGGCGGTGACGGAAAGCTGTTGGCCCCAGTCGACCGGCACTTTGTAGAAGAGGGTCCGGCCGGGACCGAGGTCGTCCCGCCACACGCCCTGCCCCACGGCGACCGCCCCGGCGAAGCCCGAACCGCCCGCACGGCGCCGGGCCTCCCCCGTCACGGCCTCGGGCGACGCGGAGTTCCAGTCCTGGGGCGGGCCGGTCGTGCCGGCCTGTGCCGGCGGGGGTTCCGACACCGCGGTGAGTTCCAGGCCCCAGGTGTCCGGCGAGGAGTCCGACGCGTCGACACGCTGGACGAACACGTAGTACTTGCCGCTGCCCTTGCACAGGATCTTGCCGGCCTCCCGCACGGCCCAGGCGGCCACGGGGTGGGGGCTCCTGCCCGCGCCGAAGGTGGCGCTCCGGTGGGTGCAGGCGGTGCCCTGGGCGTTCTGCATCGACACCTTGATGCCGTCGGTGGCGGCGACCGTGGTGCCCGCCGGAGGCACGGCGGTCACGGACACGTAGGCGTTCGACGTGGCGTCGAGATCGAGGCCGTAGTAGACGCCGGCGCCTTTGGGGAGGGAACTCCGGTACGTCCCACCGGCCTTCAGTTCCGCGGCGTCGGCGGTGCCGGTCGCCGCGTCGACGACCTGGTCGCTGCGGTCGTAGCCGTAGGAGCCGGGTGATCCGGCCGCGATGGCGGGCCGGCCCGTGAGGGCGACCGTCGCGCACAGCACCGCGGCGAGGGCCACGCCACGTCGTACGGCCCCGGAGACGGGCGTACGACCGCCCTGTGCCCGCGTCCGCCACCACGCCCTACGCCGCCCCATCACGCGCCACCCCTCGTCGTTGCTCCGGACGTGGCCCATCCTGCCCCGCACGCGCGCGTGGCATCCCGGCAATACGTACGAGCGTCCGAAACGCACGGGTCGTGGCGGCCGTACCCGCACGGCGGCGGGGGCGCAACACAAAGCCCCGACCGCCGGGCGGTCGGGGCTTGATCAGAACTGGATCTCGGTACTCAGGAACCCGTGGGCACGGAGTCGGTCGCCTCCGTCCACAGGTCCTGCTCGGCGCGATCCGCCTGGATCTGGCGGTACACGAGGAGACCGCCGATGGCAGCCAGTGCGACCAGGAGAAGCTTCTTCACCGCGCGACCTCGTCTTTCCTTGACGTAGGGGACCTCTGTCGCCCGACTATACACACCGACCGAGACCGATCGGTGACCTGCGTCCGGGGCCAACTCCCGCCCGGGACAACGCAGTAGGAGCGGACGCGACCGCTCCGATCGGAGGGTGATCACACCCCCACGGACGGTTACTTCGCCCATCTTTCGCGCACATTCGGGCATTTTCGGGCCTCTTGCACCCATCCGAGTGGTGTTCATCAGAACATCGACGCGCCACGGGCGTCGGTCCACCACTTCGCGGGCCCCATACACATCATGAGGAAAGTACGCAAATCGCCCAACCTGAAAGTGAGGGGCCATGGCCCAGATCAAGGTCATGAAGTTGTGGAACGCCTTCGTCACCGGCTTCCTCGCGCTGTGCACGGCGCTCGGACTCATCACGGTCACCGCGACGGCCGCCGCCGCGACTCCGCGGTCCGAGGCGACGAGCACGAGCGCGGTCGCCCAGGCGACGACACCGGCGGTCTCCCCCTGGACCTTCACCAGGTCCCTGCCGCCCACGATGAAGCAACGCATCCGCGCCGAGGCCCACGGCAAGTCCCCGAGCTGCCGCCACCGCCCGCCGACGGACACGGACGAGGCCACGGAGGCCGTGGACCGGGCCGAGCAGTTGGACCACGCCGAGCCGGGGGCTTCGTTCCAGCGCTGATCCGAGCACGCGTCAGCCACATGCCCGACCCCACTGCCCACCCCCTCTGACACAGCGGCGAACTTGCGTACAACGCTTCAGAGAAGACACCGAGGAACCCGGAAACTCCCACCGGCACGATGTGAACGGTCCGGCGTCCACCGCCGCTGTTCACGCTTGTCGGGAAGCTCCTAGTCAGGCAACAGACTGAAGCCGAGCAGCACAGCGGCCTCGACACGCACCGCCCCAGGAGCGAGGACACCGCTGGATTCGGGATCGCCTCCGATGCGACCCCCATGACTGCGCAGCCCGACCGATTCCGGATCGACGTCCTGAATGTGCACTACAGGGCCGAGCCGCACACCACAGGCATCCGCGTAGACCTCGGCCTTGCGCCGTGCGGCCCCGACCGCCCTGCGGCGGGCCTCGTCCCGGAGCGCGGGCTTGTCCAGCACGTCGAAGCGCACCTCGTCGACCCGGTTCGCGCCGGCTCTGACGGCGTCCTCTATCAGAACCTCGAGCCGATCAAGGACCTCGGTCTGCACGGTGTACGTCGCCTCGCAGCGATAGCCGAGGAACGCCCGCTCCGCGCCGTAGCCCTTGAATTCCGACTGGAGGGCGAGACGCGAGCCGGATATGTCGGAGTCGGGTATTCCATGCTCACGCAGCACGGTCCGCAGCCTGACAACCGCTGCTCCGGCCTGTTCGAACGCTTCTTTCGGCGTCGCCGCCAGGAGGTCGACCGCAAGCTTCGCCTGGGCGATCCGGGGCTCCGCCGACACGTTCCCCGCACCGAGCACGCTGAGCCCCCAGGGCTCCTTGATCTCTGTCATCCGGGGATCGAATCAGCAACGCCCCGCCGTCGCAACAGACTTGAAAGCCGTCGTCGCGGCGATGACCGGGTGGAGCGGCACGCGGCATGACGCCGGGTCGGGACGATTCCCAGAGCTTGTCGTCGCGTTCCAGGATCAGGAGACGCGAGCCCAAGGGTTGGTGTCAATCGGGGATGTCAGAAGACCCCCAGCCTGATCGGCTGGGGGTCTTCTGGCTGGTGGGGCTAACAGGATTTGAACCTGTGGCCTCATCCTTATCAGGAATCAGCGCTCAAAGATGATCTCCCCAGGTCAAGAACGTGCAGGTCAAGGACCCATCCACAACGGTCTACACGGCCCGCACCCACCCCACCCCTGTGCGACCTACGCGCTTCCCGGGATAGCTCCGGGAGAGTTCCGGGATAGCTCAGGCCGCCGAGACGACCCGCAGTTTCCGCTGGCGCGGCACCTTGACGCCCGGTTTCCCGTCCTCCAGCGCCGCCAGGACCTGCCCCGGGTAGTCGGCCGCCGCGTGCGTGTAGATCCACGTCACTTCTCCCGCGCGCTCGTGCCCGAGGATCTCCTGAGTGATCACCTCCGGAACGCCGCGCGCGTGCAGCCGCGAGGCGAAGGCGTGCCGGGTGTCATGGAAGTCGGGCCACCAGTCCGTACGGTCGACCTTCACGGGCCGACGGCGGCCGGAGTCCTCGTCGACCTGCTGCACCGTGACCGTGCGCACCTTCTTCCGCACGACGCCCGCCTTATCGATGGCGTCCGTCCAGAGCCGCCGGAACGCGGACCGCCGGAGGGGAGCGCGGTACGCCTCGCCCACACCGTCGATCCCCTTGGTTCCGCGCCGGACCTTGTTCCGGCCGTGGAACACCAACTCCTCTTCCCGCAGCCCGTTCTTCGGCTCCGACACGGCCCGGCTGGGACTTCCCTCAGCGCTCTCCTCTGCCCAGAGGTCTCGGAGGACTCGGGCGGCGAGACCTGTGAGTGGCACTGAACGAAGTCCGGCATCCGACTTCGGGTACTCCTTGCGCTTGATCTTCCCGCGGGGCTCCACCAGGACCTCGCGGACGTGGATGCGTCGGCCCTCGAAGTCCACCCAGCACCAGCGGAGCCCGGCCAACTCCTGGAAGCGGAGTCCGGTCTCCTGGGCGACGATCAGCAGGGCGTGCATGTAGTCGGGGAGTTTCTGCCGGATCAGCCAGAGCTGCGCGTAGCTCGGTGGCCGCCGGTCCTCCGGATGTTTCTTCTTGATCGTCGGCAGCTTGACGCCTTCGGCCGGGTTGAAGGGGAGGCGCCGGTCGCGTTTCGCGTCCTCCAGCATCCGGTCCAGTACCTGGAACACCTTCGTCACGCTGGACGCCTTCAGCGGGCCGCCGTTCTCGTCGTGCAGCGAGTTGACCCAGAGCTGGGTCTCCCGCCACTCCATCTCGAACAGCTTGACCGAGGCGAAGGTGGGCGCGACGTGGTTGCGCCAAGACGCCTCGTCGCGGAGCTGACTCTGCGTCCAGTGCTCGATCCTCGCCTCCCCCTTGGTCTGAGTCGGCCACCACAACCGCCACCAGGCCCCGAGGGTGATCTCGCCTCGGGCGGGGTCGATCCAGACCCGTTGCCGCATCTCGGTGCGGGTCTGCTCCAGAAAGGCGACAGCCTGGTCGTGGGTCGGCCTCGTCTTGCTGCGTTCCTTGCCCGTCGGGTCCGTGTAGCGGGCCTCCCAGGATCCGGTGTGCTCGTCGACCGTAGGCCGGTGCCCGGGCTTCTTCTGCTGGCAGGTCGGGCAGCCGCATCGTGCGGATGGCACCGGGCGTGGATTGTTGGACGGCTGGTCGGCAGCCGCCTTCTTGCGCGCCATGGAAATACTCCTGATCAGAGAACGCGTGCGCCGGCGGTGAACGCCTGTGGCAGCTCAACGGGCTCACCGCAAAAGCAGGTGAGGCCAGCGCCTGGAGTGTTTGGCACGCCGAGGTCGATCGTCAGGATCGCGTCGAGTTCTCTGATCAGTGCGTGAGGGTGGGTGCCCCTGTCTACGAGGATCGTGACCTCGTCCGGGTCCCAAATGGCGATCGTCGGAAGGTCGTTGACCACGGCGATGCGGATGCACACAGGTGTCCCCCCAGGTATGTGCTACGGCACGTGATCCGCTCCGGGAGGACAGCGGGAGATCGATCGTACCCACATGTGTGCGACGTGTGTAGATCGTTTGATCGTGTTTGATTCATGTTTTTCGCTATTCAAAGACCAACAAACCACTCCGTTCTTGAATAAAGAAATAGATCACCCATGGTTAGGCAACCCTTTGTTTCCCTTATGGAACGCGGCTTACGATGACTAGCGCGTTGGTGTACTTGACCACTTCGCGCTGCTTGTCGTCCGGCAGCTGCCGGTACAGCTTCAAGAGCCGCGCCTCTCTCTCATCACCGCTTGGGCCGGGAACCGGCCGGCCAGCAGCCTCGAAGAGTTGCTTCGGGGTAACGGCCGCCCCCCAGCCCCGCAAGACACCGGCAAGACTGCGCAGTTCGTCGGGATCGATGCGACTGGTGCCACGCTTCCGCTTCAGCCAACTGTTGAGGCGCGTGTATCCGATTCCGGCGGCGTCCGCGAGCTCCTTCTGATCTCTCTGCACTTCTTCGAGCAGGCGAAGGAGTAGTGCCGCCAGGTCCTCGCCCGCGGGGGCGGAGTCGCCGGCGGGGCGGTCGGGCTCGTCACCGGGGCGGTTCTGGACGGTGTTCACAGCCTTGAGGATCCGATACGGGATCTACATTCGCAAGTAGAACGTGGATTGATGACGCGTATTTGACGGCGCCGTGGCGCATCTACAGCACCCCCATGCACCCCGGAGTGCCCCACAAAACACCCTGTGCACCCCCTTGACGCAATCCACATCCACATACAGAATGTGGATCGTGCAGGTCGAAGCGACCCGCACGACCCCTATCGACCACAGAGGTTCCACCATGCGACGACTGGACAAAGGTGCCCCGCTGCGGGCCGCCATGAAGGCGGCCGGTCTGGACATCCCGAGCCTCGCCGCCAAGACCCGCGAAATCGACCTCGACGGCAGGGGCATCTCCAGGTCATTGATCGGCTTCATCGTCGGCGGTGGCGCCACGGCACGCGAGGAATGCAGCGACCGGGCCGCGCGGCTCATCAGCACGGCGCTCGACCGGGAGGTCATCGACCTCTTCCGGCCGGCCGTTCCGCTGCCCAGTAAATCCACATCCACACAAGAAAAGTGGATCAGTCGATCGCGAAAGCCACTCCCTGCCCACCTCATGGATCAACGGGAGCTGGCCAGCTTCCTGCGCAAGTCGATGAGCTGGATCGACGCGCAGATCACGGAGGCGAAGCAGCAGGGCAAGGTCTGGCCTGGCCTGATCTACGTCGGCAGTAGCCGGCGCTTCGACCCACACGCGGTGCTGGAGGCGCTGCAGGAGCAACGCCAACCCGCCGCCTGACGTGATGGAGCCTCCATGACGAGTGCCTACACGAAGGCCTATCAGGCGCTGACCCGTGGCCACGTACTGCGGCCTGACGAGGCTGCCGAACTACTCGCTGACCTGCGTGCGGAGACCGCGACCGAGCTGACGGACGCGGTTTTCGAGCAGCTGGTCACCGACAGCCAGGCGACCTCGACCGACACCGAGGCGGCCATCCGCCGTAAGCGCAGGGCGTTCGGCGCCGGCACCAAGACCTTGCGAGCGATCCGTCAGACCGCCGCATCCACACCAACGACACCGGGGCCGTCCGGACCTGCCAGTCCGTACGGCCCCGCTTGAGACGTCACCTCACGACTCTGAAATGAGGTTCACGTGGAACAGGCTACCGAGGCCACCACGACCACCGCACCCCCTCCCCCGATGACCGAAACGTTCGCCCACGCCCACGCCGTGGCCGGCATCGTCGTGGCCGAACTCAACGCGGACCAGCTGCCGTTCGCGGTGGAGATCGAGGAGGACTTCTCCTCCGGCCACCGCGTGCACCTCAAAGTCCGCGCGACCCTAGCCCGCGGACTGCTGGCCTTCGCCTCCGTCTTCGACGTCCCTGTGACCCGCGCTGACACCGCGTTCGGTGTCCACTTCGACGCCATCACGCGCATCGAGGACGTAGAGGTCCGTGCCAGTGCCCTCGTCTCCCCGGTCCAGGCCGCCGACCTTGAAGGCCAACCCGCCCCGCTGTCCGAGCCCTTGGAGGCTCGTGAGGTGCAGCCGGTACCGCTCGGCGCCAGCGTCCTCGCTCAGGTGGCCGCCGTTGTCCCCGTGGTCCCGCCGTTGATCGAGCTCCTGGGCCTCCAGGACGTCGCCCGCTGCGTGCGGTGTGGCTGCACCGACGAGCGCGCCTGCGAGGGCGGCTGCTACTGGGTGCCCAACCGCCAGATGGTCGACTTCTGCAGCGCGTGCGCCACCCCCGCCGAGCTCCAGGCCATGACGTACGCCGCCGAGATCTCGGACGGTGGCGAGTGAACCAGGACCCGCGGCACGTCACGCACGAGTTGCACTCCGCCCTGCAGATGGCCGCCGGTCTCCTCGACCTGCCGCTGGCTGCCCCCCAACTCGAGGCAATGGCGCTCGAGTTGACCGGTCCCGTCCGCGCGCTGATCGCCGAGGCGCTCGCGGCGGTCGGCGATGACGCGCCGGTCCGCTATGCGGTTACCGACGGCGCGTTCGAGGAGTCGGAGTTCGCCGGGTGCGTGAGGCGCGTCGGCTTGGACGTCGACCTCGACTCGCCCGCCGTGGTCCTGGCCGAGCGCATGCGCTCGACTCAGCACGACGTCGTGAGCACCGAGATACCCGACAAGACCACGCTGGGCATCACCGTACGGCCGCAGTCACTGGACTGCTGGCGCTGGTGGATGGTCAGCCTCGGTGTCGACCCCGAGCGGGTCACGACCGACGGCACTACGGCCGTCGGCACCGGCTCCTCCAAGGGCGTCACCGTGAACCTGCGGGGCGAGGGCGTACCCGAGTTGCTCACGGACCGCGCGGCCGCCCGGCTCATGGGCGTGATCACCGAACCGGTCGCGCCGTGACCGGGCCTGCGAGCACCGTCGAGTGGCTCGTCTGCAGCGGGATCGGCTGCTGCACCGGCGTGGTCCTGCTCGGCCTGGTGAAGCTCACGCTCGACTCCGACGGCGAGCTGGCCACCAAGTCCGTTCACGACGCGCCCAGTTACCACGCGTACCAGCCGCCTCCGGCCCTGCCCGCCCGCGCTCCCGTGCGCGGGCCGCAGCACGCCGCCCCGCTCGCCCTGGCCGAGACCCAGCCCATCCGCGTGCTGCACCATGCACGCCACGCCAAGAAGGCCGCCTGACATGTTGATCGAGGAAACCTACTTCGGGTGGGCCCCGTACACCCACGCCGACGCCTGCCCGAACCCCACCTGGGACGAGGTGCAGGCCCGCCGCGACGAGGGACGCCGCCCCGGCGCCACCACCGACCAGCCCCACACCTGCACCAACGGCATCTGCCTGCACGCCAACTGCTTCGGACGCGTCCGGGTGCGGCTGCTGTGCCGGGACTGCGACACCGTGTACACGATCGCCGGTGAGGGGCTCACCGAGACCCGCTCCACCACCGAGCTCACCGGCTGGGGCCAGCGGCCGCGCCAGGTCGGCGACGTGTGGCTGTGGCCCGGCGACGTCGCCCTCCCCGGTAGCCAGCCGTACCAGTACCTGGTCACCCGCCAGCCCCAGACCATCACCCCGGAGACCGTGTACGGCATCGTCACCTGGCACCTGGGCTCCGAGATCGGGCCTCTCTGGATCGCGGGTGCGGTTCCCGACGAGGGCGGCGCGCACCAGATCTCCCACCTCCGCTGGCGCCACACCTCCCGCGGCCTCGTCACGGTCGACGACGCTGCCGCCTGGATCGCGGGCGCCGACACTCGCGTGCAGCGCCCGCTGGTGGTGACCGCATGAACCTCGTCGAGCTCGCTCTCACCACCTACACCGAGAGCAAGGCCGCGGAGGCGGACGCGGCCGGCGACCACCTCGAGCAGGAGAAGGCCGACTTCATCGAGCTGGCGCGGGCCTGCGCCGGCAGCACCCTGTCGAAGGATGCCGGTGAACTCGACTGGCGCTACACGAACGGTCTGCCCGAGACCATCCAGGAAGCGCATGCGCTCGTCGCTCCTGGGCGTCTGGAGTACCTCCGTTACCGCGCCTATTACTCCGACAAGGACGACACGTCGTTCGCGTTCGAGTTGGTCCAACCGTGCCTGGCCTGCGGAGTCGACCGGGTCGACGCGGTGGGCAACCTGTTCCGCCTCGGCCAGCTCCTCAGCGAGTCCGAGGACGACGACCACACGCCCGCGGACGACTCGGATGGCGAGGCCGCCCCGGCCCCGCTCGCTCCCATCGACGCCCTCCAGGTACGTGCAGCCCGCATGACGCGGCTGGCCCGGCGCCTGGCCGACGAGCACCCGGACGCCGGCCTCAAGGTCCGGTACGCCACCGTCGCCGGGTTCGAGGACGGCGGCCGAGGCGAGCTCCAGCTGCGGGCCGCGAGCGCGGAGGCAGCCGCCTCCGTAGCCACGGCCCTCGGCGCCGAGATGGTGACCGAGATCCGCAGCTCCATCCCGCCGTACGTCTTCCGGCGCGGTGACGTGACGGTGGCCGTCGACGGCATCGAGGTTCAGCTCTCGGGCCACACCCAGCTGACCGATGAGGAGGCCGCCGCCTGGCACGCCGAGCAGGACCAGGCGGCCGACGGTGGTGAGGCGTGATGAACCGTCGTCAGCTCGCTGCCGCCATCGTGCAGCGCAGGATCCTCACCCTGGTCCCGGGCTCCGGCGCTGAGTCCACCACCGTCTGCGTCGAGTACGCCTACGAGCAGGCAGGGCAGCCCGCTCACGACTCCTGGTCCGGCAGCGTCGAGGGGTTCGCTCAGCGCATCGCCACCGCCCTGATCGGCACCGCTCCCTTCGAAGAGGAGACTCTGCAGGCCGGGCTTCGCGACGAGCTCGGCGAAGCGCTCATCGACGCAGGCGGTGTACCCGACACCCTCCCGGTCCAGGTCATGGCCCAGGCCGGAGTACTCGCTGATGCCGTGCTGCCGATCGTCAACCGCATCGCGGCGCAGGCGGCGCAGGACGCGATCAACCAGGCGGCCTCCCTGTTCGAGGCCCGCCACCGTGCCCTGCTGGACGGCGGACTGACGAACGCCGGCGAGGTCGCCGAGCTGCTGCGTGAGCATGCTGCAGAGCTCACCGAGGAGCAGGTTCTCCGCGCCGACGCTTCAGGCGGTCACTGATGGGTGCCGCTCTCCTGCCGGTCCTCGGCCTCCTCCTGACCGCCGTCCTGACCCTTGCGGCCGCACTGGTCCCGGACGGCACCCCTGCGAGCGGTGAGGTCTGATGCCCACCCGTGCGCAGCGTCCTCGTCTGCCCGAGACCAGTCCGGGCCAGCTCGCGGCCGCGCAGGCCTGGAACGACGGCTTGGTCGGCACCGGCCGCAAGTCCGCTGACACCCCGGTCGTGGAACCGTGCGCGGTCGCCGCGTGCGGCACTCCGGTGACCGACCCCCTTGCTCCGGTCACCGGGATGGTCGAGGTCCGTGGTTCCGCCGACGGGGCCGCCGCTCACTGGTACTGCGACGGCCGGTGCGCCGACATCGCCCGAGCCCGGGCCGATCTGCGCGCCATCCCGATGCGCCCCGACACCCCGCCCCCGCCCGCGGTGCGGCGGCATGGCCGTCCGCCACGCCACCCGCAGGTTCGAGGCGGTGACCCGCGATGACCTCGCACGCGCAGGCCATCGCCGCCGTCCTGCGTCACCCCGCCCCGGTCCGTCAGCCCCTTGCGAACGAGCTGCGCGGCTCGGTCGTCCAGCTGCTCGGGCCGGGGACCACGGTCCCGACGTGGACGGCGACTCCGGAGGTGCTCGGCGCGGCGATCGCGGAGCACCTCGCCCGGGCGGAGCGAGAGGAGAAGGACATCCCCGCCGACAGCGCCACCATCGGCACGCAGGGGACGACGTCCACTGCTCCCGCTCACGCCCTCGTCCTCGAGCCCGACGGCATCGATCTCGTCGGCACCTGCCGGTGCGGCCGGCCCATCGGCCGCGCGCCGCTCACCCGGTCCATCGACGGCCTGGTCGGCATGTGGGAACAGCACTGCGCCAAGACCGCCCAGGACACCGCATGGGCCGACGCCCTCACCTCCCTGCCCGCCTCCACTCCGATCGGATCGTCATGACCGAGCCTCGCGCCCTGCCCCACGACCTGTACATCACCGCCGTCGTAGACGCCCTCGGCGCCGCCGGCCTGGAGCCGACCACCGCCGAGACATCCGACGCCGAGTCCAACCGCTACGACGCCACTGGACTGACCACCCAGCTCGACGCCCTCCTTACCTGGGACGGCGACACCACCGGACTGAACACAGACGAGCACGAGGACGGTCTCGTCCTGCTGTGGGAGCACCCTGCCGAGCAGTGGCAGTGGGCGCCCCGCGGAGCGCACGGATCGCTGGTGCACGAGCCGGAGTTCCTTCCCCTGCACCGGTGGGCCGATCCGGCCGCCGTCGTGGACGTCGCCCGCGTCCTGCTGGCGGGCCTGCCCGTTCCCGGCGGCGAGGACCCCCGGCTGTGGGCGCACTACGTCAGCTCCAGCGAGGCCGTCACCGCGTGGGCCGCGCAGGAGTGAGCGGCAGCACGGAGGCGTGCACATGGCCCAGGCCGCCGCACGCGCTCACCTACGCCCGGCTGTATCCGTCCGGCTGGTGGTGCGCCCACCACACCCCCAACCGACAGGCCGGTCGGCCCGAGCCCCCGCCGGGGCCGGGCTGGCCCGCCCACCGTCAGCCCTCACCTTCGAACGTCTCCGAGGGCTCCGCTCCCGTCGGCACCGCGCATGAACAGGAACCGTCATGACACCTACACCCGCTGACCTTGCCCGGCGGACCGCCCTCAAGCCCGGCCCGGCGCCTCGTACAGCCGTAGCACCGCAGGCGCCAACGGCCCCGAATATCCCGGCTGGCGAGACTGCCTCTGCCTCCTCGGAGCCGTACGTGCGGAAGACGCTCACCGCCGCGGAGGCCATCGCCCCGGGGAAGCTGACCAAGCGCGAGCATTTCCGGAAGTACTTCCTGTTCGGGATGCGCCGCAGCCGTATGCACCCGCACGCGCGCCTGGTGGGGCACGACCTGATGTGGCGGGCCAGCCACGCCACCGGCCAGATGAGCCCCAACCTGCAGCCCAGCACCCAGGACCTGGCGCTGGCCACCGGCCTGACCGTGGGCCAGGTCGACGTGGCGCTGGCCGCCCTGCACAGCCGGGGCTGGGTCCGCTTCCGGGTCCTGAAGGAAGGTCCGCGCGCCGGACAGCGCGTCTCCGACCTGGTCATCCCCGCCGCGGTGCTCGAGGACATCCGAGTGATGGGTCGCAAGCACGCCAGCAACCGCATCTCCCGCTGACCACTGCCGGGCGTCCGCAACCCCCAGGCGTCCCCCGCGCCTGCGGACGCCACCTCGGGTCCCGCTCGCCTCCCCCAGGCGAGCGGGACCCGCCCTCGCCCCCAACTTCCTGAAAGGGACCGTTCGATGTCCGCCGTCGCGCTCGCAGCCACCGAGGCTGCACCGCACCCCCAGCCGCACACCGCGGCTGCCGGGGCGCGCTCGCGCGACGGCGGCATGACGGTCCGCGTTCCCCTGCGCCTGGTCGTAGGTGCTCAGTACCCCGACGTGGCCCTGAGCACCTACGTCAAGGTGAAGGCCCTGGCTCTCCGCCCCGAAGGATGCCGCGCCAAGGTCGCCACCCTCGCCCAGTACCTCGGCATGTCCAAGTCCTCGCTCGAACGCGGCCTGCGCCCACTCACCAACCCGGACAGCATCGACGGCATCACCGAGGTCCCCACCGTCCGCAAGACCGCCCGGGGCGGCACCGGCGAATCCGCACACCGCGTCACCAGGAAGTTGTCCACGGACGAGTTGTGGGTGCGGATACCGGTGCGTGCGGCCGAGGCCCTCACCCCGCGCCTGCTGTGCCTGTACACGCTCCTGACCTACTCCGCAGACCGCCGGATCCCGGTCACCGTCGCCGAGCTCGGCGAGATGCTGCACCACCACACCGGCGAGAAGGCCGGCGAGTGCCTCGGTGAGCGGCAGGTCCGCCGACTGGTCGACGAGCTGGAAGCGACCGGCTGGCTCACGGTCCACCGCCGCGAGGGCGAGCAAGGCCGCCACGCCTACGAGACCCACCGCCACCCGCTGCACGCCGTAGCGGCCCCGGCCGCCGTCGAGGAGGCACCGTCCACCGGGCAACTCCCGCTGTGGGAAGGCGAGTCACCGGCTACTGATGACGGATCCGGTTCGGATCTTGGTGACGGATCCCTCGCGTCTAAGGAAGACCCACAGACTGACCGACCTGACCAGACGACCCCAGTGGGGGTTTCCCGCCGTAGGCGAGGTGACGGTAAGTGGGGCCCCACTCCTGTTGACAACGCAGGCGCACCGCTGCCGCACACGTTCCGGCCGGGCCCCTCTCGCGCTGCGCGCGGCAACCACCCCACCACCACGCGACCGTCGTACACCGGGCCCGAGCTGCGCTGGACCCAGCGCATCCACACCAGCCTGGGTCCCGTGCGACACCTGCTCAGCAGCAAGGTCAGCAGGTTCATGCTCCGCCGGGTCGCCCGTGAGATCGGCCGCCAGCTCGACGACGTCGCGGTGAACCTGGTGACTCCCGAGCGCATGGCCGCCCGCATCGCCACCCGCTACCGCGACGCTCGCGAGATCAACGACGTCGGCGCCTGGCTCCTGGCCGTCGCCGTCGTCCCCGGCGGATGCGGAATGCCGCTGTGCGAGGACGGCTACACCTGGCCGACCGGCGAGCCGTGCGAGACCTGCGCCCACAAGTCCCAGATCGCCCGCGAGGAATGGCGGCGAGCCCGCGCCTGGGACGAGCAGCTCATCGAACTCCGCCGCCGGGACCTGGCAAAAGCCACGTACCCCGAGCGCACCGAGGCCTCCGACGAGGAGGTCCTGGCCGTGGCCGCCGCGTACGGACCGGAGCTCGCGCTCCACCGGTACGGCGTGCTGCGCGCGGGCGAGCTGCTGCGCTCCGCGTACGGCGCCGCCAATCTTCCCGTCCCGCTGCCCCCGCCCGCGGCTTCCCCGTTCCCGCGCGCCACCGAGGAGATGCCCATGCGCGACGACTACATGCCCCCGTCGTTCCGGGCCTCGGTCGGCAGGGCCGCGCTGACCGGCGCGCTCACAATCCCCTGCCCTGAGCCCGGCTGCCTGGCCGACGAGGGCCAGCCCTGCCACTCGCAGCGCGGCCGGCGCCGCGCTGAACCGCACTCCGCCCGGACGGCCGCCGCTGGACAGCGCGCAGAGGAGACCAGCTGATGCCCACCACACCCCACCCCACCCGCGGGGTCACCCTGTGCACCAGGTGCAGCGCACCGATCCGCTGGGCGACCTGGGGATCAGGACCGCAGCGCGGGCGGCGCGTACCGCTGAACTCGCTGCCGTCCCCCTCCGGCGGGCTGGCCGCGCACACCACCGGTACCGGCGGCCTGGTCGTCCGCGAGCTCGACCAGGACCGGCCGGACGCCGAGCTGCTGGAGTGGAAGGCGCTCGCGCACTGGAGCAGCTGCAGCGGCAACGGCCAGCAGCAGGCGCCCAGTTCGCGTCCGGCCCGTCGCAGGCCGACCGTCCAACCGCCCCTCTGGGGCGGGCAGTTGGGGCGCCGATGACCATCCGCCCAGCAGAGGCCGTCGAGTGCGCTCTGTGCCACCAGCCCGTCTACTCCGCCGCTGCCCGAGCGCGACGGGTCGGGTCCCGCTGCTGGCGCAAGCTCCGGCCCGGCCAGCGCGCCGCGATCCGCCGTGACCCCGCCAGCGTCCGCGCCGTCATCCGGCAGCCCGCCCCACCCGGCGACGGACAACTCCCCATCGACATCGACGTAACGGAGATCTTGTGACCAGCAAAGACACGAAGCTCGTCGCCGTGGACGGGCGCGACGCCCTGGCCGGCGTCCTCATCCGCCCCGGCAACACCGAGGCCACGGTCACGTTGGAGGCCTGGGTCAAGGGCTTCGACAAACCCCGCGCCGCCCACGTTCTGCGGCAGGTCGCCGACCAGTGGCACCCCCGCATCGGCCTGACGGGCGTCCTGGACGAGATCGCCGCCGAGCGCGGCCGTCAGGACAAACAGTGGGGGCCACAGAACCACCCCGACGGCACCGGATCAGCAAGCCAGCAGACCGCTGCCGGAGCTGCCCGAGCTCGGTGCCAACTGGCCGCAGAGCGAGGCGAGGTGACGTGGCGACTGATCTCTGACGAGGAGCACGCCGAAGCCATGGCCGAGGCCGACCCGGTGACGTTGCGCGCCGAGCTGGTTCAGGGCGCTGCCGTCTACGTCGCTTGGATCGAGGCGATCGACCGTCGTATGGGAACTCTGCCCGCCCTGCTCCAGGCGGTCGCCGAGCAACTGCCCACCGACGACCCGCAGCGTGCAGCCGAGACCCTCGCCGCCATGCCGGGCCCGACCACCGTGGCCGACGACACGACCGGGGAGCTGCGGTCATGAGAGTCCCCGCCCTGCCCGGCCTCATCGTCCTGGCCGCCCTCGGATGCCTGGCCCTGGGGTTGATCTGTTTCGCCGCGGCCGGTGTCCTCTGCTTGCGCGAGGCTTTCCGCAAAGCGCGTGCCAACGTCGCCGCCGCACTCTCCTCCGTCGACGCACCGTCAGCGCCCGAGGCACTGCGCGACATGGCCAAGACCCTGCGGTACATCGACCCCACCGGGTTCCGCGAAGCCGCCGACTGCTGCGAAGCCCAAGCCTTCGCCCTGGAACACACCACGCAGCCGGCCGACCCGTCCGGACGTGGTGCGCAGTGACCCGCCGAAGCTCCGGAATCGACGACGGCAATGGCCGCCTCACCATCCCCCAGCCCGTACGGCCGCCCGCTGGCCAGCCCTTCCGTCTGCACCTGCGGCATCGGATGTTCAACGGCTGGGTGACGGCCGACGGCGAGGCCGTCGCAATCGAGGACCAGGAGCTCGGCCTCACCGCTGCGTCGGCCACCCTCGACGACTTGATCCGCGGCTACGGCGGCGGCCGCATCGAGTGGCGACTGCCCCGTGCACAGCACGCCGAACCACCAGAACAGCACGACGGAGGACGCCAGCGATGACCGACTCGCCCCGGCACTGCGCCACCTGCACCCGCGAGTTCCGCGACACCGAACGCGCCACGGCCCAGACTCTGTGTACCCCGTGCGTCGACCGCATCGGTGTCTGGCTCCGTGAACTGCCCCTACAGATCACGGTGCTCAAGGGCTCCCGTCAACGAGAGACCGCCGGCGACCGCACCGGCGGCCGTACGGTCCATCGCACCGCGCCGCTGCCCGGCCGCGTCGACGTTCTGAACCTCCTCGGCCCCGCCGCCTGGACCGACCAGATCCGTGATCCTCACGGTGACGCCCGCGAGGACCAGCACGGGCAGCTCCCGATCGCCGGCGTCCTCATCGCCTGGGTTCGCCTGATCACCGAGGAACGCCGCTGGAACCCCCCGATATCGCTCGCCCCCGATGACCTCGCGCGGTGGCTTGCCCAGCCCAAGCCCCTCGCCTGGGCATCGCGCCGTCCCTGGGCCGGCGACTACTGCGACGAGCTCGGCCAGCTGATGCGTGTCGTCCGCGACACCACCCGCCTGCGACCCCGCCGACGCGCCGTTCCGCAGCCGTGCCCCCGCTGCGACTCCCTCGCCCTGGTGGAGACCGACCACGAGCTGTACACCGAGTGCGGCACGTGCAAGGCCATGTTCACCCGCGACGAGCTCGCCCTGGCCGCCCGCATCAAGGTGGCCGAGCTCGCGTCCGCAGAGGAGGACCAGGACGACGCCGGGGAGAGCGCCGGGCTGCTCGACAAGGTTGTGGCCGCCTGATATGCACCGTTCACTGCGCGAGGCCCAACGACAAGTCCGGCCGGCAGCGCGGGCACGCCTCGGCCCCCACCAACCCAGGTGTCAGGGCGAGTTCCGCCTCCCTCACCGTGCACTCGCTCGTCGACCGTTCGGGCCGGTTGCAGCCCCCGATGTGGATGATGGGCGGCCGTGGATGGTCCGGGTGGATCTTCGGTTCCAGCATGTAGGTGCCTGGCCGGAGCCTCATCCTCGTCGCCCGCGGAGGGTGCCGAGGGCTGCTCGGGGCTGTGGCGGCTGGCGGGCGGGGTGTGTTCTGGCGTTCGGCGGAGGCGAGCGCCTGCTGGACCGCGTCGCGCTGGAGACGGAGGTACGTCGCGATGGTGTCGGTGGCGGCGAGCTGCTGCTCCAGGTGGGTCAGGATCGCCCGGAGGCGTGGCGGATCCGGCGGCAGCTCGCTCATGTGTTCGATTCAAACACCATGCCCGTGCGACGTCGACCCGGGGGTACCCGGCTACCCGGCTACCCGGCCGGATCCTCCTCGGCGTGCCGCACCGCAGCCTTCGCCGCCCGCTCCACCTCGTACCGCGACACGGTCACACCGTCACGAGCCGCGTACTCCGTGACCGCCGCCTGGAAGTCCTCGGCCGCCTTACGCCAGGTCCTCCACTGTGCGTCGTATTCGTCGCCGATGAGGCCTGCGAGCCGCGCCCGCTCGCTCTCGGCGGAACGTTCCAGCTTGATCAAATCATCCGGGATGTCTGTCACGTGCACGGAGTTTAGGCCGGACAGCGGTGAGCCCCCGACCGGCGCGCGGACATGGGTCGAGGGCTCGGCAGGGCGGGAGGCTTCGGCCGTTCATCCTTCGGGTGTGGGTGCCTTCCCCTGCAGGTCCGTGCGTCTCCCCGGGCGGATGACTCGCTGCTTGAAGTAGGGGGCGGCAAGGCGATAGTCCACGGCGTTCGAGCTGCCCACCTTGACGACCGGCGGGAACGCGGGGTCCTCCCGCGAGATCTTCGACAATCGCTGATGAGAGATCGTCTCGACGATCCCGTCAGCCACGAGTCTGCGCGCGAGCTCACGGAACGACACCATGTCCGGCCCTCCTTCGACGGCCTCGACCTCGGCCACGGACACCATCCTGTCTGACCTTGTTGCCACGTGGCAACAAGGTCGCTACTTTGGATCCTGCACAACGGCAAAACCCCTCGCCCCATGCGGAGCTGTCACTCCGGGGCGAGGGGTGGACCCGTCTCTGAAGCGATCAAAGGAGCAGGCCCGCATGGAGCGTACCCAGACCGACCCCACGGACGAAGCGCTGCGGCGCCTGATCGAGCAGCCGTCCTACGCCGCACAGGTCCTGATCGTCATGGCCCGCATGCTGGAGATGGACGGCACCCAGCCCGTGGGCCCGGTGGCACAGCGCCGCGCGCTGGACATCGCCACGGACACCGTGCTCGGCACCCTGCCGGAAGTCGTCCGCCGCGACAGCCTGGAGCGCGCCCACCGCGTGATGCCCGACCTGAGCGCCGGCACCCGCGGCGAGACCGCGCTCCGTCTCCGTGCCGCCGCGAAGAACCTCGGATGACCAGCCCCCGCTCCAGCAGGCGGCGGTCACAGATGGCACAGCTCGTACGGCAGATGCTCGGCGAGATGGCGGAGCGGCTGGAGACCGAGCGGCCCGACCAGGAGTTCACGCCCGTCGCACGGATCGCGCTGCTGCAGATGACGACCACGCTGCCGACCCTCGTCCCGCTCCTGCGCGAACAGGCGCCCGAGGTCACGGCCCGCATCACCCGCCGCGAGTACGCCGCACTGCTGCGCGAGATCGCGCAGCCCGCGACGGCGAGCGCTCCCTCCTGCTGCGGCCGGCCGATGGCGGCCAAGGACGGGGAGTACGTGTGCGGACGCTGCGGCGCCTGGGTCGACCAGGGAGGCGCCACCTGATGGAGCGCTTCTGGTACGGCCTCGGCATCCTCGCGTCCGTCGCGTCCGCTGTCTTCGCCGTCGTCTGGATGAGCACCCACTGACCCGCCAGACCGGCCGGTCCGCCCCGCCTCTGAGCGGGACCGGCCCCACTTCCTTGGAGCTCTCGTGTTCCTGGACCAGCCCATCGCCTGGACGAGCGGACACCAGTCCGCCGTCCTGATCGCGGGCGTCCTCGTCGCACTCCTCGTCACTCTCGCCGCCTACATCGCGCACCGCACCAGCGGCACCGTGCTCGCCGCCAGCATCGGCGCCCTGGTCTGCACGGGCTTCTCCGCCGACACGAGCTGGCGCTTCGCCGATCACCGCCTGCACATGGAGGTCCGCGAGCGGCTATGGCTGTTCGCGGCCGGCGAGATCGTCCTCGTCGTCTGCGCCGTCATGGCCCGCGCCAACAAGATCGCCACCAGCCGCGCCACCGAGGCCGGCACCCCTGGCGTGCCCGGCGTCATGGTCTGGTGCATCGCCGGAGTCCAGGTGATCCCCGCGTTCACCGAGTCGGGTCTCGTCGGAGGCCTCGTCCGCGCCGTCTTCGGCCCGGTCATGGCCGCCCTGCTCTGGCACCTCGCGATGGGCCTGGAGATCCGCGTCGCCCGCCCGCAGGCCCTGTCCTCCGGACTGCCCGCGCAGATCGGCCATGAGCTGCGCGAGCGGCTGCTGTCCTACCTCGGTCTCGCGACCCGCGGCCGGACCGCCGCGCAGGTCTCCCGCGACCGGGCGACCGCCCGCGCCGTACGTCTCGCTTCCCGCCGCCGCCTCGGCTGGTGGGGGCGCGGCGCACTCAAAGCCTCGGTCGCACGCTCCGGGGCCGCGGTCGACGCGGCGCAGCGCCACCAGCTCATGCAGCTGCTCGCCGCCCGCCGCAGCGCCGGCCAGCTGCGGGACGTCGAGCTGCCCACCCCGTGGACCGCCGTACCCGTACCCGAGCCGTACCCGAGTACGCCCCTGGGCGTGGCCGGTGCGGAGCTGCGCCGCCTGGACCCGGTCGACGCCGTCGTGCAGGTACACGGCGCGCACCCGGACACCAGCCCGGCACAGCTCGCCTCGCTGTGCACCGAGTACGGCGTACCCGTGTCCGAGGCACAGGTACGCATCGCTCTGCACGCCGTACCCGAGCCCGTACCCGACCGGGTATCCGCGGCCGTACCCACCGGCCCGGCGCCGGTGGCGCTGTTCCCCGCGCTGCCCGTTGACCCGGTCTCGCAGTCCATCGCCCACGAGGCCCTACCCGACACGGTCGAGTACGCGTACCAGGCCGGTGGCCTGCAATTAGATCTCAGGACCGAGGCCGGGGTACGCCCGTCCCATGCCTGCGCCGTACCCGCTCGGGCCCGTACCCGCAGCGAGGTACACGCCCGCGTACCCGAGGTACCCAGCCCGTCCGCGCCCAGCGGCGACACCCGTACGTACTCCGGGGACCGCGGCGCCGAGGACCATGCGGCCGACCGTGAGCCGTCCCGTACCCGGCCCCGTCGCGTACTCGGGATACCGCAGCCCGCCGTACCCGGGGACACGGCTACGGCGGGGGCGGCTCGTACTCCGTCCGTACCCGAGTCGCTGATCGAGCGGGCCCGGCAGGTCGACCTCGACCACCGGCGTACGCACGGCCGTACCGCGCCCATCCGCGTTCTGAAGGCCGAACTGGGCATCGGCCAGGACCGCGCGGTGCAGGTGCGCGACGCCCTCGCCGACCAATCCGCCCGGCAGACGCCGTGACCGGCGCGCAGCCGTCCCTCGACGGCGACGAGCTGCGCGCCCGCGCCCACCTGCGCCGCCTCCGCGTCCGACCCTTCGGCCACCAGGACCCCACCGTGAGCACCCCTCAGAAACCGCAGCCGATCACCCCGACCCGCGTCCTCCCCGCCGGCACACCGCTGCCCGTGCAACTGCCCCCGCACCCGCCGCAGCCCGGCCAGATCCCGCCCTGGCACACCGCACCGCCACCGCCGCCGGTCGCTGTCCAGCCGCCCCCGGCGCCGATCGAGGTCCGCCATGTCCACGAAGTGGTGCTGGTCCTGCCCGAGCCGGAGCCGGAGGACGCGCCGCCGCGCCTGTGGCACCGCCTGTGGGACGCACTCGTCACCTGGCGGATGGCCGTGGCCATCCTGCTGGCGCTGCTGCCCTGGCTCGGGGGCCACAGCCCGGTCGGACTCTGGGCACACACCCTCCACCAGGCCCGTTTCGAGGCCGGTATCGCCGGCGCGTACGTCATCGCCGGCGTCGCCCTCGCTGCGGCCTGGGTCCTCGACCGGCGCACCGGCCGCGCCATCCCCCGCTTCCTCCTCGTGACCGCCCTGCTCGGCTCTCTCGGAGTCCTGAGCTGGTGGGACCCCTTCCAGTTCCTCACCGGAGTCACCCGATGAACGGCACCGCGCTCACCGCCGGCGGCCTCCTCGCCGCTCTCCTGGTCCTCGTCGCCAACCTGCACCCCTGGTACACGGGAACTCGCGAGATGAAGCAGCTCGCCGCCTTCGGGAAGGGGGCGCTGGGCGCGGCCTGCGCAGCCGCCTGCCCCGGCGGCGCGCTCGGCTGGATCCACCAACGCTCCGGGTCCATCGCCAACGGCAGCGGCGAGTCCGTCGGCGCCGCAGCCGCTGGCACCGACACCGGGACCCACATCGCCACCGGCCAGCTCGTCGGCCTCGGCATGACCGGCGCCATCGTCGCCGTCGTAGCCGTCTTCCTCGTCTACCTCTCGTACAAGAGCGCCGGGAAGAAAGACAGGCGGCGCATCACTGGCGGCGCGTTCGTCGGCAGCGTCTTCCTCCTCACCGCAGGTGTGGCGGGCGCGCTGGCCTGGCTGCCCGGCCTCCTCAACGGCATCGGCGACGCCATCGTCGCCGCCGCGCAGGGGACGGGTGTCCTGTGAGCCGCCTCGCTGCTCCCGCAGCCCGCATCGCCACCGGGTCCGTCGTCATCGCCGGACGCCTGTGGGTACGTGCCGCGGCCTGGGTACGCAGGGGACGCCGCGACGACCTCGACGGCTGGCGGGCGGCCCTCGGCTGCGGGCTCCGCGCCGGCCTCCTGGTCGCCGTCGTCTACGTCGGCTACCGCCTGGCGCGCGCCGTACCCGCACTCATGTGGCTGCTCAGCGCCTCCTGGCTGCTCGCCTCCTGGCATGCCGGAAAGCCCGTCCAGACCTCCGACGCCGCCGTCCCCGCCAAGGCCTCCTCCGGGGACCCGGCGGAGATCGTGCGCACCCTCCTCCGGGACGTCATGGGAGACGCCGACACGGTGCACCTGCGCACCGTCCTCCAGCACCTCCAGGCCCACGGCCAGTGGGAGGGCCGCACGGTCACCGATCTGCGCCGCCATCTGGCCCACCTGGGCATCCCCCACGACCACCGCGTGAAGGTGGGCCGGGTGCCGACCTGGGGGGTGCGCCGGAGCGCTCTCGACGCCCCTTCCCCGGCCCCGGTCGAGGAGACGTCTACCGCTCCGTCTACCGCCGCCTGACCTGCGCGTCTACCGCCACATCTACCGCCATCTCCCGGCCCCTCTCCCGCACCGTCTACCGACCGGGGACGACAGGAGTCCGTCATGCTCGCCCGTCTGCGTGCGCTGATCACCAGCGCCTACACCTCGCCGCCCCTCGACTACTGCCCGAAGTGCGCGGGCCACTACCCGCCCTCGCACTTCCCCTGCCCCTGACCCAGCCTCTGATCCATCCTGAGACCCAGGCCCACCCGGGCCGGAACGGAGCACTCTTGATAACCACCGGATACGCCACCCGCGAAGGCACCACCGAGGACAACGCCGACGCCGCACGCGTCTATCGCCTTGCGGGCGGCACGGTCGGCGCGGCGGTCATCGACGGCATCGGCCACGGTCCCCGTACGTCGCCCACGGCCCCGCTGCTGGCCGAGGTCGCCGCCCGGATCTCCGCCCGGCGCGGGCCGCTCGCCGGACTCCTCACGGCCAGCGAGCTGATCGCCGACAAGGGCCCCGACGGTGACGAGGCCGACGCCGTTGCCGTCGCGGCCCGAGTCATCCCCGGTGATGACGTGATCGTCATCAACTGGACGGGCGACTGCCGCGCGTACGGCTGGAACGGCGAGCGGCTGGAGTTGTACACCGACGACCACACCGTTGGTGCGCAGCTCCGCGCCAACGGTGTGGCGCTGGAGATCGCCCGTGAGCACAACAACTGGCTGCGCAGCTCCCTCGCTCGCGCCACGGTCGGCACGGTCTACACCGCGGGCATCCGGGACCAGCTCGTCATCCTCACCTCGGACGGCGTGCACGACCAGGTTCCGGAAGACCAGCTGACCGCGCTGGTGGCCGAGCACGCCGCAGACCCCCAGCGACTGGCGGACGCCCTCGTGACGGCCGCGCGCACCGACGAGACCGGATACCGGGACGACGCGACCGCGATCGTCCTGTCAACGCGGAACCATGGAGGACGAGAGATGGACGACGACAGGGTCACCGTCACGGTGCTGCTGCTGGTCGGCGACGAGGCCGAGATCGTCGCGGATGTGCCGTACGAGGAGCGCACCGATCCGGTCCGCTACCCGGCCGCCGAGATTGCTGAGGCGGTCGGCGTGCCTGTCAGGGCGCTCGCGGGTATGCGGCTGACGGCTGTCGTGGGCGACGACGACAAGCTCTCCGGGTGGCAGCAGGCCTGACGCCGGGCGCTCAGCCCCCGGCCTGTCGCGGGCCGGGGGTTTCCCACCCCCAGGATGTTGCAAAACTAGAAGCCAATGCTGTAAAGTTAGACATGTCGGAACGGGGGGTGAGAGCCCCGCCCCGGCTGCCAGTTGAAAACTCCACAGAGAGGGAAGCCAATGGCCGACCGTGACGACGAGATCATGAGCGTGCTCGCACACTCGATCTCCGCCACCTATTCGCTCCTGGTCGACGTGTGCGCGGCACTTCCGGTGCCGATCACCATGCCGATCGACCGGCACATCCCCGCCAGCAACGCAATCCCCGCAATCCAGCGGGTCGCCAGCCTGGCCGAGGACCAGCCGATGGGCGAAGGCCAGGAGGCGCAGCTGTACACCGGCTGCATCCACCTGCTGGCCGCCATCGACCTCTACGCGCTCTGCGCTGCGAGGTACATGGAGACCCGGGCCGAGGGAGTCGGCGCCAACCTGCTGTACGCAGACGAGGCGCTGAAGAACCTGCTGGTCTGGCTCCTGGCCAACGCTGGCTGATCCACCCCACACCCCCCGGCATCCAGCCGGGGGGTGCTCTCATTTTCCCACCCTTCAAGGTGTTGCAATATTAGAAGCAAGCGATGTAAAGTTAGTCATGTCGGGCCGGGGGGTGAGAGCCCCGGATTCGACGCCAGTTGAAAATTCCAGAGAGGAGAAGTCGTGGCAGATCACGACAACCACAGGGAGCGCTTCCTCACACTGATGGAAGGCCTCGTCGGCGCCTACGTCTACATTCAGGCGCTGCTCGCAGACCTTCCCCTCCCGATCGTCATCCCGGACTTCGAGCCGGTCGACGAGGAGGAGGACGGACCCGTAACGGCTCTGCTGAGCCTGAACCGGGTACGTCAGCTCATCGAGGACGAGCCGATCGAGGCAAAGACCCAGCGGGCCTACGAGCACCTCGTGCTCGACTGGCTCACCGCCTACGAACTGCTCGTCATCACCCGCATCGCGGGTCCCGCCCCCTGGCGGCTCGACGCGGTTGAGTTCTCCCTCAACCGCGTCGTCACCTGGATCGAAGTGATCGAGGACGACGACATCGACGAGTCGTAAAACCCCGCCCGCCCCGTGCAGCCAGCCCGGGGCGGGCACTCCTCTCGGACAGATCGACCTGGCCCCGCCCGCTCTCACAGCACAGCAAAAGGGGCCGACGCTTACCCCGGTCACCCGGGGGTGAGAGAGCGTCGGCCCCACCAGTTGAAGACTCCGCAAAGGAGAATCCACCACCATGGTAAACCGGCCCGGCATGATCGCTCCCGAGATCGCAGAGGCGTACGGAGTGGGCATCCACACCGTGACGAAGACGTGGGCCCAGCACGAGGCTTGGCCTGCCCCGGCAGGGAAGCGCGGCCGGTACAAGGAGTACTCCGCCGCCGACGTCGACACGTTCGTACGCGAGCACATCCAGCGCCCGACCGTCGCCCTCGAGCCCGAGCGGCTCTACACCGCGCAGCAGCTGGAGGAGGCAGGCATCGGCATCACGGCCGGGACCATCCGAGCCGACCTCACGCGGGGTCGTTGGCCTGAGCCCGACGCCGATGAGCACGGGGTGAACCAGTGGAAGGGCGGGACCGTCACGGCCGTCATGACGACCCGTCGCAGCTACCGCCGCGCGCCCAAGGAGTCGTAGATGTGGCCCACGATCGTCGCTGTCCTCGGCACCCTCGCCGGTGCCACCCTCGCGGGATACGCCCAACGATCGGGCGATCGGCAAGCACGAGAGCACGCGCACCGCCAGGAGGTGAAGCATGCCGTCGCCGAGTTGCTGGAGGCAGTAGTCCGTTACCGTGAGACGCACTGGCTGTTCGTTGAATCTCGGCGCGCGGGCGACGCCGAGACAGCAGGGGAGCGCGCGGCTCGGGCGACCACCCGCAGCGCGGCCACGGTCGCCCGTGACCGGGTCGGACTCCTCGTCGATTCGGAGCCTGCGCTTCTAGGGGCCATCGAGACCGCGTGGCGGACGGCCGTGGAACTGCCCAACATAGTCCTGGGACCGGCGACCAACGGCCGCTTCGCCCCCGAGGTTGAAGCCGCCCTGGAGACCGCCCGGGAGGCGTCCCGAGCCGCTCATACCGAGCTCCGCAGAGCGGGCTCCGCGTACGTCCACGCCCGCTGAACCGGACATGGCCAGGTGATCTCCAGCGGTGGGATTCACTCAGCGGGTGGTGAACTGCCCGGCTGTTGGGCAGTCGGATTCAGGTTCCCCCGCGTGGTCAGCGACCAACGGGCGCCGTTGCCGTCAGTGAAGAAGACGACTGGCGGATTGTTGTGCAGGACAGCCGACGAGAAGTGCTGAGACTCGAAACGCACGACCCGGCCAGCGCCGATGAGGTCTACGAGCTGCATCAGACGGTCGCCGCCCCGCGTCCGCGCGCGGTCCCAAAGGGCGTTCCACTCATAGACCTCTGCGGAGACGTAAGCGGAGCCGAACCAAACCTCCACCTTGTGCAACGGTGCGTCACTTTCGTTGGTCACCTCGACGATCCAGTGATCGTTCGGTGTCTCGGCACCCTGTCCGTCCGTTGACGCGCCAGCCTTGCGACCGACCATGTGCACGCGTTTCGCCTGTGCGGTGCGACGATCCTCCGCAGCAGCGCGCAACTCCCCACGCTCCAGCTCCAGGTTCTGCTGCTGCTCAGCCATGAACTGCAACTGCTCTCCGATGAACTGGCGTTGCTCACCGATCTGCTGCCTCTGGCTCTTGATCGTCTGGAAGGCGAACCAGGCCGCCCCGCCCGCGAACAGCGCCCCCACGGCCGTTGGTACATCGCCCCACTGCAGTGGACCCACGCCCCACTCCTCACTACACGCTCGATCTCGTCAGACCGACGAAGGAGGCGAGCGTAACGAGTAGCCCCGCCACTGGAGTCCGGTGATCCCCAACCGGGAAGCGTCACAGAAGGGCAACAACCCACACGGGACGACCACACGCACCGCGATGATGTCCCCTCGACTCAACCATCTCAGGGGGCAAACCATGGCGAAGATCAAAACGCGACAGAGAATGGGGTGGCTCAACATCGCCTTCCACTGGACGATGATGATCTTCACCGTCGGACTCTGGACGCCCGTCTTCCTCGCCGCCCGCCGGCGCCGCCTCACCGTCACCCACGTGCCGAACGGCTACCAGCCCTATCCCGGCCAGCAGTAGCGCCTGGCGGCAGGGCATAGCGAAGCCCCCGCCTCGATGCCATATATCGGCTGCAAAGAGCCGCTCGGACCAGCCAGACTCCTAAGACCCGCACGACCAGGAGTCCCCATGTCCGCATCACTCAAGCCACTCACCGTGCAGCGCCTCGCCTACGTTCGGTACCTCTATCAAGAGGGGATTGAGCAAAGCCGCCAACCGTCGCCCCTGCGCGCTCGCGCGATCACCTCGTTTCACGATGCCATTGAGAACTTCATCGGCCTCACCGCCGAGCAACTCGGTGTAGAGCTCAAGCCGAGGATCGAGTTCCTTCAGTACTGGGAGGCGCTGAAACCGGCGATAGAGCTGCCGGGGAAGACCGAAATGAAGCGTCTCAACGATGCCCGCATCGCGCTGAAGCACAACGGAACCTTCCCGTCCGACCACCAGATCGAGCAGGCACGGGAAGCTCTCGTCGACTTCTTCAGCACCGTCACCCCGAAGGTCTTCGGGGTGGACTTCGACTC
Organism: Streptomyces sp. MBT65; assembly: GCF_016612545.1. Taxonomy (GTDB): domain Bacteria; phylum Actinomycetota; class Actinomycetes; order Streptomycetales; family Streptomycetaceae; genus Streptomyces. The sequence continues at coordinate 64,263 of NZ_JAENRY010000003.1, read as the reverse complement.
CGTCGACATGACCGACCTCGTCACCCAGCCCGAAGTGACCCAGTACCTACGCGAGGCACAGACTCACGCCGACATCGGCGACTACCCCATGGCCGCTGCGGGACTCTCCCTTGCCTTCGCGGCCCTGCTTAGCCTCTACAGTGTGGACCGCCGCCGCCGGGAAGGTGGGCCGTTCAGCTTCGGGCCGACACTGGACCCCTTCGACAAACCCCCAGTCGGCTTGATTGATGGGGTGCCGCACAACGGGCGCATCGACAAGCTCAGCCGTATCGCCGAGGCGCTACAGAACGCGCTGCGGACGATGGGGCTCGGCATCGACTACCAGGACCTGGCGCGGTTTCAGCTCCTCGTCCCGACTGTCCACGGCTTCGGCATGGGTCGCCTCCGCTTCAGTGAGACCGAGTCTCTGCGGCAGCTCACGGAAGAGGACTACGACTGGGCCCGGCACTTCGTCATCGAGTCAGCCCTGCAAGCCGATCGTTCGAGCGGGCTGGCCGATCTTGGTCGAGCAAGACTCGACGCAGACCGGCGCACGCACGACCTCACGCAGACGCGGAGTTGGGAGGGGCCAGCAGAGCCCTCTGGGGGCTAGCCGATACCAACACGGCGATCCCTGCTGGACACGTTGACGATCAGCACTGCATAATCCGATGCCAGCAGCACACGTATGCCCGTAAGTCACAGCGGCCCCCGCCTTGAGCGGGGGTTTTTGCGTTTCTCAAGGGGTGATCACATGCCCCGCCCCATCGAGACTGGCCGCGAAGACGCCCACGGGAACCTCTGGTTCACGATCCGCGAGGCCGCCGCCTTCACCAACCGCGGTGTCCAGACGATCTACAGCTGGGAACGCCGCGGCCACCTCAACCGCGCGACGGCCACCGTCGACGAGCACGGCCGCCGCATCTACAGCCAGCAGCAGATCGCCGCCGCCGAGCGCCAGGCCCGCCGGAACACGGCCCTTGTACGCCGCGCCGCCGGCTGACCCACTCCCGACGCGCACGCCGTCAGCCAACACACCGAGGAGGGCGCCATGGCGCGCACCGCCGTATCCGTCACCCAGATCACCCGCGCCGGTGTCGCCGCCGGAACCGAGGCCGCCGGCGACCCGACGAACAACCACACCGTCCCGAACAACGGGAAGGTGATCCTGCAGGTCCGCAACTCCGGCTCCACCGTCGCCCGTACGGTGACCTTCCGTCTGCCCGGGGTCGTCGACGGCCAGGCCGTCACGCCCCGCGCCGTCAGCATCCCCATCAGCAGCACCCGCTGGTTCGGCCCGTTCCCCACCGGCGACTACGGCAGCCAGCTCCACGTCGACGTCGACAACGCCGAACTCAAGCTCACGGCCTACAGCATCTGATGGCCGCGCTCGCCAAGACCACAGTCCAGTGCCCCGGCTGCCGCGAGCCCATCGAGCTGACCCTGCGCCTGGACGAGGACGCTGACGCCGGTCCCGGCGAGGTCGTCCTGGCCGTCGACCGCAGCGCCGTCCGCAAGCACCTCGCCGCGCCCCATGCCGATGCGGCCAGCATCTGATGGCCGACCAGAAGATCGGCCAGCTGATCGACTCCCTCGGCGTAGAGGCCACCCTGGACGAGGGCGACCTCCCCACCGATGCGTTCGTGATCCTCAAGGTCATCAAGAAGGACGGCACCGTCAGCCTCGCCAGCGCACGCTCCGAGGGGCTCGACTGGATCACCCGCCTCGGCATGCTCACCGCCGCCCAGTCCATCGAGAACAGCGGCTATACCGACACACCCTCCGACGACACCTGAGAGAGGCAACCCGCATGCCCCGCCTTCAGATCCTCGAACTGCCCACCGAGCACCACGGCGACGACATGAGCACGCCGTACCTCCTCATCATCGACGAGGCCCCGAGCGACGACGCCGCCTTCGATGCCCTGCGCAGGGACCTCGCGGACAACGATCTCGTCGCCCGTACGGGAGCCCGCGCCGTCCTCTGTTTCGAGGCCACCATGGAGCTCCCGGCGTACCAGGCCGTACCCGGCGAGCAGATCTACCCCGTCACGTTCCAAGTGCTGCCGGACTTCACCGAGTTCCGAGCCCAGGTCGCCTCCGAACTCCAGACCACGCAGCAGCACCTCGCCGAATTCGTCAGAGGCCAGACCGACGAACAGGTCCGCCTCGCCGCGCAGCGCGCCGCTTCAGAACCGGCTGACCTCAAAGCCACGCCCCGGCCGACGTACGAGGAGGCCCACGCCTCCCTCAGCGGAGACCACGTCCCAGGACGGCAAGCATGAGCGGCGCTGCCATCGTGAACGCCGGCCACATGGCACCCCGTACCGCACGCGAGGCCGCCCAGCTCCTGGCCCAGCAAGGCAAGCACTCGCACCTCCACGCCGAACACGAGAGCGTCTGCGTCAGCGGGATGTGCACCCCTATCCCCGCGATTCTCGGCACCGGCCTGGTCGGCTTGAAAGACACCCGCCCCGCCGGATTCCGCACCGTGCACTCCCTCGCGAGCAGCACCCCGCCCCTGTAGCGGAGGGAGGTGAGCGCATGGCACGCCGCACGCTCACGGTCTGCTCCACTCCAGGCTGCCCCGAATACACCCGAGGCGGGCGCTGTGCCGACTGCCAGACCAAGGCCGAGCAGCGCCGTGGCAGCAGCACCGAGCGCGGCTACGGCAGCCGACACCGCACCGGCTTCCGCGCCGCCGTCCTGGCCCGCGACCCCACCTGTGTGTGCACGGCCGAGGACCACGACCACAACCAGCCCTGCGGCCAGCGCAGCCTGCATGCCGACCACCACCCGCGCGACCGGCGCGAGCTGGTCGCCGCCGGCGAGAACCCCAACGACCCGCGCCACGGCCGCGGTCTGTGCGGTCCGTGCCACAGCCGGGAGACGGCACGCGACCAGCCCGGAGGCTGGGCCGCCGACCAGGCCTAAGGCCAGCCAGGCACACAGCGCCGCACGCCACGACGACCGGCGAGGACACAGCGGCAGGCGATCAGCCCTCGGCAACCGAGCGCGTGATCGCGTCGCTGGCTCAACTCGCCGATGCCGCAGAGCCGTTGACCATGCTGTCGATCACGGCGCAACGCTGTGATCAGCGGCTTTCCCGGCTCGCGCGCTCGCCCGGGGGTGGGGGCGCGCCCGCGCGGGCGCGCGCGCAGGAGACCGCGGGGGAGGGCAATGCTGATCTGTACGGGTCTGGAGACCCCCGTTCGACGCGTCAACAGCCCCGAGTGACCGCCGGCCCCGGCGCAACGCCGGGGCCTCTTCCGTGCCGCAACGGCAGGAAGGACACCACCATGGGTGGAATGGGACCGGCCCCCAAGCCGGAAGGAGCGCGGCGCAGGCGCAACGCCACCGTCGCCATGACGTCCCTGCCTCCCGAGGGGCGCAAGGGCCGAGCGCCACGGTGGCCTCTGTCGGACGATGTTGTTCTCATCGCTCGCCGGGACCTCGCACAGCGCAAGGCCGATGAGCTCGAGCTCGCTCTCCTCGAACCGGACCTCAAGGGCCGGGCCAAGGTCGCCGCCGAGAAGAAGGCGGACGCGGCGCGCGAGGCCGCACTCATCCTGACCAAGCAGGTGGAGGCGCAGCAGGAGATCGAGGGCGAGCTGTGGCGGGATCTGTGGAAGACGCCGCAGGCCGTCATGTGGCAGCAGTTGTCCTGGACGCGTGAGGTCGCGCAGTACGTGCGGTGGAAGAGCCGGGCGGAGACCGGCGACCTGGACGCGGCCAAGGAAGCCAGGCAGTTGGGCGACCGGCTGGGGCTGACCCCGCTGGCCATGCTGCGGCTGCGCTGGACGATCGCCGACGCCGACGAGGGCAAGGCTGCTTCTCGCAAGCGGTCGGCGGCCGGCGTTCGTAGGCAGAGGCCGGACGACCCGCGATTCACGCTGCACGCGGTGGAGTAGGCCGTGGGCGTCCTGATGGTGCCCAGGCCGGACGACGAGCTATGGCCGACACTGGGACCTCAGGTCTGTGATCTGCTCGAGGAGCGGACCATCCACGGTCCGGGCGCTCTGCGTGGCCGGCCATACGTGCTGGACCCGGAGAAGCGGGCGCTGATCTACCGCTGGTACGAGGTCTACCCGCAAGGGCACCCGCGAGCGGGCAAGCGCCGGTTCAAGCGCGTCGGGCTGTCGGTGCGTAAGGGCACGGCCAAGACCGAGCTGGCCGCGGCGGTCGCGTTCGCCGAGCTGCACCCCGATGGTCCCGTCCGTTGCGACGGGTTCGACGCGGACGGTGAGCCCGTCGGCGTCCCGGTGTCGGATCCGTACATCCCGATGGTCGCGTACACCGAGGAGCAGACCGAGGAGCTCGCGTACGCCGCGCTGTACGCCATGGTCACCGAGGGTCCGGATGCCGATCTGTTCGATCCGGGTCTGGACCGCATCATGCGGTGGAACGGCCTGGGCCGTGCGGTGGCGCTCGCGTCCTCGCCGGACGCGAGGGACGGCGCGAGGACCACCTTCCAGCACTTCGACGAGACGCACCGTTTCACGCTGCCGCGGCACCGCTCGGCGCATCAGACGATGCTGGCCAACATCCCGAAGATCATGCTCTTCGATCCGTGGACGTTGGAGACCACGACCACCTACACACCCGGCGAGGGGTCGGTAGCGCAGGGAACCCACGAGTTCGCCGAGCTCGTCGCGGCGGGCAAGAACCGTGACCGCACGTTGTTCTTCTTTCACCGCGAGGCAACGCCGCGGCCGGACGAGGATCTGTCGGACGAAGAGACGATCCGGGCCGCGGTACGGGAAGCGAGCGGTCCCAGCATCGCGGCCTGGCCGGACTTCGAGGGCCAGGTCGACGCGATCGTCTCCCTCTACAACGCGCCGGACACCGACCGCGCCTACTGGGAAAGGGTCTGGCTCAACCGGAGGGTGCAGGCCGGGAGGCAAGCGTTCTCGGTCGAGCAGTGGGCGGAGGTGGCCCGGCGCCAGGAGCTGCCGGAGAAGGGCGACCGCATCACGGTCGGCTTCGACGGCGCGCAGTTCCGCGACGCCACGGCGCTGATCGCCACGCATCTGGAGACCGGATTCCAGTGGCCGCTCGGTATCTGGGAGCGTCCGCCCGGCGCCAACGAGAGCGACGACGAGGACGACCAGTGGGAGTGCCCGGCCGACGAGGTCGACGCGGTCCTGGTCGAGGCCTTCGACACCTGGGACGTGGTGCGGGCCTACGTCGACCCGCCCTACTGGGAAGGCCTGGTCACCACGTGGCAAGGCCGGTGGGGCGAGAAGCGGGTCACGAAGTGGTGGACCAACCGCCTCAAGGCCATGGCGTACTCGTTGCGGGCCTACCAGGGGGCGATGAAGACCGGTGAGCTGACCCACTCAGGGGATTCGGTCTACGCCCGCCACATCGCCAACGCCCGGAAGCGAAAGCTGAAGATGCTCGACGGCACGGGCAAGCCGCTGTGGGTGATCGAGAAAGAGCGGCACCAAAGTCCGCTGTCCATCGACGCGGCCACGGCCGGGTGCCTCTCGTGGGAGGCACGCCGCGACGCGATCGCTGCCGGCATCAAGCCGAAGAAGAAGACGAACAAAATGATCGTTCTGCGGTGACGCGAGGAGGTGACCCATGGCGGGCCTGCTCGCACAAGCCCCGGCCGCCGACGGCCTGGTGCAGGGACGGACCGAACTGGAGTGGCTGAAGCATCTGATCAAGTGCCACGACAAGGAGATCCCAGAGCTCGAGGAGCTCAACGCGTACTACGAGGGCAAGCAGCCCCTGTCGTACATGCACCCCGAGCTCCAGCGGGAACTGGACGAGAACGTCCGCCAGGTCGTCATCAACTGGCCCCGGCTGGTGATCGACTCCATCGAGGAGCGCCTGGACGTCGAAGGGTTCCGCTACCCGGGGAAAACCGAGGCCGACGCCGAGCTGTGGCGGATCTGGCAGGCCAACGACCTCGACGAGCAATCCCAGATGGGGCACCTCGACGCGCTGGCGATGAAGCGGGCCTACGCGGTGGTCGGGGAGAACGACCAGGACCCGACGACGCCGATCGTCACGGTCGAGTCCGCGCTCGACATGTACGCCGAGGAGGACCCGCGCACCCGCCGGCTGATCGCCGCGGTGAAGCGGTGGTGTGTCGGCGACGGCGCGGACAAGGTCGATCACGCCACGCTGTACCTGCCCGACTCCACCATCTGGTGGGTCAAGGCGGACGGCGAGTGGGCCGAGGATCCGGACTACCCGCGCGATGACCACAACATGGGCGAGCTGCCCGTGGAGATCCTCGCGAACCGGCCCCGGCTGAAGGGCCGCGGTGGAGTCAGCGAGCTCGCCGACGTCATCCCGATCAGCGACGCCGCCTGCAAGGTGGCCACGGACATGATGATCAGCGCCGAGTTCCACGCCATGCCCAGGCGCGTCGCCTTCGGGTTCGGCGACGAGGACTTCGTCGACGCGGACGGGCGGCGGCTGTCGGTGTGGTCGCGGGTCGCCGGCAGGATCTGGGCCACGGCCAAGTCGAGGAAGGAAGACGGGGCGGACGTCATCCAGTTCCCCGAGGCCAACCTCGCCAACTTCCATTCCACGCTCAACCAGCTGGCCCAGCTCGTCGCAAGCATGGCGGGCCTGCCGCCCGCGTTCTTCGGCCAGAGCACCGCCAACCCGGCGAGCGCGGACGCCATCCGATCCAGCGAGACCCGGCTCGTCAAGCGGGCCGAACGCAAGCAGCGGGCATGGGGCGGCACCTGGGAGCGGGTCATGCGCAAAGTGCTGCGGGTACGGGACGGCGAGTGGTCCGATGACGCGCGGGCGCTGGAGACGATCTGGCGGGACGCGTCCACCCCGACGGTGGCGCAGTCCGCCGACGCCGCGGTGAAGCTGTTCACGGCGAAGATCGTGCCGCTGCGGCCGACCCGGGAGCGGCTCGGATTCTCGCAGGCCGAGATCGGGCGGATGGAAGAGCTGGACGAGCAGGCCGCGAACGATGCCGTCGCCCGGATCGCCGGCGGGGACGTGCTCCCCCTGTTCGGCGCGAAGCCGGCGCCGGACGACCCGCAGCCGAGCCCCGGTCCGGGCGATCCGCCGGAAGCGGTACCTGCGGGGTCGGCCAGTGGCCACGCCGCCTGAGCTCGCCCGGACCCGGTACGAGCAGGTCACCTCGACCATCCGGGCCATCATCGAGCAGATCCAGGAACTGTGGCGGGGCATGTCCGCGCAGTCGGTCGAGGACGACCTGCTGGGCGAGGCCGGGGCGAGGATCGCCTCGGCCGTCGTGGCGGGGCAGTTCACCGTCGCCGATGCCGCCCAGGCCTACATCGCGGCCCAGATGGTCGCGCAAGGCGGCAGCGCCGCAGCAGAAGCGGCCCTCATCGCCACGGCGTTCACGGGGATCGCCCCGGGCGGCGGCTCGCTGGAGACGTTGCTGTTCCTGCCGGCGATCGGCGTACGGCGGCGCCTGGCCGCAGGGCTCACCCCCGAGGAGGCCATGCTCGGCGGCCTCACGGACATGGCGATGTACGCCTCCACGGCGATCGCCGACACCGCGCGCTCGGCGGACCAGGTGGGCATGGCCGCCAACCGGTCCTGCGTGGCGTACGTCCGTGTGGTCCACCTGCCCGCGTGCGCGCGGTGCATCGTCCTGTCCGGCCAGATGTACCGGCACTCCGAAGGGTTCCTGCGGCATCCGAACTGCGACTGCCAGACGCTGCCCCTGCGCGAGGACCAGTGGCCGGACGTCCCCACCCCCGCCCAGCTCGTCGCCCGGATGACCTCCGAGCAGCGGCGGCGCGTCTTCACCGCGGACGGGGCGCGGGCCATCGCGGCTGGCGCCGACGTCGGCCAGGTCGTCAACGCCCGCAGGGGCATGGACACGGCCAGCCACCACGGCCAAGACGTGCAGATCACCCACGAGGGCGCCACACGGCGCAGCGTGTACGGCCGCAGCAGGGCCCGGGAGGGCGATCAGTTCGCTCGCTTCGCCGGCCAGCGCTACGGCCACGCGACGACGACGCGGTACTTCCGCTCGCGAAACCCCCGGCTGATGCCCTCAGAGATCTTCCGACTCGCGGGTGGCAACCGCGACGAGGAACTGCGGCTACTGCGCCGCTACGGCTACATCGCGTAGCCACTTCACCCGCCTGACCAGGCGCAATGCCAAGGTCACCGATCCCGCAACGGGAGACACCTCACCATGCACGCAACCCGTAACCGCTGGCTGTCCGCCGCTCACGGCGCGGACTGGTTCCAGCTGACCCGGCACGACGACCCCGCCCCGGTCAACCCGCCGGCGGACCCGACGCCGCCCAACCCGCCGGGTGACCCGGCCGACCCCAACCCGGCTGACCCCGACCCCGCCGATCCGGACGGCACCGGACAGCTCGGCGACCCTGGCAAGCGCGCGCTCGACACGATGAAGACCGAGCGCAACGCGGCCAAGAAGGCCGCGGCGGACGAGAAGAAGCGCGCCGACGCTGCTGAGCGCAAGGTTCAGGAGTTCGAGGACGCGCAGAAGAACGACCTTGAGAAGGCCCAGGGCGAGGCCCAGCGGGCCACGGCCCGGGCCGAGGCTGCGACGACGCGCGCGGTCACCGCCGAAGTACGCGCGGCAGCCGCCGACTTCGCGGACTCCGAGGACGCGATCGCGTTCCTGGACCTGTCGACGTACGCCGACGACAGCGGCGACATCGACACGGAGCAGATCCGTACCGACCTCGCCGCGCTCCTGGCGCGCAAGCCCCACCTGCGCAAGGCATCCGCCTCGCCGGCGGACCCGCAGACCGACCCGCCGGCGGACCCGGCCAAGCAGCGGCCGAAGCCGGACCCGGGCCAGGGTCCACGGCCCGGCAGTCCGGCCACGGACTTCCGTACGGCGAGCGACGAGGAGTTCAGGGCCGAGCTCGCCAAGATCGCCCCGGGGTTCCGTCCCCGCACGTGATCCACGTCCGCGCCCGCCTGGGCATTGGCCGCACCTGCATCGAGGTCGACGGCCACGAGGGTCACGTCGAAGACGGCCGGGTCTGCGCAGCCATCACGGCAATCACCCAAACCGCGCTGCTGGGCCTGGAGCAGTACGCCCAGCAGTACCCGGACCTCGTGTCCGTAGAGATCACACAGGAGTAGAGACGATGACCGTACAGACGGCTGCCAAGAAGCCGTGGTTCAGGCTCGCCCGCCACGATGTGCGGTCGACGCTTCCGGCCGCGATCCGCGCGGCGATGCAGAACGGCATGCTCGACCGCGTCTTCCAGAACGCGCTGACGCCGGAGTTCATCTTCCCGGCCATCGCCGACCCGGAGCCGTGGCAGGGCGGACTCGGCGACACCAAGATCATGACCCGTAAGGGCCTGATCGCCCCGGACACCACTCCGATCACCGGCTCCGACCCGTCCACCGGGTCGTACAGCCTGGAGCAGTGGACCGTCACGATGGACCAGTACGGCAAGTCCGTCGACACCAACATGCTCGGGTCGAAGATGACCCTCGCGTCGAAGTACATGGCCGACGTGCAGAACCTGGGCACCCACGCGGGCCAGTCCCTGAACCGGCTCGCGCGGGACAAGCTGTACGCGGGCTACGCCGGCGGCAGGACCTGGTGCACCACCGCCGGCAGCTCCGACACGTCGATGATCGTGTCCTCGGTGAACGGGTTCGCTAAGGTCCTCGTCAACGGCGTACCGACCGATGTGTCCGCCTCCAACCCGCTCACCGTCACCATCGGCGGTACGGGCAACACCGTCACCGGCGTCAACGTCGGCACGAAGACGCTGACGCTGGGCACCGCGCGGGTCGACGCCGTCGGTGACTCCGTGCTGGCGGCCAACGCGCCGGTCACCATCCGCCCGGGTACCCAGGCCACCGCCTACAATCTCGCCTCCGGCAACCTCGCCACGTTCGCGATGTTCCGCGCCGCAGTCATCCGGCTGCGGAAGATGAGCGTCCCGACCGTCAACGGCAACTACGTCGCGCACATCGACGCCGACACCGAGGGCCAGCTCTTCGCCGACTCCGAGTTCAAGCAGCTCTACCAGGGCCGCGGCGACTCCGACGTCTACCGCACGCTGAGCCTGGGCACCTTCGGAGGCCTCGACTGGGTCCGGAACCTGGAGGCGCCCACGCTGGCCACTGGCACCGACGGCCTGAGCGTCAACGTGCACCGGCCGATCGTGGTCGGCGCCGGCTGCCTGGTCGCCGCACCGTTCGAGGACCAGGCCGCGCTCCTGGAGGAGACCGGCGTCGGCGACGTCGGCGAGATCCAGATGATCGAGGTGGCCCCCGGCGTGCAGGTCGCGCGGATCATCCGTCCGCCGCAGGACCGCCTGATGCAGGTCGTGTCCACCTCGTGGGCTTGGACCGGCGACTACGCCGCGCCGTCCGACTCTCTGTCCGCCAGCGGCGACCCGGCCCTGTACAAGCGGGCCGTCGTTCTGGAGCACTCCGAGAACTGACCGTCTCCCCGGCCGGGGCCGCGCGGCCCCGGCCGGCCGACAGAAGGGAGGTCTCGGGTGCGCGTCGTCGCCAAAGAGGCATTCAGGTTCTTCTACAACCACGTCCCCATCGACGTGTCCGAGGGCGAGGCCGTCGACTCCGACGTGGCCGTGTTCCTCCTCAACACCCGGGCCGCCGTACGCCCGGACGACGAGGACGCCCGCGCCCTCGCCGAGGAGCTCGGCCTGGACGTCGCCGACGACGGCCAGGAGCAGCAGCTCGCTACGCCGCCGCCCCCGCCGGTCGAGCTGAACATCGACGCACCGGTGAAGGACGTCCTCGACTGGGTCGGCGCCGACCCGGCTCGAGCCGCCCAGGTGCTGGAGCTGGAGAAGGCCAAGCCGCAGCCGCGTTCCACGCTGATCGTGCAGCTCGAGAAGACGGCGGCGGCCAGCGCGTAGCAAGAGAGGGGGCGTTGTGCCTCTGCCCTATCTCGCGACCGTTGATGACCTGATGGCGTACCCGGGACAGAAGCCAGCCTCGGACGCCGAGGCGCAGCTCGCGCTCCGGATCGCCTCCGGCGCGATCCGCAACCGTACGAAGCAGATCCTCAGCTTCGTCGCCGCAGACACCGTCACCCTCAACGGCGGCCAGCGTGTGCTGACTCTGCCTCAACGGCCGTTGGTCGTCGATGACGACAACCCCTTGACGGTGGTGGAAATCGTCGACGGCACCGGCCTGGAGATCCCTGCGGTGGAGGGACGGGACTTCGTACGCAAGGGCTCCGAACTCCACCGTGGCGAGACGTGGCCCGCTTCCCGCCTGCTGGGCTGGCCCCACCGCCAGCGCATCGGGATCTGGGCCGACCTGGTGATGGTGACGTACTCGCACGGCTTCCTGGAGATCCCCGACGACCTCGTGGGTATCTGCCTGGACCTGGCCGCAGCAACCCTCGCCAACCCGAACCGGCTGCGGTCGGAGTCCGCCGGCGCCACCTCCGTGACCCACACGGTGGAGACCTTCGGCACCGGGTCCCTGACCTCCGACCACGAGGCGCTGCTGAAGGCCTACATGCGATCGACGTCCTGGTCGGTGACGCAGTCGTGAGCGCCCTCTACGAGCAGTCCGGCGTCATCGTCCGGCCGTCCGTCAGCGGCGACCGGTACGGCAACAAGAAGCGGGACTACGGCGATACGGCCGATCGGATCCCGATCGACGAGATCAACGTCCAGCCGGCCGGGGGCAGCAGCGAGGACACCGACGACAAGCAGATCACTGTCACCGGCTACCTGCTCGTCTCATCGCCCGGCACGATGCCCGACCTCCGGGAGACCGACCGCCTGGAGGTCGACGGCATGACGCTCGAAGTCACCGGCAAGGTCGGGCGCTGGCCCGTCCCTGCGGGCGTCCGCCACATCGAGGCCCAGCTCAAAGAGGTGACCTGACGTGCCGAGTGGGACCTTCCGATTCGTGCCCAATCCCCGTCTCTTCACCGAGATCGCCAGAAGCGAGGGGATGCACACTCTGCTGCTCGACACGGCCCAGCGGGGTGCGGCCTTCACCCGCGGCTTCGCGCCCACGTACGCGGGGCCGACCTGGAAGCCCGGTGTGAGCAGGCACGGCGAGTACAAGGACCAGATCTACTCGTCGGCGCATCTGCAGAACAACGGCTGGCGGGGCGAGTTCGGGGCCGGCGCGCCCTGGAGTCTGCAGGTGGAGTTCGGCACTGGGCCCCATCAGACCAGGAGCCGCGACAGCCGAGGCCGCTTCCAGTCGGCCCGTGCCCGGCCGCAGGGCGGCTACTCACCGAAGTACCGGCCATTGGGCCGCGGGCTTGATTCCCTAAGGAGTACCAGCTGATGCCACGGATTGTGCTTGCTCACTGGCACGCCGGCCGCGCGCCCGGCGCCGAACTCGATGTTACGGACGACGAGCTCAGGCAGCTGGTGCGCGACGGCCGCGTCGCTCACGGCACGGCGGCCTCCGCCGATGCCGGGCACTCACCCGAGCCGGAAGCGCCGGCCGAGCCGGAGGCGGCCGGGGCACCGGAGCTCGTTGATACACCGAAGACGACTCGGCGCCGGCAGTGAGCCCGCAGCCCGTCGTTGTCTTCCCGGACGCCGAGCTCGTCGCGGTCACCGTGCTGCGGGCCGCGCTGGAGGCCGGCGTCACCGTCGGTACCGAGTGGCCGGAGGACCTGGCCGCCGCGGTGACGACGGGCGTGGTGTCCGTGACCCGCGGCGGCGGCGCCACCGTCCAGCGGTTCGTCACCGAGGACATCACCCTCGACATCGACGTCCTGGCCGCCGAGAAAGGCCAGGCGCACGACCTCGCCCAGCTGGCCCGCGCATACCTGCGGGCAGCCGAGGGCACCACCGTCAACGGCGCTCAGATCTACTCCGTCGCCGACATCTCGCTGCCGTGGCTCCCGTATCAGCCCGATGCGGAGACCACCCCGATTCCCCGGTACGTGCTGGTGATGCAGATGCGTCTGCGCGCCCTGCCTGCCCTGTAACCCGCGCCCTTCCCGTACCCGTCGGCCACCGGTCGGGCGGGTCCCTCGCATGCCTGGAGGCATCCGTGTCGAACGATGCAGACAACGTAAGGGCCGCACTCAACGGCTCGATCTTCATGGCGCCCAAGGGCACCACCGCGCCGGCGGACCTGACCGCGCCGTGGGACGCGGCCTGGGTCGACCTGGGCTACATGTCCGACGACGGCGTCTCGATGGAGTACTCCACCGACGTCGAGGACATCAACGCGTGGCAGTCCCTCAGCCCGGTGCGCCGGATCCTCACCAGCGTCGACATGACGCTCGGGTTCACGGCCATCGAGCTCAAGGCCAGGACCGTCACCGCGTTCTTCCCGGGGGCGACGATCAGCGAGGTCGTTGCGGACACCGTGTACCGGCTCGACATCCCCGCCGCGCCCGGCCCGCAGGAGTTCGCGTTCGGCCTGGAGTGGGTCGACGGCTCGATCGTCAACCGGCTGGTCATCCCACGCGGTGAGATCACCGACCGGGGCACCATCACGCTCGGCCGCTCCGCCGCCGTCGGCCTGGAGATGACCGTCTCCGCCTACGCCTCCTCGGCGCCGGAGATCGCGACGTGGCTGTCCAACGACCCGTCCTGGGCCCTGGCCGCCTGACCGGCGGATCCCCTCTGACTCCCCTGGCAGGCGTGCGATGCGGGTCGCGTCTGCCAGGGGGCACAACCCGCTACCACCCGCCGCGAGGAGAGCACCGTGAGCACGACCAGCAAGAAGAACCCCGGAACCGAGACCGTCTCTCTGGACGCGCTCATCCAGCAGAAGCGCGACGCGCTGCCCACCCCGACGAACTACGAGGCACTCGGCGTCACCTTCACCCTGCCGCCCATGCGCGCGCTGGCCTGGCAGCTGCAGGAGAAGGTCGGCAACCTCAACGACACCTTCGCCGTGCTGGAAGAGGTCCTCGGCGAGGAGAAGGTCAAAGAGATGTACGCGGCCGGGTTCCAGCTCGGCGACCTTGAGGTCATCGCCCTCGACTGGCAGAAGCGGGGCGGGATGGCCCCGGGGGAATCGCCGGCCTCCGCCGCTTCCTGACGGAGCACGGGGAGGCAGTCGAGTGGGACATCGCCCGGTACTGGCCGGGCCGGTCCCTGCTGGAGCTGTACCGGGGCGAGATGAGCTGGCGGGAACTGAGGGTGTTCCTCAGGTATCTGCCGTGGGACTCGGCCACCGCGCGGGCCGTACGCAAGTCGAAGCCCGACGAGGACTTCTGGACCCCGGACCGGCAGCTGCTGGCGTCCATCGTCGACGCCCAGCGCGAGACCACTTTCACGATGGTCAAGCTGCACGGCGATCCGAAGAAGACCCGCAGGTTGAAGCCGCCTGAGCCGATCCCCAGGCCGGGAATCGTCAAGCGGCGCAACCCGACAGTGATCCGTTTCGGCGGCCGCCACGGCAGTGGTGCCGCCGAACTGGCGAAGGTCTTCGGAGGCCGCGCCACCAACCCCTGACAGGAGGTGGGTGGTGGCTGCCGGAGGCGTGCTCGTCGGTCGCGGATACGTGTCGATCCGCCCCGAGTTCGAGGGTGACTGGGACCGCTCCGTCAACTCACGCGCCTCCGGTGCCGGCCGTAGCGGGGCGAGCGCCTTCACCAAGGCGTTCGGCATCGGTCTCAAGGGCATCGGAGCGCTGGCTGGCGTCGCCATCGGCGCGAACCTCGCGTCCACGGCGGCCGGTGCCTCCGCGCTGGCCCCGGCTCTGGTCACCGCTGGCGCCGCAGCGGGAGCCCTGAAGATCGGTCTGTCCGGCGTCGGCGACGCGATGAAGGCCGCGTTCGCCGACAGCACGGCGGACGCCAGCGCAGCCGCTTCCGCCACCAAGGCGGTGGAGACGGCGCAGCGCGGGCTGGCCAACGCGCAGCGGTCGCTGGCGGATGCCCAGGTTGAGGCAGCCAAGCGGGTCAAGACCGCCCAGCAGCAGGTCGCCGACGCCGAACGGGACCTGACCGACGCCCAGCGCGACGCCCGCGATGCCCAGCGCGACCTCAACGGGGCGCGCCAGGAAGCGGCGCGGGCGCTGGAGGACATGAACACCCAGCTCGCGCAGTCGCGACTGGACGAGAAGGAAGCTGCCCTGCAGCTGGCGCAGGCCGAGGAGGACCTCAAGGCCGCGCAGGCCAAACCGGGGACGGACCCGAAGGATCTCGAAGAGCTGGAGATCCGCTACGAGCGGGCCCAGCTCGCCCTCAAAGAGCAGCAGACGCAGACGAAGCGGCTCGCCGAGGACACCAAGAAGGCGGACAAGGCCGGGGTCGAGGGCAGCGACCAGGTCCTCGCGGCGAAGAAGAAGATCTCAGACGCCAACGAGACCGTCGCCGACAAGGAGCGGGCTCTCGCCCAGGCGCAGGCCGGTGTCGACGAGGCGCGTGTCGACGGCCAGCGGCAGATCGCCGATGCCCAGCAGGCCGTGGCTGATGCCGCGTCCGCCGTAGCGGATGCCCAGGCCGCGGCCGCCGCGCAGACCTCTGCACTCGACCAGGCCATGGCCAAGCTCGCACCCAACGCCAGGTCCTTCGTCTCGGCGGTGATGGGGCTCGGCCCGGCCTGGACGTCGATGAAACTCGGCGTCCAGAACGCCCTGTTCGAGGGCCTCGACTCCACCGTCACACAACTGGGCCGGGCCACGATCCCCGTCCTCGCACGGCAACTGACGGCGACAGCCGGGGTGTGGAACGCGATCGCCAAGAACGCGGCCGGCGCCGTCACCGAGATGGCCAAGTCCGGTGCCCTGGACAAGATCCTCCAGGGCGCCACCGACAACCTGAAGATCTTCGAGAAGACCCCGGCGCAGATCCTCACGGCGTTCGGGCAGCTCACCCTCGCGGCACAGCCGGCTTTCAACGCGCTCCTCACCCGGTTCGCCGGCACCATCACGCAGTTCACCGACGGGATCGCCGCATCGTTCCAGTCGGGCGGCCTCGAGACCGCGATCAACACCGCGTTCGGGATCCTGGCCCAGTTCGGCACCCTGCTCGGCAACGTCCTGGGGACGGTCCTGTCGATCGTGAAGGCCGCCAGCGACGCCGGCGGCCAGATCGTCGGCGTGATGGGCGCGGTGTTCGGCGAGCTCAACCAGCTCCTCGCCGCACCCGCGATGCAGGCCCAACTGCGCACCCTCTTCGCCTCGGTGGCGCAGATCGTCACCGCGATCGTCCCCGTCATCGGGACCGTGGTCCAGGCTGCCGTCCCCCTGGTCACGGCGATCATCCAGCCCCTCGCACAACTGGCTGTCCTGCTGGGACCAGTGCTGCTGCAGCTCGTCGGGACGCTCGGCGTCGCGCTGCTGCCGATCGTCCAGGCACTCGGCCCCGTGCTGGTGACGGTCGGGGCCGCGCTGGTCCAGCTCGTCAGTTCCGTTACCCCGCTGCTCCAGCCGATCGCGAACCTGATCACCTCCGTGATCACCGCGCTCGCGCCGGCGCTGACACCGATCGTGGGCGTTATCACCGCCGTGGTCGGTGTCCTCGTCGGCCCGCTGACGCAGGTCGTCGTGGCCCTCACCCCCGCCCTCACCCAGGTCGGTACGGTCATCGCCGCGGTGTTCCAGATGATGGCGCCGCTGTGGCAGCAGTTCGCCGGCGTCCTCGGCGAGGTCGCGGGCCTGGTCGCGAACGTCTTCGTGGCGGCCCTGACCCAACTGATGGGCGCGGTGCAGCCGCTGATCCCGGTCGGCATGCAGCTGGTGCAGACCGTCTTCGGCGCGCTCGCTCCGGTCCTGCCGATCGTCGCCGGCGCGTTCGGCACCATCGCCGAGGCCGGTTCCCTGCTCCTGCCACTGCTCGGCCGGCTTGTCGGCACGCTCGCCGCGCAGTTCATCCCGGTCGTCGGCGTCATCGTCAAGGTGCTGGGCCAGGTTGCCGGGCTGCTTGCCGGGGCCCTGGCGAAGATCCTGCCGCCGCTGTCGAGCGCGTTCCTGACACTGGTCATGGCCGTCTCTCCGCTGCTGCCGGTGATCGGTCAGCTCGTCGGGATGGTCGTGCAGATGGCGGCCGGGGTTCTCGTCCAGTTGATGCCCGCGGTGGTGCAGCTGGTGGGGGCCGGCCTGGACCTGGTGATCGCGCTGGCTCCGCTGCTGCCGATCGTCGCGCAGCTCATCGGCCTGGTCGTCCAGCTCGCCGTCGGGGTGCTGGCCCGCCTCCTGCCGCCCATCGTCTCGCTGGCCGCGTTCCTCGTCGGTGGACTGGCGAGCGCTCTGTCCACGGTGATCGGCTGGGTGGCCGGCCTCGTCAACGTGTTCGCCGATGTCGTCAGCTGGGTGACGGTCCGTCTCGGGCCCGTGTTCACCTGGCTCTCCGACAAGGTCATCACGCCGGTGTGGGCGGTCATCAAGTGGGAGATCAAAACCGCCTGGGCCCTGACGATCAATCCCGTCCTGATGGCGTTCAAGGCGGCCGTAGCCGCGCTGGGGCCAGTGTTCACCTGGCTGCGCGACAAGATCGTCAAGCCGGTCATGGGTGACCTCGTCACCACGATCAAGTACGGCTACGACAAGGGCATCAAGCCGGTCCTGAGCGCGCTCACCACGGCTCTGGGCCTGGTCGGTGACGGATTCAAAGCAGCCGTCACCGCGAGCAAGACGCAGTGGGACAAGCTCAAGACGATCTCGAAAACTCCCGTCGCCTTCGTGATCAACACCGTGTACAACGCGGGGATCGTGGCGCTCTGGAACAAGATCGCCACGGCGTTCGGGTCGCCCAAGCTCCCCGAGTTCCATCCCAAGGGCTTCGCGTCCGGCGGCATCCTGCCCGGCTACACCCCGGGCACGGACGTCCACCGTTTCATCAGCCCCACCGGCGGCATGCTCGACCTCAGCGGCGGCGAGTCGATCATGAGGCCGGAGTTCACGCGCGGCGCTGGCTCCGGGTTCGTGAACTATTTCAACCGCGTCGCCCGGTCCTCCGGAGCGGCGGGCGTCCGCAAGGCCCTCGCGCCGGTCCTCGGCGGCAACCCCCGCACCACCGCTGTGGACCGCTCCCTGACGTACGCGCGCGGTGGGATCTACCCGCACCAGGCGTTCGCGGATGGCGGGGTTTTCGGGTGGATCAAGTCTGCGGGATCCTCCCTCCTGGGTGCTGGGTCGAAGGCCTGGAACGCGGTCAAGAAGTCGGCGAGCTGGCTGGGCGACACGCTGGAGGCGTCTGCGCGCGCGGGCGTGAAGAAGCTGGTCGACCCGCTCCTGAAGGACTTCCCCGGTATGGACACCGCGCTGGGGCAGATGATCCGCAAGGTTCCCGACAAGATCGTTGGTGCCTTGACCGGCTACTCCAAGGTGGCCGATTCGAAGGGCGCCGGCGGTGTCGGCGGGCCGAGGATCCAGGCCGGTCTGAAGTGGGCGCGCACGCAGAACGGTCTGCCGTATCAGTGGGGCGGCAACGGGAATCCGTCGTGGGACTGCAGCGGGCTGGTGTCCGCTGTCGAGTCCGTGGTCCGTGGTGAGAAGCCTCACCGCCGGTGGGCTACCGGTGCTTTCCACGGGACGACGGCACCGCCCGGGTGGGTCCTGCACGGCAACTCCGCCTACCGGATCGGCGTGACCAACAAGGGAGTTGGCCACACTGCGGGGACGATCGGCGGGGTCAACATCGAGAGCCGCGGCGGCGACGGCGTGGTCATCGGCAGGGGCGCCCGCGGCTACAAGGACCGCCTGTTCAGCGACTGGTACGGCTTCCAGCCCGGCAAGCACGACTCGGGCGGCTGGATGGAACCGGGCTGGGCCTACAACGGGCTCAAGACCCCCGAAGCCGTCTTCACCCCGGCCCAGTTCAGGGCCTTCGAGGGCGCGGCCAACGCCGGCATGGCGGCCGCCCAGGGCGGCTCCAACCAGTACGTCATCAACGCCCGCACGGCCGACTTCACCGTGGCCGACCTCGAGCGCGTCCAGCGCGTCCAGGAGGCCCGGGCACGAGTGGGGAGGCCGCGCTAGATGCCCCTGATCACAGCTCCCTACGTCGCCCCTCCGGACACAGGCGGGCCCGGGGATCCGGGCGGCGGCACCATCGTTCCCCTGCCGGAGATCGGATACGCCACCGTCCAGTACACCGACCCCTCGGGGATGGTGTGGCCGCTCACCGACCGGGACTCGGGCTGGTGGACGCTGGCCGATGGCGTGTCCGGTCTGGGGGCGGTGCCCTACGACCTGACCAGCGACCCCCACCCGCGCGGGGGCGCCCGGCTGCGGCACGCCCAGGCGCAGCCGCGCACGATCGTGTGGCCGCTGTTCGTGCAGGGCGTGAGCCACCTCGAGTTCCTGCAGCGCTGGAGGGCTCTGGCCACCGCGTTCACCCGCACGTTGCGGCTGAACGCGGACGGCAGCCGTACGCCGGGCGTCCTGGAGATCGCCCGCCCGGACGGCACCCGCAGGACGATCGAGGTCTACTACCAGGACGGGTTCGAGGGGCAGGGCAAGCGGGGCTACTACCGCGACGCCGACAGCGCGGTCCTCTCCCTCTGGTGCGAGGACCCGTACTGGACGGACCCCGTACCGCAGATGGTGCACCGCGCCACCGGGTCGCTGGGGTCGTTCTTCACCCCGTTCCCGTCGGTGTCCTCCAGCCAGGTTCTCGGCGACACCGTCGTCACCAACCCGGGCGATACCACGGTGTGGCCGACGTGGGTGATCACCGGCCCGGCCAGTTCGGTCACGTTCACCCACGCCGGGACCGGAGAGTCGTTCACGCTCAACCCGTCCGCGAGCGCGATCGGCCACGGCGCCCTCCTCGCCGGCGAGCAGGTCACCATCAGCACCGACCCGCCCAGCGTCCGCTTCCAGAACGGCGACAACTGGATCGGCGGACTGAACTGGCCGACAGCATCGCTGTGGGGGCTCGCACCCGGAGACAACCCGGTCGCCTTCACGCTCGCCGGATCCGGCCCGGCCTCCGCCGTGGACCTCACCTTCAACCCCCGCTACGAGACGGCCTGACCCATGGCCATCACCCTGCTGATCACCGACAAGAACATGGCCCTCCAGGGCGACCCCCTCACCGGCTGGACGAACCTCGACGTCACCGTCAACTTCAATGCGCCGGCGTCCGGCACGGTGACGCTGCCCGCGTACCCAGAGGTCATGGCGCAACTGGTGCCCGGGCACCGCATCGTGGTGATCCGCGACGGTGTGATCTGGACGGCCGGGCCGATGGAGGAACCGACCAACTACCGGTGGTCCCTCGACGACCCGGGCGTGGGCGTAGTCGACGTGAACTTCAGCGACGACCTCGCCGTCATCGCCGGGAACGTCACCTGGCCCGAACCCGCCCTCACCTGGACCGGGCAGCACGGCAGCACCTACCGGTCGTTCACCGCAACCAACGCCGAGACGATCATTCGCACGCTGATCAACGAGAACTGCGGGCCGGGGGCCATCACCGCACGCCGCATCCCGAACCTCGTCCTGGACACCGTCGCCGGGGCCGGGACCAACACCGCGGTGTCGACCCGGTTCGAGGCCGTACTGGACGTGTGCCGGGCGGTCGCGTCCGCCGGCGGCAGCATCGGCTTCCGCACCCGGCAGGACGGCAGCCAGATCAAGTTCGGCTGCTACACGCCCACCGACAAGAGCGCGACCGCGCGCTTCTCCACCGGCCTGGGCAACCTGCGCTCCGTCGCCTACTCGCAGTCCGCACCGACCGTCACCCACGCCCTGGTGGCCGGGAACGAGACCACCGGCAGCACCGTCCGCACATACGTCGAAGTCGTCGACACAGGCGCGGCCGCCGCTTGGTGGCGGGTGGAGAAGTACGTCGACGGAGGCGCCGACAACGACACCGGCGGCGAACTCACCGCCTCCGGCACCAGCGAGCTCACCGACGGCGCTGCTCCCGTGCAGCTCGCCACGATCACCGTCGACACCGCCGACCTCAGGGCCGGCCGGGACTACGGCCTGGGAGACCAGGTGGCCGTCGCCCTCCCTCACGGCCTGCAACTCACCGACGTCGTCCGCACGATCCATCTGCAGGCCACCCCCAGCGATGGCGAGCAAGTGTCCTCGGTCATCGGGTCCCAGGACGTGACCAGCGACCCCCGCATCGTGCGCCTGGTCCGCACGCTCAACCGCCGGCTCGGCCGGCTCGAGACACGCTAAGGAGCGGCTCATGGCACAGGACTCCTGGCCCTCACCAGCCCACAACTCGCGGGCCGTCACCGACGTGGAGTTCGAACTGCTCGCCGCGAGGTTCTCCGACGACGGCGTGTACGGCAGCCCCGCCGACGACCAGGTCGTCACCGCCGGGACCGGACTGACCGTCAACGTCCGCTCCGGTGTCTACGCCTCCGTACGCGGACACCTCTGGTACTCGGGCACCTCCACCGTCAACCTCACCGTCACCGCGAACGCGAGCGTCTCCACACGGCTCGACCGGGTGGTTCTCCGCCTGGACCGCTCCACCTGGACCGTCATGGCCGTGGTCAAGCCCGGCACCCCCGGAGCGGATCAGCCCGCCCTCACCAAGGACCTGGGCAGCACGGGGGTCTACGAGATCCCGCTCGCGACGGTGACCGTGACCGGCTCCGCCACGACCGTGACTGTGGCGCGCCAAGAGCTCTACGTCGGGACCCGAGTACGACCGTGCACATCGACCTCCCTGCCCGATCCCACAGCCCCCGGCGAGCTCGCCTTCCAGGTCGACAATCAGAAGCTGCTGCTGTGGACCGGAACACTGTGGAAAACCGTCTACAGCTACTCCGGGATCATCTCGTGCAACGCGGCGCTGTCCGCCTGGACGATCGCCACGGAGACCGTACTGGAGGAGCGCAACGGCGCCGCCCATCTGCGTCTCGGGTCGTTCCAGCGCACGTCGGCCCTCGCCGGCGCCGACGAGTCCCGGCTGCCCGTGCTGATCCCCTCCGACTACAGGCACAAGACGAGGGACCAGTACGCCCTGGCCTACTGCTCAGGGGTGGAGGTCGCCCGGATGATCATCTACTCGGCCGCCAGCACCGACCGGGCCGGGCAGGTCTGGCTGACCAACCACCCCGACTTGGCGCGGTTCGACTTCGTCCTGCCCGAGTCCGGCGTGAGCTGGGTGATCTGATGCGATACCAATTCGGAGCGGGTACCGGCGACTTCGTCGTGACTCCGTCCGACGGTGTGTGGGCGGTCGGCCAGAACGCGACGATCACGTTCTGGTCCGCGGCCCACGACGGCGTCCAGTACACCGACCTGACGACCGCAGCCGGCGACGCGGTCACGTCCATCACGTCCGACACGTACGGGGCAGTGCCGTCGTTCTTCGGTCCCGACGGGATCGTCGGGATGTGGGCCGAGGCGGGCGGCGGCAGCACCCGGGCGTGGATGGTTGCGCGGGAGGCGTTCGCGCCGTCCTCGACCACTGCGCTGGAGTCCACGGGGCTCTACGTACGGCCGGGGTGGGGCGGCTTCTGGCGTGCGGCCCGGGCTGCGGCAGGCTCCGGCAGCAGGGCGACCATCGCCGTGGTCGGCGGATCGGCGACGGTCGGTTTCTACGCCAGTGACCTCGTCACGAAGAACTGGCCGGCACTCCTCGCCGCGAGTCTGCAGACGGCGTACGGCGACGGCGGCAGCGGCTACCGATCCGCGATGTTCTCAGCGAACGGGATCGCGGGCCAGGACTCGGCTGCGATCACGGCCTGGACGGCGACCGGATCCCTGGTCGTCCAGTCGGGGACCTGGTCAACGGGCGGCTACGCGGCCGGGCCCGGCTGGGGCTACACCTACAGCAGCACCAACGGGAACTATGTGACGTTCACGGTGCGCGGGACCAGCGCGGTCATCTACACGCTCGGCTCGGACGGCGGCCGCTCCTCGTGGGCGTACAGCGTGGACGGCGGCAGCGAAACCACCGTGACCGACACGGCCACGACCGGGCTCGCCGTGCTGACCCGCACGATCACCGGCCTGTCCGCCGGCACCCACACCGTCAAGATCCGGCACGCCGGTACGACCGGTCAGTACCTGTCCGTCCTCGGGGTCTCCGGCACCAACGACACCGGGGTCGTTCTCCACAACCTCGGCCGCAAGAACGCGATCGCGGTGGACTACAACACCGCCCTGCGGACCGGCTGGAACGGCGGCCCCAATCTCCCGGCAGACCTCGTCCTGTACGTGGTCAGTCCCGAGGACGTCATCAACGGGGTCGACGCCGACACGTGGGCCGCCAGCGTCCGCCAACACCTCGCGAACATCCGCGACGGCGGCAGCCTCACCGGCGCCACCGACGTCGTCCTGGTCCTCCCGCACATCGGCACCTCCGATGCCCTGACCTGGCGGTACCAGGACTACGTCGACCGCGCGCACTCCCTGGCCATCGCCCACGAAGCCGCCCTCGTCAACCTCTGGAGCCTCGGCCGGAACTCCTGGAACTACTGGTCGAGCCTCGGCTACTGGGGCAACTCCGCCAGCCCTGGCGCCGCGGGCACCGATGCCATCCAGATGTCCGACGCCGGCCACGCCTACACCGCGGCCGTGCTCAGCGCGCTGCTCAAGAGCTAAGGAGGGCAGGGCAGATGGCGAACTCGCAGGTTGCCCAGGTGATCGCGGTAGCCCGCTCGCAGGTCACCTACCGGGAGGGCTACGCCGAAGGCGGCTGGACCAACGTGGTCCGCTACGCGCTTGAGGTACCGGGCCTGTCCGGCTACCAGGGCCAGTCCTGGTGCATGACGTACACCAGCTGGGTGGCGATGCGCGCCGGCGTGCCGTCGATCTTCCCGCGCGGGGTGGACTGCAGCGCGGGCGTCACCTGGTTCACCAGTGCCAGCCGCTGGTCGTACTTCCCCGCCCTCGGCGCCCAGGTCTTCTACGGGTCCGGCGGATCCGAGCACACCGGCATCGTCTACGCCTACGACGCCACGTTCATCTGGACCATCGAGGCCAATACGAACGACAACGGGTCGCTGGAGGGGGACGGCGTCTACCTGCGGAAACGCAGGCGATCGGACAGCGTCATCTACGGGTACGGCTTGCCGGCCTACGCGGAGGGCGTCGTCACCGGTGACCCCGCCCTCGCCGGAGTGGGCGGCTACACGTACGCCACCGCCAGCTCCGGCGTCGGCCCGGCGGATCTGCATCGGGCCGCGTTCATGGTCGGCAACCTCGTCGCCGAGACCCTGACGGTCAACGGGACCGGAACCTTCGGCCGTGTCTCCGTCACGCAGAACGACGTGAACACGATCGGCCTGGACGTCATCGGGGCGTCCTCGTCCGCCGTGTCGATCGCCCGCATCCGGAACGCGGACGGCGTCTCCGTCTTCGAGATCGACGGCGCGGGCCGGATCATCTCCTCGGTCAACCCGGGGATGTGGCGGCCAGCCGATCAGGGACTGCTCGCGTGGACGATGGACCCTGCCGCCTGCACGCCCTCGGGCTCCTCGTTGTCCGCCGGGTACATCTACTTCACGAAGGTCATCCTGCGGAACGCGGCGACGATCACGAGCCTGTGCACGGTCGTCGGCACAGCGGGCAGCGGCCTCACTTCGGGCCAGTGCCTCGCCGGCCTGTACACATCGAGCGGCACCCGTGTGGGGATCACCGCCGACCAGTCCACCGTCTGGAACAGCGCGGGCGACAAGGCGATGGCGCTGACCAGCTCATACGCGGCAGCGGCCGGTTCGTACTACATCGCCCTGTTGGTCAACGGGACGACGAGCCCGGTGTTCGCCGCGGGCTCGTCGCTGGGCGCGTCCTTCACCCCCGGCAACGCGCATCTGGCCTCGGGGAGTTATCGCTTCTGCCGGTCGGCGTCAGGGCAGACGGCCCTCCCGACCAGCTACGCCATGACGTCCGCGACTCCGGACGCGAACAACATCTGGACTGCGGCCGCGTAGCGCGCCCGGTCCCACCACTCGCCAGCCCTGCGCCAATCGGCCAGGGCTTTCCTCATGCCCAGGAGGGCTCATGAACGCGCAACCGCCGTCCGTTGGACGGGTCGTCCACTACGTCAGCCACGGCACCCCTGTCCGCGAGGACGGCAGCCAGGCGTTCCCGCCTGCCTGCCGGGCCGCGATCGTCACCGAAGTCGACCCCGCCGATCCCGACCGCGTCGGCCTGGCCGTCCTCAACCCCACCGGCCAGTTCTTCCACCCGCTCGCCGCCGGCGGCTGCGAGCACGTGGCGGTCGAGGAACAGCCTCCGACCGGCGGCACCTGGCACTGGCCCGAACGGGTCTGAGCCTGCCCCTCCCCGCGACCAGCTCTCCGGCTGCAGCCGGGGATCTGGCTCGTCCAAATCCCGCAGCCCCGTGCCCTTGGCCGGGGCCTTCGTCATTTCTGGAGGAACCCGTGAGCACAGCACCTGACTGGCGTCGGCTCGTCGACCACGTCATGGCCGTACCCGAGCGCATCTACGAGGGCTGGAGCAGCGTCGTCGGCTGGGACAACCACACCGTCTTCGGCAAGCAGTACGGATGGGACGGTGTGGCCTGGTGCGCGATCTTCGGATGGGACATGTACAGCGACATCGGCCTGTCCTCGATCGTCCCCAAGACGGCGTCGGTCGCCGGATTCACCGCCTGGGCCAAGCAGAAGGGCCAGTGGAGCGAGTACCCGTCGGTGGGCGCCCTGGTGAATTTCAGCAGCAGCGGCCACACGGAGATCGTTGTCGGCTTCGACAAGGACACCGTGTACACGAAGGGCGGCAACTCGATCAAGGCCGGGTCCGAGGACCTCGGCCAGGGCAACGGTGTCTGGAGTCACGCGACGCCGCGCCGTTCCGCGCGGGTCGTCGGCTATTTCGCCCCGCGCTACCCGGATGGCCAGTGCCCTCCCACCGCCGACCCGGCCGACCCGCGCGGCGGCAAGGCAGTCGCGTCCTGGCGCTGGTCGTCCCAGCTCACCGCGCCGGCGTTTCCCGGGCGCCAGTTCTTCACGCTCGGCGCCACAAACGATCACGCCCTGCTCCTGCAGACGTGGCTCCAGCGCGGCGGCTGGGGTCCGGCGTACAAGGTCGGCCCCAGCCGGACGATGACGGCCCTGGACCTGCAGAAGGTGCGGGCGCTCCAGCAGCACTACGTCGCCGACCTCGGTCCCGCCGACGGTCTCACCGGCCCCACGACCTGGCAGTACGCCTGGCAGGTCGCCACCGGCCTCCGCAAGAAGTGACCTCCCGAAAGGAACCGTTCATGCCCGCCTCGCTCTTCCCGTCCGTCATGCGGACCCTGGTCCCGCTCATCGCCGGATGGCTGCTCACCTTCGCCGTCCGCGCCGGCGTCACCATCGACTCGGAGAAGGTCACCAGCACGGTGACCGTCATCGCGGTCCTCGCCTACTACCTGGTGTTCAGACTCCTCGAGTACATCGGCACCCGACTGCGCGGCACCGCCCTGCAGACCGTGGCCGGGTTCCTGCTCGGCTGGGCACGGCCGCCGGCCTACCCGAAGGTCGAGGCGCTCCCGCCGGTCACCGGCACGTACACGAACACCGCGTCCTGAATCCGTAGCCGATAGAGGGGAGGGTCGTTGCCGTTGGAAGACCTGTTGGGTTTCGCTCCCGCCGATCTCGGGGCCGCGGCCCTCGTCGGGATCATCGTCCTGCTGGTCCTGCGCGGCCAACTCGTCCCGCGCCGCCAGCTCGAGGACCTCCGAACCGACAAGGATCGGCAGCTGGAGGATCTGCGTTCCGAGCGTGACACGTGGCGCGAAGCCCACACTGTCAGCGAGGAGGCACGCCGCGAGTCCCAGGACCAGGCCGGCGAACTGCTCGAACTGAGCCGCACCGCCGGCTACTTCTTCGCCACCCTGCCCCGAGCCGCGCGGGAGGTGACCTCAA
Organism: Streptomyces sp. MBT65; assembly: GCF_016612545.1. Lineage (GTDB taxonomy): Bacteria > Actinomycetota > Actinomycetes > Streptomycetales > Streptomycetaceae > Streptomyces. Next base: position 37,619 of record NZ_JAENRY010000003.1, on the reverse strand, counting down.
GTGCCGACGTGGATCAGGCGCCTGCGTCACCTACGTGACGACGAGGACGTACGTCCCGTAACCGAGGGACAACGCGCGGCCAACGCGGCCCTGGACCGGGCCGAGGTGGCGCGCGCTCGGGTACGGGCACAGTCCCGCGAGGTCCGGGCCGAGGCCGACACGTGGCGGATACGACGCCAACGGAATCATTTCGGTCAGCTGGTCCGCGAAATTGTCCTGGGAGGTGACGGCAGATGATGGTGGCCGAGCTCCTCAACGCGGTCGTATCCGGCCTGGTCGCACTGTGCAGCGTGGCGTTCCTGGCGGAGTACACCAGGCGGGCGCGCTGGGAAGCCCACGCCGTGGGGCGGTATTTCGTGATCGCCGTGGCGACGATCGGCCTGCTGGGGCTGTACACCGTGGTGATCACGTTCATCGACCTCGACGGCACACTGGCCAGCGTGCTGCGCGTCGTACGGTCTCTGCTCCTGCTTGGCATCGCCGGGCTCCTGGTCCAGGCGACCGTATCCGTACGACGGGCGTACCCCCGCCGACGGAAGAACGCCTGACCCAACATGGAGTCAAAGCCCCTCTCACCTTCGGGTGGGAGGGGGCTTTCGTCATGCTCGGGGGTTCACGGACCGCTGGACCTTGCTGATCAGGTTCTGGGCGTCGGCCCCGTAGATCGCGGAGTCCCAGAGGGTGTTCCACACCTTCTGGTAGGTGGTCACACTGTCGGCGTCGTCTAGCCAGATCTCTGCGTGCCAGTCCTCTGCTACGACCAGGCGGTCGTCCAGGATCCAGAAGCCGTTCGCGGTGGGGATCTTGAGCGACGCCCCGAGGGGGATGATCCCCAGTTCCACGGTGTCCATCCCGACCATGCCCGCAAGGCGGTCGAGTTGAGCGGCGAGGACCGAGGGGGCGCAGATCAGAGCGTGGAGAGCGGCCTCCCAGATCAGTGCGTGGAAGGTGTGGCTGCCCTGGTGAAGCCACTGTTGGCGCAGTACGCGGCTACGGACGGCCTCCTCGGTGTCGCGCACCGTGCCGTACAGGTCGGCGTATCGGAGGAAGATCGCCCGAGCGTAGTCTGCGGTCTGGAGCATGCCGGGGATCACTGATTCTTCCCAGGCGTAGATGGTCGTGGACCGGTCGACCTCGATGTTCCAGATGTCTTGCACGGGGCGGTGGCCGGCGGCGAGTTGTCGGCGCCAAGATCTGATGTGGGACTCGAATCCCTGGAGTCTGGCGTGCAGTTCGCCGTAGACGTCGGGTTGACCAACCGCGTTGGCCCAGGCGCGTAGGTCGTCGGAGGTCGCGGTCTGTCGGCCGCCCTCCAGTTTGTAGATCTTCGAGTGTGGCCAGCCGAGGCGCTCGGCGAGCTGCGTGCCGGTGAGCCGGCCACCCGCGCCCGAGAGGCGTAGTTCTCGGAGCCTCGCTCCGAGGGCCTCGCGGGCCTGCTGGTAGTCCGTGCTCACCGGCGGCTCGTCAGGTCGTGCGCAGTTGTGCGGCGAACTCGCCGCAGAACGTGGCGTCGTGGGTTGCGACGTCGCGTAGCTGGCAGTAGCGCAGAACCTCGGCGGGCTCGGTGATGATCTCGACGTCATGGAAGACGTCGTGGTCGTCGAAGTTGAGCCGTGCGACGAGGCGGCTGTCGAAGATCCAGAAGTCTTCGTTTCCGAGGAGTCGGGTTTCGGCCTCGCTGCGGGGGAGGCAGCGAATGTCCTCACCGGCCGCGGTGCCGCGGGGCGAGTCGGCCAGGAGGAAGAGCTGACCCTGGGTCGGCGGCTCGTCGACGATGCGGACGCGGCCGACCGTCTTCCCGGCGAGGACCTGGCGGCGGATGTTGCGCGACCAGTCGTCGTCGTAGTCGAGGGTGATGGCGCCGGTCTCCATGAACTCCGCGTACGTCTCGTCCTCGCGGTCAGACGCGTAGCCGCGGCGCGTCTCGAGGCGCCAGGCCGTGTGCTCGAAGGTCTCGAAGAGGCGGCCGAACTCCTCAGGCCCGATCAGCTTCGGCACGCGGGTCATCTCCTTCGGGCCGTGGTTGACGAGCAACTCGCGCGGGACGACGACAGCCGCATCGCCGGGCCCGAAGTGCTTGAGACGGGCGAGGTCGTCGGGGTCGGTGAGCGGTGTCCCTTGCACGATGATGTCGCCGGTGTCGGTGTCGGTGTGGACGGCTGGGCAGCTGCCGTTCTTGCTGTCCGTGCCGTTGAAGACCATCTGTCGTGCCACGGTGCCTCCCTTGGGTGGGGCTGGTCGCACTCAGCATGGCCAACCGGGTGGCCCTGTTCTACGGCGTTCCTGCTCCTGCAGGCGACCATGCGGGAACATCTCAACCGGTTACGAGAACATTCGAGAACATTGTCTGGCTGGTGTCAACGGCGCCTTCCTACGGTCCTGTTCATGACCTCCGCATCCGAGTTGCACGACGCGCCCGGCGTCGATCCGTTCACGGCGATGCAAGCGCTGCGGGCTGCGCTCGACGAGGCCGGCATCGTCCTGCCCTCGCTCGCCGTTGACCCGCAAGCGTCGGCCCGGGTCCGGCTGGTCGAACTCGGCCGCATCCGCCCCGACGTAGCCATGCGGCTGGCCGACGCACTCCAGCGAGGAGCAGCAGTATGACCACCGCGGCGCTCACCTTGCCCCCAGACATCAGGGCCATGCTCACGAGCATCGAGCTCGTGCTCGCCTCGGACATCCCCAAGGCGCACCCCGGTGACCCTGAATCCCGGGACGCGCCCGAGAGGCGTTTCACGGGCGCCGAACTGGAGGCGCTCACCAGCACGTACCGGGGGCACATCGAGACGCTCATCCCCGCCGTCCAGGCCCAGGCCGAGCGGCTCCCCTCGGGTCACCCCGACCGTGTAACAGCCCTGCTGTGTGTCGGTCAGGCACGGATACACCTGCGTCTGGGGCCGGGCGACACCGACGCCATCCGTGGGTCCATCGCATCCCGGATGGCCCGCTCGGTGCGGACGTTGTGTGGCCACTACGACCGTTTGGTGCCGCGATGACCAGTGCCTCGTCTACGACCGTCGTGTACGACCCGGCAGATCCGATCCGCACCGGCGCCGCCCTCGTCAACCAGCAGCTCGACGAACTCGGGCTCGGCCAGTACTGGGTGCAGACCGGCACACAGGGCCGATCGCCGATCGTGTCCCGGCAGATCCCGCTGGGACACGGCTGGTGCCGAGCCGTCGGCCTCCATCAGGCGTTCTGGCCGGCCACCGCCGACCTGTGCGTCGAGGTCGACTGGTACCCCGACCGCGACATCCCCCTGTCTGAGCAAGACGAGCACTGGCAGACCCGGCTGGCGGTGGTCACGGCGGGCCTCGAATCGCTCGGCTACGCGGTCCGGACGCCCGGCCCGCGCCGGACACCGGGCGCCGACCGCTACCAGCCGCTGATCGCCGCACGGCTGCCGGTCGGCGCGTCCCTGGCACCCAGCCCCGCCGACGGTTGGGACCACCTGAAGGTGCACCCCGAGTACACGCCGCCCAACCGCGATCCGATCTGGCGCCTCCACAGAACGCTGGAGGACAGCCACCTGACCAGCTACGGCAGCCGCACCCTGGAAACTCACCACTGGCCTCCGTACGCCACCGGCGCCTGGATGGTCATCTGGACCGGCGGTCAGACCGCCACCGCGGACGACTGGCACACCGCCATCGCCCGGGTGCGCCGCGTCCTACGCATCGCCGGCTACGGCCTCCTGGACCACAGGCGCCCCTGGGACCCGGCGATCGATCAGGTGCCGTACGTGATCGCCTATCTCCGCGAGGTGCCGGAGTGACCGTCGCCCTGGCCGAGGAGATGTGGCGGGGGCACACGCTCGCCATCGGTCAGATGGGCCGGATCTCGGGTGCAGCTACCGTCGGCGACCACTGCATCTGGTGCGCCCAGCCTCCCGGTGACGGCGCTGTGTGTCTGCTTACAGAGGCGCCCTGGCGGGCGTGCTGCCGCTGCTACCTGGCACGCCTCGCGGCGATGATCACGTGGTGCGACTGGCACGACCACGTCGCGCGGTGCACGCCCTGCAAGCACGGCGCGAGGTGCTTCGTCGCCCGCGGCCGGCGCCGTCGGCACCAGGAGGCCGCGACCCTACTCGGGGAGCCTCTGCGCTGCTTCCCCTGCAACGAGGTGGTCGCCGACCGGGACCTGGTCGTCGCCGTCATCTGGGAGGGGGACTCCAGCCCGCACCCCGGATACGCGCACGTCCCATGCCTCGCCCGCCACACAATCGGAGGCCGGTCATGACGCAGACCGATACCGCGAAGGAACTCATGGCCAAGGCCAACGGCTCGGGCTATAGGGCAGCCGGTCTGTGCGCGGCCAAGCATCCCAGCGGTGTGATGTGTACCCAGAGCAGCGGCCACGCCCCCGGCCACGCCAATCCGTACGTTCGCAAGTCGGCCACGGACGCCGTCGGCCTCCGCTGGTGAACCTCCGGTCCCTGGCCACACCGACGTCCAGGGACCGGATCCTACGGCCGCCCCCGATCCCCCGTCGGGGGCGGCCCTGGATGGCGGAGCCGCGTGATATGCGTCCGCTGGCTCCGCAAGTGCTCGCCGAAAGGCTGAGCGCGACCGCCCCGTCCTCCGTAGTGGAGGGCGGGGCGGTTTACTGCGTTGTAGACGTCCCCCGCCGAATCACGCGGCGGGGGACGCCCCTCCGGCCGGGAACCTCCCGAGCAACCCGACCGGGCCTGTCTGGGGCTATGCGTCAGACGGCCGGAATCTACAAGTCCGCCTCCCCTGCCTGCACTGTACTCACAGTGCAGGCCCATCTACAGCTCGTAGAAAAGCATGCGCACGAAAGCTCCTCAGCCCATGCCGTTGTCGGTGTGGAATCGCCCGTACCAGGCCATCACCTGGTACGTGGTGGCGAAGGAGAGGGTGTCGCGGATGGCGGCGAGTTCCTTGTCGACGGCACGTCGGCTGAGCCCGATGCGGGGGCCGACCTGCTGTTGGGAGTAGCCGGCATCGAGGTCGCGGAGGATTCGCCACTGTCGCTCGGTGAGCGGGTCGTCGTTGGCGGCGAGGGTGAGGTCCCGCCATCTGGTGGCGTGGTCCCAAAAAAGGTCGAACGCGGCACGGGCCCAGGCCACTGCGGCTCTGTCGAACAGGTGCCAGCCGGAGTTGTTCTCGGCTCGCTCTATGACGTGGTTGTCGACGAACGCGTGCTGCCGGTCAATGATCACCAGGCGTGGCCCCGGGAGGGCTGAGGCCCGCACTTCGGCGCCATCTGCGATCATCTGGGCGACGTAGTCCCGGGTCTGGTCGTGCTCGTGAGCGCTGCGGTGGTAGATCGATCGGACCTGGACGCCTCTCCGCAGAGCGGAGCGGGTGCGCTCGACGCCGAGGCGGAGGATGGCGGGGTCGCGGTCGGCAGGCTCGCCGGGCTGGACGGAACAGAGTTCACTCCTGGCACCTCCACCGATGTCACCAAGGCGTGCGTTCATCTTCGCCGCGGTGGCGAGGAATTCGGAGCCGGGGCCGCCGTAGAAGCGGTGGGGGTCGAAGTGCTCTGCGAGGCGCTCCAGGGCGGGGATCTGAGAGACGCGGCGTACCAACTGCTCCAGTTCCCCGAGAACGCCCGCCGTGAGGCCGTGGACGGCCGCTGTGGGGTCGTTCGGGATGTATCCGCCGGGGGCGTAGGGGTCGGGGTCGATCAGGTGAAGGGCAAGGAGCCTGTCGGGGATGTAGCCAGACGGGAGGGGTTGCCCCTCGGCGATTCGTCCATAGGCGGTGAAGTCCCTTTCTGTGAGCGGCAGTTCATCGTCCGAAGTGTCCAAGTCCTTCACGTTCGCCCCCTGTTACGCGTGTGGAATTCCGCATATGCAGTTTTCCGCACGGCCTGCCGCTTGGACCACATGGAGTGCCCATGTAAGTCTGACGGTCCAGAACGAACAACCGTAACCATGTTCGAACAGAGGTGTGTCGAATGACCCGAGTCCGCCTTGTGGTCGCCTCAGCCCTGCTGGCCCTGACGGCCGTCGCCGCTCCGGCAGCGGCGGGCGCGTTCGGGTCCGCGCACACGGTCCAGGGCCAGGACATCGGTTGGGGAGCCATCGCAACGTCTACAACCGACGAGTCGTCGAGCGAACCGACCGTCACAGAGACGGCGACGTCCACAGACGTGACCCTCGGAGACATCGGCTGGGGCTGACCGCCCAGCCGCTCAGACTCCGGCCGAGTGCTCGGGAGGCCTCAGCCGGAAGCAGACGCCCCCTGCCGCGTGAATCGGCAGGGGGCGTCTTGTCGAAGACATTAGAGGCCACATGCCCCGTTTGGCATCAGTAGGCCGTTGCAGGTTCCTGCTGTCCGGTCCTCAAGCAGCAAGTTACGGGAGAGTAGCGGGATACCAAGATCCAAAAATGTAGACGGCCGGTAGATCTTCGAGATCTACCGGCCGTCTGACCAGGCATCATGCCTTGGTGGGGCTAACAGGATTTGAACCTGTGGCCTCATCCTTATCAGGGATGCGCTCTAACCAACTGAGCTATAGCCCCGCCGCGCTCTGCGGAGTGTGTCCCGCGCGCTGACTCCTGAAGATTAGCGCACGACATGGGCAGTCCCAAAATCGATAGTCACAGGACCGCCGGGGGAGGTTTCAACTCCCGTACACCCGACTTCTCACTCGTCCTCGGCGAGCGTCAGCTCGATGCCGCCGACGAAGCCCGCGGAGAGGTTGTAGATGAACGCGGCGAGCGTCGCGAGGGCCGTGGCCAGGACGACGTCGATGACCGCGATGATCCCGGAGAACGTCAGGACGTGCGGGAGGGACAGGAAGGACTGGAGGTCGAAGCCGTTCGACTCGTTCGAGCCGGTCGCCTCCGAGATCGTGCCGCCGACCGTCGAGAAGACCCCCATCGCGTCCATGACCATCCACAGCACCGCGGACGCCACGACCGTGCAGATGCCCAGCGCGATGGAGAGCAGGAAGCTGACCTTCATCACCGACCACGGGTCGGCCTTGGCCACCCGCAGCCGCGCCTTACGGGTGCGCGGCGCGGTCCGCGCGCCGGTGCGCGGACGCCGTACGGCACCGCTCTGGGCGGCGGCGGGCGCCTGCGTGGGATAGGCCTGCGGCGGGTGGTACGGCCCCGCCGCCTGCTGCTGCTGACGCTCACCCGGCAGCGGAGAACCCTGGAGCGGGGGCGCCGTCGGCGGTGCGGCCGGCTGGGGCGCCTGCTGGCCCTGGGCCGGAGCCTTGGCGCCGGGCGCGCCCTGCCCCGCCCCGGCAGACTGCTGCTGGGTCCCCGGGCCTCGGGTGTCCGTCACAGTTCCCCCCTGGGATCCATGCGTGTCGGGCGAGTGCGCGTCGGCCTTCTTGACGTCGATCGCACGCAGTTGGGTCGTGTGCGGATCTGTCGCGTTCGCGGCGGAGCCACGGCCGCCGCCGTCCGTGTCCGTACCGGTCGATCCGGCGCCCGTGGCTCCGCTCACGATGACTCTCTCCTCGTGCTACTCGACCGAGGGTGCGTCACCCTCGTCCGTGCCGGTGGTCGCGACACCCTCGGTGGTCTCGTCGACGGCTTCGTCGCCGACGACTTCCTCCGCCTCGGATCCCGCCTCGGCGTTACGAGCGATGCCGACGACGGCATCGCGCTTGCCCAGGTTGATCAGTTGGACGCCCATGGTGTCACGGCCCGTCTCCCTGACCTCGTTGACTCGCGTACGAATCACACCGCCGGACAGCGTGATGGCGAGGATCTCGTCGGTCTCCTCGACCACCAGCGCGCCGACGAGAGAACCGCGGTCCTCGACGATCTTGGCGGCCTTGATACCCAGGCCACCGCGACCTTGGACGCGGTACTCGTCGACGGCGGTGCGCTTCGCGTACCCGCCGTCTGTGGCAGTGAACACGAACGTACCGGGTCGAACAACATTCATCGAGAGAAGCTGGTCGCCCTCGCGGAAACTCATGCCCTTGACACCGGAGGTGGCACGCCCCATGGGGCGCAGTGCGTCGTCCGTCGCCGTGAACCTGATCGACTGTGCCTTCTTGCTGATCAGCAGCAGATCGTCCTCGGACGAGACGAGTTCGGCGCCGATCAGTTCGTCGTCGGAACCGTCCTCCGTCTCACGGAGATTGATCGCGATGACACCGCCGGAACGGGGCGAATCGTAATCCTTCAGAGGCGTCTTCTTCACCAAGCCTCCCTTGGTGGCGAGGACCAGGTAGGGCGCCGCTTCGTAGTCGCGGATCGCGAGGATCTCCGCGATCGCCTCGTCCGGCTGGAAGGCGAGCAGGTTCGCGACGTGCTGCCCGCGCGCGTCCCGGCCGGCGTCCGGGAGTTCGTACGCCTTCGCGCGGTAGACGCGGCCCTTGTTGGTGAAGAACAGCAGCCAGTGGTGGGTGGTCGACACGAAGAAGTGGTCGACGATGTCGTCTTCCTTGAGCTTCGTGCCGCGTACGCCCTTGCCGCCGCGCTTCTGGGAGCGGTAGTCGTCCGCCTTGGTGCGCTTGACGTAGCCGCCGCGCGAGATGGTGACGACGATGTCCTCTTCGGCGATGAGGTCCTCGATGGACATGTCGCCGTCGAAGGGCACCAGCATCGTCTTGCGGTCGTCGCCGAACTTCTCGACGATCGCGGCGAGTTCCTCGCTGACGATGCCGCGCTGACGGACCGGCGAGGCCAGGATCGCGTTGTACTCGGTGATCTTCGCCTGGAGTTCGTCGTGCTCCTGGATGATCTTCTGGCGCTCCAGGGCGGCCAGTCGGCGGAGCTGCATCTCCAGGATGGCGTTCGCCTGGATCTCGTCGATCTCCAGGAGGCCCATCAGGCCCGTACGCGCGATGTCCACGGTGTCGCTGCGCCGGATCAGCGCGATGACCTCGTCGATGGCGTCCAGGGCCTTCAGGAGGCCACGCAGGATGTGCGCCCGCTCCTCGGCCTTGCGCAGCCGGAACTTCGTCCGGCGGACGATGACCTCGATCTGGTGCGCCACCCAGTGCCGGATGAACGCGTCCAGGGAGAGGGTCCTCGGCACACCGTCGACCAGGGCCAGCATGTTGGCGCTGAAGTTCGACTGCAGATCCGTGTGCTTGTAGAGGTTGTTCAGTACGACCTTGGCGACCGCGTCCCTCTTCAGGACGATGACGAGGCGCTGGCCGGTACGGGACGACGTCTCGTCGCGGACGTCCGCGATGCCGCCGACCTTGCCGTCCTTCACCAGGTCGGCGATCTTCTGCGCGAGGTTGTCGGGGTTGGTCTGGTAGGGGAGTTCGGTGACCACCAGGCACTGGCGGTTCTGGATCTCCTCGACCTCGACGACCGCGCGCATGGTGATCGAGCCACGGCCGGTGCGGTACGCCTCCTCGATGCCCTTGCGGCCGACGACGAGCGCGCCGGTCGGGAAGTCGGGGCCCTTGATGCGCTCGATCAGCGCGTCCAACAGCTCCTCGTGGGAGGCCTCGGGGTTCTCCAGGCACCACTGGGCGCCCGCCGCGACCTCACGGAGGTTGTGCGGCGGGATGTTGGTGGCCATGCCGACCGCGATGCCCGCCGAGCCGTTGATCAGCAGGTTCGGGAAGCGGGCCGGCAGGACGGTCGGCTCCTGGGAGCGGCCGTCGTAGTTGTCCGTGAAGTCGACGGTCTCCTCGTCGATGTCACGGACCATCTCCATGGACAGCGGCGCCAGCTTGCACTCGGTGTAGCGCATGGCGGCGGCGGGGTCGTTGCCCGGGGAGCCGAAGTTGCCGTTCGAGTCCACCAGCGGCATCCGCATCGACCACGGCTGCGCGAGGCGGACCAGCGCGTCGTAGATCGAGGAGTCGCCGTGCGGGTGGTAGTTGCCCATGACGTCGCCGACGACACGGGCGCACTTGTAGAAGCCCTTCTCGGGCCGGTAGCCGCCGTCGTACATGGCGTACAGCACGCGGCGGTGGACGGGCTTGAGGCCGTCCCGGACGTCGGGCAGGGCGCGCGACACGATGACGGACATCGCGTAGTCGAGGTACGAGCGCTGCATCTCCGTCTCGAGCCCGACGGGCTCGACGCGCTGCGCGATGACGCCCTCTTCAGGCGTACCGGAAGTGTTCTCGTCGGTCATTGCTGGTGGGGATCCTTCCTGATGCGGTCAGCTGAGACCGACTCAGATGTCGAGGAAGCGGACGTCCTTGGCGTTGCGCTGGATGAACTGGCGGCGCGCCTCGACGTCCTCGCCCATGAGGACCGAGAACAGGTCGTCGGCCTGCGCGGCGTCGTCCAGGGTGACCTGGCCGAGGACGCGGTGCTCCTGGTCCATCGTGGTGATGCGCAGCTCCTCGGCGTTCATCTCGCCGAGACCCTTGAAGCGCTGGATCGAGTCTTCCTTGATGCGCTTGCCGTTCTGCCGGCCCAGCTCGATCAGGGCGTCGCGCTCGCGGTCCGAGTACGCGTACTCGAAGTCGTCGCGGCCCCACTTGATCTTGTAGAGCGGGGGACGGGACAGGAACACGTGCCCGGCCTCGACCAGCGGCCGCATGAAGCGGAACAGGAAGGTCAGCAGCAGGGTGCTGATGTGCTGACCGTCGACGTCGGCGTCCGCCATCAGGATGATCTTGTGATAGCGCAGCCTGGCGATGTCGAAGTCCTCGTGGACCCCGGTGCCGAAGGCGGAGATCAGTGCCTGGATCTCCTGGTTCTGCAGGATCTTGTCGATCCTGGCCTTCTCGACGTTGAGGATCTTTCCTCGGATCGGGAGGATCGCCTGGTACTGCGGGTTCCGGCCGGACTTGGCCGAGCCGCCGGCGGAGTCACCCTCGACGATGAAGATCTCGCACTTGGTGGGGTCGTTCGACTGGCAGTCGGACAGCTTGCCCGGCAGGGACGCGGTCTCCAGCAGGCCCTTGCGCCGGGTGAGGTCGCGGGCCTTGCGGGCCGCCACGCGCGCGGTGGCCGCCTGGATGCCCTTGCGGATGATGTCCGAGGCCTCGTTCGGGTTGCGGTCCAGCCAGTCGTTCAGGTGCTCGTAGACCGCCTTCTGTACGAAGGTCTTCGCCTCGGTGTTGCCGAGCTTGGTCTTCGTCTGGCCCTCGAACTGCGGCTCGGCCAGCTTCACCGAGATGATCGCGGTCAGACCCTCGCGGATGTCGTCGCCCGTGAGGTTGTCGTCCTTCTCGCGGAGCAGCTTCTTGTCGCGCGCGTACTTGTTGATCAGTGACGTCAGCGCGGCCCGGAAGCCCTCTTCGTGCGTGCCGCCCTCATGCGTGTGGATGATGTTGGCGAAGGAGTACACACCCTCGGTGTAACCGCTGTTCCACTGCATCGCGACCTCGAGGGACAGGCTCTTCTCCTTGTCCTCCGCTTCCAGGTCGATGACGGTGGGGTGCACCACGTCTCCCTTGCGGGAGTTGAGGTACGTCACGTAGTCGACGATGCCGCCCTCGTAGTGGTACGTGACGGTCTTGACGTCGTCCTTCTCGTCCGCACCCGCCTCGTCGGCACCGGCCGTGGCCTTCGCCAGCTCGCGCTCGTCAGTGAGTTTGATCGTCAAACCCTTGTTGAGGAACGCCATCTCCTGGAAGCGCCGCGACAGCGTCTCGAAGGAGTACTCGGTGGTCTCGAAGATGTCCGGGTCGGCCCAGAAGGTGACCGTGGTACCGGTCTCGTCCGTGGCCTCGTGCTGCGCGAGCGGGGCGGTCGGAACGCCCAGCTTGTAGTCCTGCGTCCAGCGGTAACCGTCGGTCCTGACCTCGACGGCGACCCTGCTGGACAGCGCGTTCACCACGGAGACGCCCACGCCGTGCAGACCGCCGGAGACCGCGTAACCGCCGCCCCCGAACTTGCCGCCCGCGTGCAGCACCGTGAGCACGACCTCGACGGCGGGCTTGCCCTCGGACGGGACGATGCCCACCGGGATGCCTCGGCCGTTGTCGATGACGCGCACGCCGCCGTCGTGAAGGATCGTGACGTCGATCGTGTCCGCGTGGCCGGCCAGCGCCTCGTCGACGGAGTTGTCGACGACCTCCTGCACGAGGTGGTGCAGGCCGCGCTCGCCGGTCGAGCCGATGTACATACCGGGTCGCTTGCGGACCGCGTCCAGACCCTCGAGGACGGTGATGGCGCTGGCGTCGTACGAGGCGGTGACCTCGCCGTTCGAGGTGTGAGCCCCGCCGTTGGCGCCGGCGTCGGTGGACGGGATGTTCTCGTTGGGGTTGCCGGAATCGGCCACGAAGCGCCCTTTCTGGCACAGCACAAGCCAGGCTCCCGGCGGGTGGCCGGTGCGGCTGCGGCGTGTTGCGTTGGTAAGCCTTAGTCAGCGTTGCTCGGTGTGTGTCCCACAGTGGGGCGGGATTGCTTCCAGTCTACCGGTAGCGCCGACATGGATGGGGGTTTGCCGGTACCTGAGTCCTCATGTGCCGCCCTCAACCGGTCTCTCCCGACTCCCCATATGCGGAACGGGGCTCAAAGAGGCTCACGGAGGCACTCAGCGCTTCCGGGTGTCAACCCTTTGCTACTCAAGGGTCAGGTCGCTGTTCGCAACCGCGTCCGTTCACCCTCCGAGGCCCGCGCTGTGATGTCAGTCACCCATAGGTGTCGCCGGGACCCGTGCTCCCGGGAGCGCGCAGCGGACCGTAGCGACGGGGCGGGCCACCGGGGTTGAGCACCTTGATCATCCGTACGGTGCCGTGCCCCAGATCCTCGTTGAGCCTGGCCACCAGCGTGGGTGTGAGGTGCCGCAGCTGGGTCGCCCAGGCCGTGGAGTCGCACTGCACGACCAGCACCCGCTCGTCCTCGTCGTACTTCTCCGGTACGCAGTGGTTGGCCAGGTCCTCGCCGACGATCTGCGGCCAGCGGCCCATCACCCCGCCCACCGCGGCCGGCGTCTCCCAGCCGCGCTCGTTCAGCAGCCGGTTGATCGCGGCGCCGAGCGCCATCGGGTCACGGCCGTCGGCGCGCGCCCCGGAGCGCAGGCCCCCGCGCCGCACCTGCTTCTTCTGCTGCGCCGCGTCCCCACGCGCGCGTGCCTGTTCCTTCGCGGCGCGCAACGCCACGCGCGCGAGGTCGACGCCGGAGGGCTCGGCACTCTTCTTGGGCGCGGGTTCCCCGGCCGCCGCGGGCCTGTCCGTGCTCATACGCGCTCCACCGCCCCCTCCGCCACGCTGTACCGCGTCCCCGCCAGGACGTGCGGTACGTCGTCGTCGACCGCGGCCGTCACCAGCACCTGCTCGCCGGGCGCCACCAGCTCGGCCAGCCGCTCCCGACGGCGCGTGTCCAACTCGGCGAACACGTCGTCGAGCACGAGCACCGGCTCATTGCCCTCGCCCCTGAGCAGGTCGTACGACGCGAGCCGCAACGCCAGCGCGTACGACCAGGACTCCCCGTGCGAGGCGTATCCCTTGGCGGGCAGCTGACCGAGTTTGAGAATCAAATCGTCCCGATGGGGTCCTACTAGGGTGACGCCCCGCTCGATCTCCTGCTTGCGGGCCTCCGCGATCGCCGCCATCAGCTGCTCGTAGAGGTCCTCGCGCGTGTGCGCCTCACCGGGCGCCGACGGCTTGTACTCCAGGGCCAACGGGCCGCCGCCGGGCGCCAGTTGCTCGTACGCCTTGTCGGCGAGGGGCTGCACCGCGGCGATCAGATCGAGCCGCTGGGCGAGCAACTCGGCCCCCACGCGCGCGAGATGCTGATCCCACACGTCGAGCGTGGACAGGTCCATCGAGCGTCCGCCGTGCCGCCGGGCCAACGCGGCCGACTTCAGCAGGGTGTTGCGCTGCTTGAGCACCCGCTCGTAGTCGGACCGCACGCCGGCCATGCGCGGCGACCGCGCGGTGATCAGCTCGTCGAGAAAACGCCGCCGCTCCCCGGGATCCCCCTTCACCAGGGCGAGATCCTCGGGCGCGAACAACACGGTCCGTACGATGCCCAGCACGTCGCGGGGCCTGACCTGCGAGGACCGGTTGATGCGGGCGCGGTTGGCGCGGCCCGGGTTCAGCTCCAGCTCGACCAGTTGCTGCCGCTCGCCCTGTCTGACCTGCGCCCGGATGATCGCGCGGTCGGCGCCCACACGGACCAGCGGAGCGTCGGAGGAGACGCGGTGACTGCCCAGGGTGGCGAGATAGCCGATGGCCTCGACGAGGTTGGTCTTGCCCTGCCCGTTCGGGCCCACGAACGCGGTGACGCCGGGGTCGAGCGGGACGTCGACCCCGGCGTACGAGCGGAAGTCGGCCAGCGACAGATGCGTGACGTGCATGGTCGTTCGCCGACCTCCCCCAGCTTGTGGATCCACCGGCCGGGGCCTGTGGATCTGTGGATTACTTGGTCTCGACCGCGTGGCCGCCGAACTGGTTGCGCAGCGCCGCGATCATCTTCATCTGCGGCGAGTCCTCCTGACGCGAGGCGAACCGCGCGAAGAGGGAGGCCGTGATCGCGGGCAGCGGCACCGCGTTGTCGATGGCCGCCTCGACGGTCCAGCGGCCCTCGCCGGAGTCCTCCGCGAAGCCCTTGAGCTTGTCCAAGTGCTCGTCGCCGTCAAGGGCGTTGACCGCGAGGTCGAGCAGCCAGGAACGGATGACGGTGCCCTCCTGCCAGGAGCGGAACACCTCGCGCACGTCCGTGACGGAGTGGACCTTCTCCAGCAGCTCCCAGCCCTCGGCGTACGCCTGCATCATGGCGTACTCGATGCCGTTGTGGACCATCTTCGAGAAGTGGCCCGCGCCCACCTTGCCGGCGTGCACGAAGCCGAACTCGCCCTCGGGCTTGAGCGCGTCGAAGACGGGCTGCACCTTGGCGATGTTCTCGGCGTCGCCGCCGACCATCAGCGCGTAGCCGTTCTTCAGGCCCCACACGCCACCGGAGACACCCGCGTCGACGAAGCCGATGCCCTTGGCGCCCAGCTCCTCGGCGTGCTTCTCGTCGTCCGTCCAGCGGGAGTTGCCGCCGTCCACGACGACGTCGCCGGGCTCCAGGAGTTCGGCCAGCTCGTCGACGGTCGCCTGGGTCGGGGCGCCGGCCGGGACCATCACCCACACGACCCGCGGGCCCTTGAGCTTGCCCACAAGCTCTCCCAGGCTGTGGACATCGGCGAGGTCCGGGTTGCGGTCGTATCCGATGACGGTGTGGCCTGCGCGGCGGATGCGCTCGCGCATGTTGCCGCCCATCTTGCCGAGGCCGACGAGACCGAGCTCCATCAGTTGTTCCTTAGGGTGCGACGTGGCATGAAGGCACTTGCGTACCTGTGTCCGAGCCTAAACCCGGACGGTCATGCACACCTGTGGGCATACGCGCTCAGAAGTACCGAACCGTATGCCCCGACCTGCGGTGTTCTCGTCGGGTACGGATCAGCCGCTCAGGCGGACCGGCATGATCAGGTACTTGTAGGCCTCGTCCGCCTCGGCGTCCAGGGCGGGCTTGCCGCTGAGCAGCGCGGGCTTGGTGGAGGTCGTGAAGGACAGCTGGGCCACCGGGGAGTCGATCGCGCTCAGGCCGTCCAGCAGGAATGTCGGGTTGAAGGCGATCGACACGTCGTCGCCCTCGAGCTGCGCGTCGACGCGCTCCACAGCCTGTGCGTCGTCGCTGGAACCGGCCTCCAGGATGAGCACGCCCTGCTCGAAGCTCAGCCGCACCGGGGTGTTGCGCTCGGCGACCAGGGCCACGCGCTTGACGGCCTCCACGAAGGGGGCGGTCTCGATCACGGCGATGGAGTTGAACTCCGTCGGGAACAGCGAGCGGTACTTCGGGAGGTCGCCCTCCAGGAGACGGGTCGTCGTCCGACGCCCGGCACCCTCGAAGCCGATGAGGCCTTCTCCCGCGCCCGAGCCGGACAGCGCCAGGATCACACTGTCGCCGCTCGTGAGGGCCTTGGCGGTGTCCAGGAGCGTCTTGGCGGGCACCAGGGCGACCGCGGACGCCTCCGGGTCCTCCGGCTTCCACAGGAACTCGCGGACCGCGAAGCGGTAGCGGTCGGTGGACGCCAGCGTCACCGTGTCGCCCTCGATCTCGATGCGCACACCGGTGAGGACCGGCAGCGTGTCGTCGCGCCCGGCGGCGATGGCCACCTGGGCGGCGGCCGAGGCGAACACCTCACCGGGGACGGTGCCGGTCGCGCCCGGCATCTGCGGCAGCGCCGGGTACTCCTCCACAGGGAGTGTGTGGAGGGTGAAGCGGGAGGACCCGCAGACCACCGTCGCCCGTACACCGTCTGTGGAAATCTCCACCGGTCGGTTGGGGAGAGCGCGGCAGATGTCGGCGAGCAGTCGGCCGGAGACGAGGACCGTGCCCTCCTCCTCGACCTCCGCGTCGACCGACACCCGCGCGGAGACCTCGTAGTCGAAGCTGGACAGGCTCAGCTGCCCCTCCTCCGACTTCAGCAGGAGGCCGGCGAGGACCGGCGCCGGCGGACGGGCCGGGAGGCTGCGTGCCGCCCAGGCCACTGCCTCCGCGAGTACGTCGCGTTCCACCCGGATCTTCACTGTTGCCGCCTCCTGCTGTTGCCGGCGCTTCTCGGCCTGCCTGGCTTCGTCGTCTGTCTCGGTGTCGTCGGTCCCTGTGAGGGGAAGGACATCCGGGGAACAGTCTGACGCACGGCACTGACAGTAGGTGCCTATCGGGGTCAAGTCGTGACGAGGGGCTGCCGGGCGGCGAAGAGCGAGTTGTGCACAGGCCCCGCTTCGAACCGGATTTCCAGCTCTCTCTAGTTGCTAGTAGTAGTAGGGGCTGTGGATACCGTGGATAACCCCGTTTTCCCAGCTCAGAGCGGGAATTTTGTCCACCGGTCCTGTGGGTGACGGCAGTGGACAACCTCGGGTTTCTGTGGAGAACGGAAAGTTCTGCACACCCCATGCACAGCCCAGGGCCACTTCTCCCCAGCGCCGTCCCCAGCTTTACCCACCTTTCCCACAGCCCAACCCGGCACCTTCGTGTGACGCCTTTCACTCGACACGGTGAGGTGGCGCGTTGCGTTGCCGAACAGTGGACAGCGGTGTGGAGAAGCTGGAGATCGCTGGGGACAACTGCCCCCAGCCTGTGGGTTGTCGGTGGACAACTTCGTCCCCAGCCTGTGGATCACGGATTTGTCCACAGCCTGTGGAGATCTTTTGTCCACGAATCCACAAGCACCTGACCTGGTCTGATGGTCCCTCACCCGCGGGGCCTGTGGACACGTTCTGGACAACTTCACAGTCCCCAGGATGTGGACGGAAGAAAGTCCCCAAATCTGTGGAGGGCGGCCGTAACCCGGCGGGTATTCGAACAGCGGGTGGCGGAGGTGTGGGTGCGCGAGAGCGGCGGACGTCCTCCGAAGCGGCTGCGGAGGGGCTCCGAACCGGTTCAGAACCGGTTCTGTCGGGGCTGCGGAAGGGCTGCGGAGGCCCCGGGATCGGCGTCGGAGGGGTCCTGGACGTGCCTCGGACTGCTTCAAAGCGGCTTTGGATCGTCTCCGAGCCCCTTCAAAGCTCTTGCGCAGACGATCCGGAGAGACTTGGAGTGCGGCATGTCGGCGACGGGTGAATCGTGACCCTCTGACGGCGGATCAAAACTGACCCACTTCGTGGTCTTCTGACCAACCTGATCTTGATCGAAGGTCAGGAGAAGAGGGTGATTTCCGTGGAGGACTGGGCAGAGATCCGCAGGCTGCACCGGGCCGAGCAGATGCCGATCAGGGCGATCGCCCGGCAGCTGGGCATCTCGAAGAACACCGTGAAGCGGGCCCTGGCCACGAACCGTCCGCCGGTCTACTCCCGGCCGGCCAAAGGCTCGGCGGTCGACGCGGTCGAGCCGCAGATCCGGGAACTGTTGAAGCAGACCCCGACGATGCCCGCGACCGTGATCGCCGAACGGATCGGCTGGGACCGTGGCATGACCGTCCTCAAAGAACGCGTACGCGAGCTGCGGCCCGCCTATCTGCCCGTCGATCCGGTCTCACGCACCACCTATCAGCCCGGCGAGCTGGCCCAGTGCGACCTGTGGTTCCCGCCCGTCGACATCCCGCTCGGATACGGCCAGTCCGGCCGTCCGCCGGTGCTCGTGATGGTGTCCGGCTACTCGCGGATCATCACGGCACGGATGCTGCCCACCCGCACCACCGGCGACTTGATCGACGGCCACTGGAAGCTGCTGGCCGGCTGGAGGGCGGTCCCGCGGATGCTGGTCTGGGACAACGAGGCCGGCATCGGCCGCGGCAAGGCGACGGGCGACTTCGCCGCGTTCGCGGGCCTGCTTGCCACCCGGATCTACCTCTGCAGACCCCGCGATCCAGAAGCGAAAGGGCTGGTGGAGCGGGCGAACGGTTACCTGGAGACCAGCTTCCTGCCGGGCCGCACCTTCACCGGGCCCGACGACTTCAACACCCAGTTGACCGCCTGGCTGGCCATCGCCAACCGGCGCCAGCACCGCACCCTGGGCGCCCGCCCCGTCGACCGGTGGGAAGCCGACCGGGCCCAGATGCTCGCCCTGCCGCCGGTCGATCCGCCACGCTGGTGGCGCTTCGCCACCCGCATCGGCCGCGACCACTACATCCGCGTCGACACCTGCGACTACTCCGTGCACCCCCTCGCCATCGGCAAGAAAGTCCAGGTCCGCACCGACACCGACGAAGTCATCGTCACCCTCACGCCCGGCGGGGCGGAAGTCGCCCGCCATCCACGGTGCTGGGCCAAGCAGCAGACCATCACCGACCCGGTCCATGCCCGCGCCGCCGCCGTTCTGCGCGGCGACTACCGCCACCACCAAGCCTCCCGGGCCCAGGCCGCCCGTCGGCACAACGCCGCCACCGCACGTGATCTCGTCGAGGTCGAACAACGCCAACTCGACTCCTACGACCGCATGTTCACCCTCATCGAGGGCGGCGGCCAGGCCGATGATCCGGAGGTCTCCTGATGCCCGCCACCACCAGGACCACCGCCGCGGCGGGGCCCAGGACCGGCCGTCAGACCGCCGCCGACCTGTCCTTCCTGGCCCGGGCGATGAAGGCCCCGGCCCTGCTGGACGCCGCCGAACGCCTGGCCGGACGCGCCTTGAAGGAGACCTGGACACACACCGAGTTCCTCGTCGCCTGCCTCCAGCGGGAGGTCTCCGCCCGTGAGTCCCACGGCGGCGAGGCCCGCATCCGCACCGCCCGCTTCCCCGCGATCAAGACGATCGAGGAACTCGACGTCACCCATCTGCGCGGCATAACGCGCCAACAGCTCGCGCATCTGGGCACGTTGGACTTCATCACCGGCAAGGAGAACGCCGTTTTTCTGGGACCTCCGGGGACGGGGAAGACACACCTGGCGATCGGACTCGCGGTCCGCGCCTGCCAGGCCGGCCACCGGGTCGCGTTCGCCACCGCCGCCGAATGGGTCGACCGCCTGGCCGCCGCCCACCATGGCGGACACCTCCAGGCCGAGCTCACCAAACTGTCCCGCTATCCGCTGATCGTGGTCGACGAGGTCGGCTACATCCCCTTCGAATCCGAGGCCGCGAACCTGTTCTTCCAGCTGGTCTCGAACAGATTACGAGAGAGCGAGTGTGATCGTCACGAGCAACAGACCCTTCGGACGCTGGGGCGAGGTATTCGGCGACGAGACCGTGGCCGCCGCCATGATCGACCGCCTCGTCCACCACGCCGAGGTCCACTCCCTCAAAGGCGACTCCTACCGCATGCGCGGACGCCAACTCGGACGCGTCCCCACCGCCACACACGACACCGACTGAACACCGGCAACCAGACCCGGTGGGTCAGAACTCGACCGCCCACACCGGGTCAAGATTCAGCCGCCGCCGACACGGCACTGTCTCGGCTCTGAGCGGTGCCGGACTGGCTGGAGATCGGTGGCGCCCCACCATGTGGTGCAGCCACCCGGATCGCGCCGATCCGGAGGAACTGTGGCCGGCCCCGGCCCGGCTGAAGCTCCGCCGCCGTCCGCCCCGCCGCGCGAGCCAGTCACGGGCGGTGCGGGTTGTTGCTGCCTGGCCTCGGGGAGCCCGGCCTCGGGGTGCCTGGCTGAACCCGGCCGCGACCTGCGAAGCCGAGAAGGCTTACCGGCTGCACCTCTCGGCGGGTCGCCGCCGGGGAATCCGCTGCGGCTCGGTTCCGGACGACTTCTGGAACTCCTCCCGGGACACTCTCCGGGGCCCGCTCCGGGACACCCTCCCCGGCGCCCGCCGAAGAACTTCCCGTCCCCCTCCGAGCGCCGTCCCGGTCGGTCGGCCCCGCCAAGCCGAAGGGCGCCCCTGGAGAAATCCCGGGGCGCCCTTCGGTGTCGTAACCCTGCTGCTGCCGACTCTGTGCTGTGCTCTCGGCGTCGTAACTCCGCTGCTGCTAGCCGTTCTTGATGCGGTTGGTCAGTTCGGTGACCTGGTTGTAGATCGAGCGGCGCTCGGCCATCAGTGCGCGGATCTTGCGGTCGGCGTGCATGACCGTGGTGTGGTCGCGGCCGCCGAACTGTGCGCCGATCTTCGGCAGGGAGAGGTCGGTCAGTTCGCGGCACACGTACATGGCGATCTGCCGGGCCGTGACCAGCTGGCGGCCGCGTGAACTGCCGCACAGGTCCTCGACCGTGATGCCGAAGTAGTCGGCGGTCGCTCCCATGATCGCCGTCGCGGTGATCTCCGGGGTCGAGTCCTCGCCGCCCGGGATCAGGTCCTTCAGGACGATCTCGGTGAGACCGAGGTCCACCGGCTGCCGGTTGAGCGACGCGAACGCCGTCACCCGGATCAGCGCCCCCTCCAGCTCGCGGATGTTGCGCGAGATGCGGGAGGCGATGAACTCCAGGACCTCGGGCGGGGCGTTGAGCTGCTCCTGCACCGCCTTCTTACGAAGGATGGCGATACGGGTCTCCAGCTCGGGCGGCTGGACGTCGGTGATCAGGCCCCACTCGAAACGGTTCCGCAGCCGGTCCTCCAGCGTGACCAGCTGCTTGGGCGGCCGGTCGCTGGAGAGCACGATCTGCTTGTTCGCGTTGTGGAGCGTGTTGAACGTGTGGAAGAACTCCTCCTGCGTCGACTCCTTGTCCGCGAGGAACTGGATGTCGTCGACCAGAAGGATGTCCATCTCGCGGTACCGCTTGCGGAAGCTGTCGCCCTTGCCGTCGCGGATCGAGTTGATGAACTCGTTGGTGAACTCCTCCGAGCTGACGTACCGCACGCGCGTGCCGGGGTACAGGCTCCGCGCGTAGTGCCCGATCGCGTGCAGCAGGTGCGTCTTGCCGAGCCCCGACTCCCCATAGATGAAAAGGGGGTTGTATGCCTTCGCGGGCGCCTCGGCGACGGCGACCGCGGCCGCGTGCGCGAAGCGGTTGGAGGCGCCGATGACGAACGTGTCGAAGAGGTACTTCGGGTTCAGGCGCGCGGTCGGCTCACCCGGACCGGCCGCGGGCGCGGGCTTGGAGCCCAGCGGTCCCGGCGACCCCGGACCGCCGCGGTGCACATGACCGGAGTTCGAGGACGAGCGCGAGTCGGACAGATCGCGGCGCGCGTCGCGCTGGTTGTACTCCGCGCGGGACTGCTCGTACTCGGCCCGCGACTGTTCGTACTCGGCGCGCTGCTGCTCGTACGACGGACGTTCCATCGACTGCGGGCGGTAGTCCTGCGCCGGCGGCGCGTACTGGTCCTGCTGCGACGGATACGAGTCCTGGGGCGGGCCGTACTTGTCCTTCGCCGGTGCGCCGTACTGATCCTGGGACGGCGGCCCGTACTGGTCCTGCGACGGCGAGGCGTACGGATCGCGCTCCGGGAAGCCGAGTCGCTGCTGCTGCCAGCCGTAGTCGTCCTGCGCCGGCCGCGGCCAGGCGCCCGGCTCGGGGCGCTGGTACTCCGACGGGTAGGCGGGGCGGGCGGTGGGCAGTTGGTCGCCCGGGCCGCCGGGGAGCGGCTCGGCGCGGTGCCGGCCGTAGCCGCCCTCGTACGGGTCGCGGCTCTGCTCGGGTTCCTCGTAGCGGCGCTGGGGCTGGGCAGGGGGTGCCGGCGGGCCGGGGGGCTCGCCGGCGGAGTCGTCGACGGTGATCGCGATACGGATCGGCCGGCCGCACTCGCGGCTCAGCGTCTCGCTGACGATCGGGGCGAGGCGGCCTTCGAGGACGCCTTTCGCAAATTCGTTCGGTACGGCGAGCAAGGCTGTGTCGGCGACGAGTGCCAGGGGCTGGCAGCGCCGGATCCAGTGCTCGTCCTTGGTCTCGACACCCTGCCCACGCCCCTCACCGAGAAGTTGCTCCAGCACTCGTGGCCACACTGCGGCAAGATCGGCAGGTACGTCAGCCACAGGGCACGCTCTCTCACGGGTCCCACGAACGTGTGGTTCGCGGACGGGACGGGATGTACATCGGGTGGGGCGCTCGGGAAAAAGGTGTTGGGGCGGGGGACAAAGGAACGAATCGGAGTCCAGCCACGGTAGTCAGGGCGACGGGTGCGGTTCAAGTTGTTGTCCCCAGCCTGTGGATAGTGTCTCCTCGTGACCGCTGGTTTGACCGGATGGCGTAGCCCCGCGTACCGTGACCAGGTCGAGTTGTCGATGGCTGCTGCCGCCTGCCTCCGATGGGCACAGATCGCTTCGAGGTGATCGGGAAGCGGTGCACTCGGGCGTAACTGCGAGCTACTCGTGGGCGCACGGTGACAGCCAGGACGGCACCCGCCACCACCGATTTATTTCTGGAGCCCCCTCGTGAGCAAGCGCACCTTCCAGCCGAACAACCGTCGTCGTGCCAAGACCCACGGCTTCCGCCTGCGGATGCGTACCCGTGCCGGTCGCGCGATTCTCGCGAACCGTCGTGGCAAGGGTCGCGCCAGCCTGTCCGCCTGATCCCGATCAGGTCATGACGTCGTGCTGCCTACCGAGCATCGGCTGAGGCGGCGCGAAGAGTTCGCGACCGCGGTACGACGGGGTCGCCGGGCCGGCCGCCCGCTTCTCGTCGTCCACTTTCGTAGCGGTGCCACGGACCCGCACGCGCCAGGGGAGAGCGCTCCCCCGACGCGTGCGGGTTTCGTCGTCAGCAAGGCTGTCGGCGGCGCCGTGGTGCGCAACAAGGTGAAGCGCAGACTTCGCCATCTGATGCGCGAGCGAGTCGCCCTGTTTCCCCCCGGTAGCCTGGTAGTCGTACGAGCGCTGCCCGGAGCGGGCGACGCCGACCATGCACAGCTGGCCCAAGACCTGGATGCCGCC
Organism: Streptomyces sp. MBT65; assembly: GCF_016612545.1. GTDB lineage: Bacteria > Actinomycetota > Actinomycetes > Streptomycetales > Streptomycetaceae > Streptomyces. The sequence goes on along the minus strand of NZ_JAENRY010000003.1, from coordinate 14,571 downwards.
GTTCAGCGGCTGCTGGGAGGGGGCGCGCGATGAAGTACCCACTGCTGGCGCTGATCAAGCTGTACCAGTGGACGATCAGTCCCTTGCTAGGGCCGGTCTGCAAGTACTACCCGTCGTGCTCCCACTACGGCTATACGGCCATAGACCGGCACGGCGCGATCAAGGGCACAGCGCTCACGGCCTGGCGCATCCTGCGGTGCAATCCGTGGTCGCTCGGCGGCGTGGACCATGTCCCGCCGCGCAAGCGTCCTAGGTGGCACGAGATGCTGCGGGGCGCACGGCCCGCAGACAAGGGCGGGACCTCCGCCGCCGAAACGGCCACTGAAGGGCTGAGTCCTTCGAGCCCGGCCGCAGAGACACCGTCCCATGCCCAAGGAGCATGATTAGTGGACACGATTGCCAGTCTTTTCAGCTTCATCACGACACCCGTTTCTTGGGTCATCGTCCAGTTCCACTCGGTGTACGGGAAGGTTTTCGGTCCCGACACGGGCTGGGCCTGGGGCCTGTCCATCGTGTCCCTGGTGATCCTGATCCGCATCTGTCTGATCCCGCTCTTCGTGAAGCAGATCAAGGCGACCCGGGCCATGCAGACCCTGCAGCCCGAGATGAAGAAGATCCAGGAACGCTACAAGAACGACAAGCAGCGTCAGTCCGAAGAGATGATGAAGCTGTACAAGGAGTCGGGTACCAACCCGCTCTCCTCGTGCCTTCCCATCCTGGCGCAGTCCCCGTTCTTCTTCGCCCTGTACCACGTGCTCAACGGCATCGCGACGGGCTCGACGATCGGCGTCATCAACGACTCGCTGCTCGCCAGCGCGCGTAAGGCGCACATCTTCGGTGCCCCGCTCGCCGCCAAGTTCACGGACGGCAGCAGCAAGGTCGAGGCGCTCGGCGCCACGCTGACCGACGTCCGGGTCGTCACCGCGATCATGATCGTGATGATGTCGGCGTCGCAGTTCTACACGCAGCGCCAGCTGATGACGAAGAACGTCGACACCACGGTGAAGACGCCGTTCATGCAGCAGCAGAAGATGCTGATGTACGTCTTCCCCGTCATGTTCGCCATCTTCGGCATCAACTTCCCCGTCGGTGTCCTCGTCTACTGGCTGACCACCAACGTGTGGACCATGGGCCAGCAGATGTACGTCATCCGCAACAACCCGACGCCGGGTTCCAAGGCCCAGGCCGCCTACCTGGAGCGCCTGACCAAGCACGTCACGCACCACGAGAAGACCCGCAGCCGGGGTGAGAAGGCCATCGTCAAGGCGATCGTCTCCAAGGGCCGCGACCGCAACGAGTTCGAGCGCAAGTTCATCAACAGCCTCACCAAGGTGGGCCTCGTGGCCCAGGCCGACGGCACTGTGGTGAAGGGCGAGAGCACGGCTGTGGAGTCCGAGGACGGTACGCCGACCACGGCCGCCCCCAGGCGTCAGCAGCCCAAGCGGCAGACCAAGGCCCAGCGCCAGTCCGCCGCCAAGGCGGCCGATGACAGTGCCGAGGGCGCGGCCGACGACGCCGACGAGCCGAAGACCTCGCTGAGCAAGTCGGACGAACCCGAGGACGCCAAGCCCGCCACCGCCGCGAAGAAGCCCGCCCCGAAGCCCGCCGGCGGCACCCGCAGCAAGGCCCAGTCCGGACAGCGCAAGGGTCCGCAGCGGCCCAAGTCCCCGTCCAAGAAGTAAGAAGGAGTCCATCCCGTGACGGAAGGCACCACCTCCGCCGCTGCCGAGGGTGCAGACACCCTGTCCCGCCTGGAGCAGGAGGGCGAGATCGCGGCGGACTACCTCGAGGGTCTGCTGGACATCGCCGATCTCGACGGCGACATCGACATGGATGTCGAGGCCGACCGCGCCGCTGTCTCGATCATCAGCGACAGCAGCGGCCGCGATCTCCAGAAGCTCGTCGGCCGTGACGGTGAGGTGCTGGAAGCACTCCAGGAGCTCACCCGGCTGGCCGTGCACCGGGAGACCGGGGACCGCAGCCGCCTGATGCTGGACATCGCGGGCTACCGTGCCAAGAAGCGCACCGAGCTCTCCGAGCTGGGCGCCAAGGCCGCGGCCGACGTGAAGAACACCGGCGAGCCGGTGAAGCTGAACCCGATGACCCCGTTCGAGCGCAAGGTCGTGCACGACGCGGTCAAGGCCGCGGGACTGCGCAGCGAGTCGGAGGGCGAGGAGCCGCAGCGCTTCGTCGTCGTACTTCCCGCCTGATCGGTCCCGACGTTCCACCGGCCCCGTCTGTTGAGCAGACGGGGCCGAACTTTGTCAGCCTGATAGTCCTGTAGTTCTGGTGGTCCTGGTGGTCAGCGCCCAATGCGCTCTTGCGGTACGGAAGGACGGTCCCCCGTGACGGAGGCAGCGGAGCTTCCCCCCGCGCCCGAGCAGGCGCGCGAGGTGTTCGGCGATCGCTTCGAGGATGCGGTCCGATACGCCGAGCTGCTCGCCGACGCGGGTGTGCAGCGCGGCCTGATCGGCCCACGTGAGGTGCCTCGTCTGTGGGAACGGCACCTGCTGAACTGTGCGGTCCTCTCGGAGGTCGTGCCGGACGGAGTGACGGTCTGCGACGTCGGCTCCGGCGCCGGCCTCCCGGGCATTCCCCTGGCCCTGGTCCGCGAGGACATCAAGATCACCCTGCTCGAACCACTGCTCCGCCGTACGAACTTCCTCACCGAGGTCGTCGAACTCCTGGGCCTCGACCACGTCACCGTGGTGCGGGGACGGGCCGAGGAGGTCATGGGCACCCTGCAGCCGGTCCATGTGGTGACGGCCCGGGCCGTGGCTCCGCTGGAGCGACTGGCCACCTGGGGCATCCCGTTGCTGCGTCCCTACGGCGAGATGCTCGCCCTCAAGGGGGACACGGCCGAGGAGGAACTCAAGAGTGCGGCGACCGTACTGAGCAAGCTCGGAGCCGTGGAGACGTCCATCCTGCAAGTCGGTGAAGGCATCGTCGACCCGCTGTCCACGGTGGTTCGTGTCGAGGTCGGAGAGAGCCCCGGCGGGGTTCGCTTCGCGGCGAAGCGGGCCAAGGCGGCTCGTACGGGGCGTACGCGGCGGCGCCGTTGAGGGTGTCTCAGCGTCTGAGGCGGGTCGGTCTCAGCGTGCGAGGCAGCTTGGTCTCAGCGTGTGAAGTGCGTCGCTGATCCGTCCTGACGACGAAACTTACTCCACACAAGCTGCCAAACCTATCCATGCCGGAGTGTCGCGACAGTTCGGGCCTCGGCTGCTGTGCATCGTGTTTCACGTGAAACGTCGCTCACTGCTCCACGGCATCATCAGCCGCAGCCGCGCGGCCGAACCCCGCGATAGGAAGCCTCTCGGATCACTCGGAGAGGTCACGGAGTTGTCCACAGAGGTGGAATTCTCCACAGAACAACAGGCCTCACTGGTTCACGACCCTGAAGACATGGGAGGCTCTGTTCATTGCGAGCCTGAAGTCGAGGAGAGTGAATCCTTGCGGTCCGACGCCAACATCGCGGGACCGATGACCGATCCGGTCCCCGGTCCCCGTACCGAGTCGATGGGGGAGGACGTTTCACGTGAAACACCGCCCCCTATGGACGACACTCCCATCGGTCGTGCTGCCCAACTGGCGGTAGAAGCGCTAGGTCGTGCCGGCGAGGGCCTGCCACGTCCTGAGCAGACCCGCATCATGGTCGTTGCCAACCAGAAGGGTGGGGTGGGCAAGACGACGACGACCGTCAATCTTGCCGCTTCGCTGGCACTGCACGGTGCCCGTGTTCTGGTGGTCGACCTCGACCCACAGGGCAACGCCTCCACGGCACTGGGGATCGATCACCACGCGGAAGTCCCTTCCATCTACGACGTGTTGGTCGACAGCCGGCCTCTCTCCGAGGTCGTGCAGCCGGTTCCCGATGTCGAGGGCCTCTTCTGTGCCCCTGCCACGATCGATCTCGCCGGTGCGGAGATCGAGCTGGTGTCCCTGGTGGCCCGTGAGAGCAGACTGCAGCGGGCGATTCAGGCCTACGAGCAGCCGCTGGACTACATCCTCATCGACTGTCCACCCTCGCTCGGCCTGCTGACGGTCAACGCGTTGGTCGCCGGCGCGGAGGTCCTCATCCCGATCCAGTGCGAGTACTACGCGCTGGAAGGCCTCGGACAGTTGCTTCGCAACGTCGACCTGGTACGGGGGCACCTCAACCCCAACCTGCATGTGTCGACCATCCTGCTCACCATGTACGACGGCCGGACACGCCTCGCGTCCCAGGTCGCCGACGAGGTGCGCAGCCACTTCGGCGACGAGGTGCTGCGGACGAGCATTCCCCGCTCGGTCCGTATCTCCGAGGCACCGAGCTACGGGCAGACGGTACTGACCTACGATCCCGGATCGAGCGGTGCCCTCTCCTACTTTGAGGCGGCAAGGGAAATCGCGCTGAAGGGTGTGGGCGTCAGCTACGACGCACCGCATGCGCACATCGGCGCTCAGAGCGACCAGAGCATGGTGGAGGGTGTCCAGTGAGCGAGCGACGGAGGGGTTTGGGCCGTGGGCTCGGCGCACTGATCCCCGCAGCCCCGACCGGGGAGAAGACGGTGGCTCCGGCCGCGGTGGGTTCCGCGTCTCCCACGGCTGTTCCGGTCATCACCGGCGACCGAGGGGTGGCCGCGGCGAAGGTCACCACGCTGCCGCCGGTCTCCTACGAGACAGAGGACACGTCGTACGGTGTCCCGCAGATGCCGGCGCCGCCCGTCGGTGCCTACTTCGCCGAGCTGCCCCTCGACGACATCACACCGAACTCACGTCAGCCGCGTGAGGTGTTCGACGAGGACGCACTGCAGGAACTCGTCACCTCCATCAAGGAGGTCGGCCTCCTCCAGCCCGTCGTCGTACGGCAGATCGCTCCGACGAGCTACGAGCTCATCATGGGCGAGCGGCGCTGGCGGGCCTGCCGTGAGGCGGGCCTGGAGGCGATCCCCGCGATCGTGCGGGCCACGGACGACGAGAAGCTTCTCCTGGACGCACTCCTGGAGAACCTGCACCGCGCCCAGCTGAACCCGCTCGAAGAGGCGGCTGCCTACGACCAGTTGCTCAAGGACTTCAACTGCACGCACGACCAGTTGGCGGACCGCATCGGCCGTTCGCGTCCGCAGGTCTCCAACACCCTGCGTCTGCTGAAGCTCTCGCCGTCGGTCCAGCGCCGTGTCGCCGCCGGAGTCCTCTCCGCCGGTCATGCCCGGGCGCTGCTCGCCGTCGACGACTCGGAGGAGCAGGACCGGCTGGCTCACCGGATCGTGGCCGAGGGGCTCTCGGTGCGCGCCGTCGAGGAGATCGTGCACCTCATGGACTCGCGGCCCCAGACGGCTCAGCGCTCCAAGGGCCCTCGGGCCGGCGCCTTGGTCTCCCCGGCACTGTCCGATCTCGCCACACGGCTCTCTGATCGCTTCGAGACCCGGGTGAAGGTCGACCTGGGCCAGAAGAAGGGCAAGATCACTGTCGAGTTCGCCTCGATGGAGGACCTTGAGCGGATCCTCGGTTCCTTGGCTCCGGGCGAGGGACCGGTCCTGCAGAGGAGCCTGGTGGACGACGACTCGGAGGACGAGGCCTGAGCCGTCTCGCTTTCGGCATGGTTGTTTCTGTTCGTCCGACCAGCAGAGCGGGCCGTGTCCGGTGTGTACCGGAACGCGGCCCGCTCTTTGCTTTCTGGCGGTATCGAGGGAATCTCATCATGGATACGATGCGTTCGGGTATGGCGCATCCACCTGGCAGCACCTCTTAGGGGAGGCAGGGGCCATGCGAACGGTGAGCCGCACCGGACTGGTGAGCGCGGGTCTGGGCCTGGGGGCGGTCGGCGGGTTCGTCGGCAGTCTGCTCAGGGAACGCAGCGCTCTGACAGCCGCCCGCGACGCTGCGGGCGAAGGAAGCGAGGATCAGCCTTCATGGGGCGTCGGCTCGTACCGCTCACGCTGGACAATCTCCCGGACATTCCCAAACGCTGTAGGTCGTGCGTCTTCTGGGAGTTGGACCCCGTCAGCGGGCAAGCCGCGCTGAAGGCGGGCACCGCAGCCTCGGAGAAGGAAGCCTGGATCTCCGCCGTCCTCCTGGACTGGGGCTCTTGCGGGCGGGTCGTCTACGTCGATGACGTGCCGGTGGGCTTCGTCCTCTACGCGCCCCCTGCTTATGTCCCCCGCTCGACGGCGTTTTCCACGAGCCCCGTGTCACCGGACGCGGTGCAGCTGATGACGTCGTTCATCATGCCGGGATACCAGGGGCAGGGACTGGGACGGGTCATGGTGCAGACGGTCGCCAAGGATCTGCTGCGGCGGGGCTTCAAGGCGATCGAGGCCTTCGGCGATGCCCACGGGAAAGAGGCCGCCTGCGTGCTGCCTGCCGATCATCTACTTGCCGTGGGCTTCAAGACGGTTCGCCAGCATCCTGCCTATCCACGGCTGCGGCTGGAGCTGCGCACGACGCTCTCCTGGAAGGAAGACGTGGAGATGGCGCTCGACCGGTTACTGGGAGCCGTACAGAAGGAACCAGCGCTTCGACCGCTCTAACGCGAAGGGGCCGACTCCGGAGAGTCGGCCCCTTCATGTTTCACGTGAAACACGGGTTTCACGGTTTCACGTGAAACATCACTTGGCGGCGATGAACTCGTCGAGGTCGCGAAGGATCGCGGCCTTCGGCTTGGCGCCGACGATGGTCTTGGCGACCTCGCCACCCTGGTAGACGTTCAGCGTCGGGATGGACATGACGCCGTACCTGGCGGCCGTGGCCGGGTTCTCGTCGATGTTGAGCTTGACGATCTCGATCTGGTCGCCGTGCTCGGCGGCGATGGCTTCGAGGGACGGAGCGATCTGACGGCACGGGCCGCACCAGGAAGCCCAGAAGTCCACCAGGACGGGCTTGTCGCTCTTGAGGACGTCCTCGTCGAAGGAAGCGTCGGTCACATTCTTCAGAGTGCCGGCCACGGCGGGCTCCTTAACTTGATCGTGCGGTGGGGTGGAGATGGGGGTCAGACGGTGGTCTTCGCGGGCTCTGCCTTCTCCTCGTCCGCCAGGGCGGCGAGGAAACGCTCGGCATCCAGAGCGGCGGAGCAGCCGGTACCGGCAGCGGTGATGGCCTGGCGGTAGGTGTGGTCGACGACGTCACCGGCGCCGAAGACACCGGTGAGGTTGGTGCGGGTCGAGGGAGCCTCGACCTTCAGGTAGCCCTCGCCGTCCAGGTCCAGCTGGCCCTTGAAGAGCTCCGTGCGGGGGTCGTGGCCGATCGCGATGAACAGGCCCGTTACCGCGAGGTCGGAGAGTTCCCCGGTCTTCAGGTTGCGCAGCTTGAGCCCGGCGAGCTTCGGGTCGCCTTCGATCTCGGCGACCTCGCTGTCCCAGACGAACTTGATCTTCGGGTCGGCGAAGGCGCGCTCCTGCATCGCCTTGGAGGCACGCAGGCTGTCCCGGCGGTGGACGATCGTCACGGACTTGGCGAAGCGGGAGAGGAAGGTCGCCTCCTCCATCGCCGTGTCGCCACCACCGATGACGGCGATGTCCTGGTCCTTGAAGAAGAACCCGTCACAGGTGGCGCACCAGGAGACTCCCCGGCCGGAGAGCGCGTCCTCGTTCGGCAGACCCAGCTTGCGGTGCTGCGAGCCGGTGGTGACGATGACGGCCTTCGCCTTGTGTACGGTGCCCGAGGTGTCCGTGACGGTCTTGATCTCACCGGTCAGGTCGACGGAGACCACGTCGTCCGGGATCAGCTCGGCGCCGAAGCGCTCGGCCTGGGCACGCATGTTGTCCATGAGCTCGGGGCCCATGATGCCGTCCTGGAAGCCCGGGAAGTTCTCGACCTCGGTGGTGTTCATCAGCGCGCCACCGGCGGTGACGGCACCTTCGAACACCAGCGGCTTCAGCGACGCGCGCGCGGTGTAGAGCGCCGCCGTGTAGCCGGCGGGCCCGGAGCCGATGATGATCACGTTTCGGACGTCGCTCACGGCTTGGTTCCTCGTCTCTGGACTGCGTCAGTACGACCGGTGGGAGCTCCTCTCAGAGCCTCCACCCCACCCAACGGATCCTACGGGGCCCGCATTCCCGCTGTGTCCGGGCACACGAAGACGGCACGCAGTGGGAAGACGCCACGAGGGATGCAGGGAAGGAGTCCGGAGTCAGGAATGCGCGAACGACTGCGTCAGAAGGACCTTGCCAGGGGTCGACGTCTGTCGGCTCACGCAGGTCGCGTCGACGACGTAGGCCGTGACCCGGCTGTTGTCGGAGGCATCGGGCAGCACCACGAGATAGGCGGCGGCCCCGTTGTAGGTGCCCTTCTTGAATCCGAGGACATCCGTGTTGCCACGGTCCACGCCTTGCCGGATGCAGTCCGGGATGGAGCCGGAGGGCTCGATCAGGGTCTTGGGAGTCTTGATGGAAGACTCCGCTCCGTCGGGTTCGGACGCGGCGTTCCAGGGTCCCCCACTCCTGATGCCCTGGCTTGTGGCCGTCTTGGAGGAGAGAAGATCCGAGACCTGGCTCTCCAACTTCCCCTTGGAGAAGGTGTCCGCAGCACTGGTCGGGTTCCCGTGAGCTGCGTCGGACGAGTTGTGGTCGCCCAGCGACTGGATGAACAGGGAGCCGGCCCCCAGAACGGCCGCGGTGAATACGGCTCCCAGGACGATCCTTCCGCGACGTCCGCCGCGGTTCCGCTCCCTGCGTTCCTTGCGATCCCTACGTCCGGGACCGGTCGCCGCATGTGCGTGTCCCGAGGGGCGGGCTGCCGTGGGCGATGTTTCACGTGAAACATCGCCCACGGCGTGCTCCCCGTCCCCGCTGTTCTCGCCCGTCGTGGCTCGGGACGCGGTCACCAATGTCGGTGCGGCCAAGGACTCCGGAGTGGTGGCACCCAGCAGTGCCTCCGCGGCGAGGGCCGCGTCGATCCGGCTGGCGACCTCGGCGGGCATGCGCGGCGGCCCGGGCATGGTGCCCAGCAGACTCCGGATCTCGTCGAGTGAGTCGTGGACGTCCGCGCAGAGTTCGCACTCGTCCAGATGCCGTCGTACCTCCGCTGTCCTGGACGGCGGGAGGAGACCCTCGGTGAGGTCGGAGATCTCTGCGACGTCCGGGTGCCCGGCCGTATCTGTCGTGGATGTCACGCTCGCCCACCTCCGCCCTTCACAGCAGCTGAATCGCTCGGCCCTGCATCCTTGGGACCCGTGTCGTGCGGTCCCGCTGCCGGTGGGACGGATGTCCCCTGCGCCCGGTTCCGTCCTGCGCCGGGTTCCTTGCCGTCACCGGCTCTTTCCGGCCGTAGATGGGTGAGCATCGGCAGCAGTCTTGCTCTTCCGCGGGCGCAGCGGCTCTTCACCGTGCCGGTCGGTACATCAAGGATCCGGGCGGCTTCTGCGACGGGGTAACCCTGCATGTCCACCAGAACGAGAGCGGCACGCTGGTCGGGCGGAAGGGTGCCCAGGGCTTCCAGCAGTTGGCGGTGCAGGTCGTTGCGCTCAGCGGGAGCCGCGGCCGACTCGTGCGGTTCCAGGAGTTGTTCCAGGCGCTCGGTGTCGTCGACCGGAGACGTTTTCCTGGAGGCGGCCTTGCGGGCACGGTCCAGGCAGGCGTTCACCGTGATCCGGTGGAGCCAGGTCGTGACGGCCGACTGGCCGCGAAAGGTGTGGGCGGCCCGGTAGGCGGAGACGAGGGCGTCCTGGACCGCGTCAGCGGCCTCCTCGCGGTCTCCCAGCGTGCGCAGGGCCACGGCCCAAAGCCGGTCCCGGTGTCGGCGTACGAGCTCACCGAAGGCGTCCGGGTCACCGGCGACATGTCGGGCCAGGAGTTCGTCATCGGGAACACCGTCGAGGCTGAGTGGCAAACACCCTCACCTCCTTCCGCTCGGCGAATATACCGTATAAGAGTTTTGGGCGAATGTAAACGAGTGAATTCAGTGACGCCCCTCGAGGAAAGGGGTGGACGATTTATGTGTACCGTTTTGGGGTGATATGCGAGAAATTATATTCCGATGGGGTCGCCGGTAAAAGATTACTAAGGGGGCGGCATCCGACTTATCATGAACATGGAAACAGGTCGGCGCAGTGTCACAAAGAAACCAGTATGTATGCGCAAGAGGACCGCACTGGTGGTTCTGGGGCTGCGATCGCGGGAGGGTTGGGTCTCGCGCCTACCGCGCAGGCTTCCACTTCTTGTACGTCCCTCAACGCGGACGACAGGGTCTGTCTCTTCCAGTACAACTCGAACTACTACGGCCCCTGCTTCAGTGTTGCCGCAGGTGGTCAGATCGGTAGTTTCGCGCGCATCGTTCTGACAAATTGGCGCAGTGCGAATGACAACATGAATTCGCACCACTTCATGTGACCAGAAAATCAATCGCCTGGGCCTGGGTGTCCCTTGCCTGCCCTGTCCTTGGCGGCTTGCTCATATCATGCGAAGCAGGCCGATGAAGAAGACACCGCCACCCCTACTGTCGGTACATAAACGACTCGGCTGTGGCGCGTCTCGCCGCGGACTGTATGACGGGCCTCGGCTACGAGTGGCCCTATGAGGAAAGCCCCATCGATTCGTCGCAGGCCATGAACGGGGGAAGATACGGAATTATCGACACTTCTACGGCGCGGAAGTGGGGATATCACCCCCCCCGGAGTCTCCGGATGATTCTGAAGCGGGCAACGCAGGAGACGAAGCCAAACAGTCACCTGCTGAGACCGAGGCCTATACCGGAAGATCCGCCAAGACTGGAAAAACCCTCAAAGATGGAACGGGGGGCTGCGCCGACAGAGCGCGCTCTCACATATTCGGCAAGGACGGGTTCAAGCCGGCTCTTCAGTATCTGCTCTCCTATCACGAGAATTCCTTCGTCGTGGCCAGCCGAGACGCTGAGGTCCGGAGAGCCATGGGCGATTGGAGCATATGCATGAAAGGATTTGGGCATGACTACAAAGACATGTGGGAGGTGAACAACGATCCCAGATGGCAGAGTGCGAAGCCGACCGCCGAGGAGAAGCGTATAGCTTACGGAGATTCTCACGTACAAAAAATCCGTCGACCGACGTTCCCGGCAGGTCCTGTCGTGACTCAGGACCCGGTGAAGCTAATCTCCGAAATGCCGCCTCGGAATAGTTCTGTGGAGCCGTCCGTGGGTAGTTCGGTGATGTGGATAAGTACGTATCGTGTGCGCAAGGGAGTCTTCAGTGATCCCTTTATCTCTTTGCTCGACGTCGTCAACGGCGTGAGGCGCTGGGAGAAGTCGGACAGATCCGAGGGGGATGATCCTCCACTGGGTGCCGCGAGTACTTCGACGGTCTGTCCACTTCGATACATGGTGATATCGAAGCCCTTTACCGTCTTGACGCTCCCGAGGTCCACGATGATGCCGCTGCCGTCTTTCCGATTCGGCAGGTTGCCGAAATTCGGATAACCCTTGTACTGCGGGGTGATCCAGGAAGTGCTCGTTTTCCCGTCGATGGCAAGCGAGACTTCGTCTTCCTTTATGCCTGACCCGCTCGGCGCGAATTCGGTTGCGCCATCGATCTTGAGCGGAACGCTCTTGGCGGGCTGCTTCTTGTCGGTGCCCTCGTGAGTGCCCTCGGTGGGGCTGCTGTTGTCGCTGTTGCCCTGGTCCATGAGCGCGTCCGCGAGCTGCCAACTCCCCAGGCCCAGCGCGGCGATCAGCAGCGCGGACACGGCCCACTTGAGGGCCTTGCCGGTGCGGCTCTGCAGCGGGGGTGGCGGGGTCGGCACGGCCTGGCCGGCACCGGGATGCGATGACGGGCGGCCGTACGTGCCCTGTTGGTACGTCGTGCGCTGGTACTCGGGCGGCGCGGTGAACGTGGGCTCCGGCGGGCGGATGCGGGGCATCTCGCCGATCGCCTTCACCAGCTCCTCCGGGGTGGTGCACGCCGATTCGTGCCGGGAGGCCGTGGCGCCGTCGTTGGCGAGCGCGCGCATGGCGAGCTCCGACAGACCTCGGTGGACACCCGCGCGCACCTGGTCGGGAGCGATGAGTCCGACGCCCTTGGGCAGCCCTGACAGGCCGTAGGCGTCGCTCTCGTACGGCCAGCGCTGGGTGAGCGCCGCGTACAGCAGGGCGCCGATCGCCTCCGTGTCCGTACGCTGCGGGGTGTCCGAACTGATGCCGCGCAGCGCGGCGTTGACGGCCAGGCCACGGATGCGCCACTGGCCGGACGAGGTGCGCAGCACGGCGTTCGGGTTCAGGCGCAGATGGGCGAGGCCCTCGCGGTGCGCGGCGGCCATGGCCGAGGCGATCTGACTGACCATCTGGTAGGCGTCGTGCACCTCCAGCGGGCCGGGGGCCAGAAGCGCCGTCAGTTCCGTGGCGTCGGGCAGCCATTCGTGCACGACGTAGACGAGGTCGTTCTCCTCCACGGCGTCCAGGACCTGGACGAAGCGGGGGTCACCCAGCAGCGCCGAGGAGCGGGCCGCGGCCAGCACCGAGCGGGCCCGCGCATGGTCCGCGGGCAGGATGTGGACGCCGACGGCACGGCGGAGTTTCTCGTCCACCGCGCGCCAACTGCTGAAGCCGTCCAGACGGGTGACGCACTCTTCGAGGCGATAGCGTCTGGCGAGCTTGTGACCGCTGTGCAGTTCGGGAGGCGAGGCCTTCTCGGTTTCCTCGATCCCGCCACTCCCCTGTGCCTTGTCGCTCTCCGTGTCCCGCTCCGGGTTCTGGGCCACCCCGTCGGCCGTGGACTGGTCCGCCTTGGCGGTCAGCGGCTTGTCGCCGCTGTTGTCTGCCACGTCGACGGCAGCCGTGCTCCGTTCCGCCACCGTCGCTCCTGCCTCCCCATCCGTTGCACGCTGTTCGACGCCGAAACCAATTGTGCCCACAGTCTGCCGCTATGCACGACACACAGCGGCGGACGATGGTTGTGCGTGTGCCCCCGCCTCAACGCCCCAAGCGCCCGCGCACCATGCCCACGAGGGAGTTGAGTTCCTCGATGCGCATGCGGCGGGCCGCGACGTAGAAGATTCCGAGCAGTACGGCACCGCCCACCAGCAGGGCGGCGAACGAGCCGACGACCCCCTGGCCGAGCGTATGTCCGATCCCGTAGCAAGCGGCACCACTGAGCAGTGCGGCCGGCACGGAGGCGATACAGAGCCGAGCGTACGTCCGCAGCACACGCGCGCCGTCCAGATCGCCGTTCAGCCGCTTCCGCAGCCGGTTCCAGGCGACGCCGACACCGATCGCGTAGGCGAGACCGTACGAGGCGGCCATGCCCACCACGGCCCAGCGGGCCGGGAGGACGAAGTAGCAGGCCACTGAGGCGCCGGCGTTGACGGCAGCCACGATGACCGTGTTGTAGAAGGGAGTTCGGGTGTCCTCGTACGCGTAGAAGGCGCGCAGGACGACGTACTGCACCGAGTACGGGATCAGGCCGAGGGCGAAGGCCATCAGCATGAAGCCCATGTTGGTGGCCTCGCTGGTCCCCGAGGAGCCGAAGATCAGCGTGCACATCGGGATGCCGAGCGAGAGCAGGCCGAAGGCGATCGGGACGATCGCCACGGCGGTCGTGCGCAGCCCCTGGGAGATGTCGTCGCGGACGGCCCCTCCGTCGCCCTCCGCCGCCGAGCGCGAGATGCGCGGCAGCAGCGCGGCCATCAGGGAGACGGTGATGATCGCCTGTGGCAGGCCCCAGATGAGCTGCGCGTTGGCGTAGGCGGCGAAGCCCGTGCCGTCGACGGGCGAGGACTTGCCCGCGGCGGTGGACAGTTGGGACACGACGATCGCGCCGGCCTGGTTGGCGAGGACGAAGAGGACGGTCCACTTGGCGAGCGTCGCGGCCTTGCCGAGGCCGTGTCCGCGCCAGTCGAAGCGCAACCGCAGCCGGAACCCGGTCTCCCGCAGATACGGGATCATCGCGAGCGACTGGACGACCAGGCCGAGCAGCACGCCGATGCCGAGCAGCCGCTGGCCCTCCGGCGGGATGTTCGTGACCTTCATGCCGGAGTTCGCGGAGGTGCCGTACACCCAGATGAACATGCCGAGGGTCACGATGATGACGACGTTGTTGAGGACCGGGGTCCACATCATCGCGCCGAACTTGCCCCGCGCGTTCAGGATCTGGCCCATCACGACGTGGACGCCCATGAAGAAGATCGAGGGCAGGAAGTAGCGGACGAAGGTGACGCCCACCTCGTTGGCCGCCGGGTCGTTGGCCACCGAGTCGGACAGCAGACGGATCAGGAGGGGTGCCGCGAAGACCGCGAGCGCGGTGAGGGCCCCCAACGCGACCATGACGAGGGTCAGCAGCCGGTTGGCGAACGCCTCACCGCCGTCGTCGTCCTCCTTCATGGCACGCACGAGCTGCGGGACGAAGACGGAGTTGAGACCACCGCCCACGGTCAGGATGTAGATCATCGTCGGCAGCTGGTAGGCGACCTGGAAGGTGTCGCCGAGCATGCCGACACCCAGCGCCGAGACGATCAGCGCGGAGCGGACGAAGCCGGTCAGGCGGGAGACCATCGTGCCCGCCGCCATCACGGCACTCGACTTCAGCAGGCCGGTGGCCTTCCCGCCCTTCTTGGGAGCGGCCGCGGGCGCCGGCGACGTGGGAGTGAGCTGCATCGTGGCGTCGGACATCGGCGCCGGGCCCGAGGGCGGCGC
>NZ_JAENRY010000039.1 GCF_016612545.1 Streptomyces sp. MBT65 | reverse complement strand
TCACCGTGCACGCCCCGGTCGCCGAGGCCGAGATCTGGAACCCGGCGACCGGCGCCCGCGACCCGGCCCACGTCACCGTCTCCGAGGGTCGATCGACGATCGAGGTGCCGCTGGAGGGCGCCCCCGCCGTCCTGGTCGCATGGCGCGAAGGCACCCCGCAGACACTCCGGTCGCCGTCACCAACTCCCGTGTCGGAGCGCGTGATCGACCTCTCGACCGGTTGGGAGGGCCGCCTGGTCCCCACCATGGACAACATCTGGGGCGACATGGCGCTGCCCCCGGGCTCGTCCGTCGCCGAACCACAGATCTGGACCATGGAGTGGTCCGAGACCGAGGGGCCCGACGCGAGCGGGGAACGGACTCGGGCGACCTACGGCAACCGGGTCCGCGTCCTGCCTCCAGTGCCGTCCGCGCAGGCCCCCGCTCCGCTCGACGGTCCCCATGTCCAACAGGTCCTCGCAGGCGAACTGCCTCTCACACCCGCCGAGTCGGACTGGCGCGTGTCGCTCTACTCCTCCAGCCGTGGAATCCCGGACCCGGACGGTCTGCTCGGCAACAAGGGCCTGGTGCCTGAGGAGTTCGTACGGGTCCCCGTGCCAGGACCCGGCACGGTCGCCCGGGTCCGTTCGATCGTGGAGACGGACCACCGTGGCCCCGCCGATCTGCACATCGGCGCGGCGGCCGCGAAGCGCGTGTGGTGGAACGGCGAACGGCTCGACACCGGTACCGGCTATCTCGCCACCGCCCGTGTGCGGATCGGCAGTTCACGCAACCTCCTCGAATACGAGCTGGCGGAGGCCGAGGACAGGCCGATGCTGATCTCCGGCTCTGCGGGCACGCCGTTGGGCAGCTACTTCTGTCTGACCCGTCCGGAGGGGTTCGGTACGCGTCCGCAGTTCATGTGCCTTCCCGAGGACGTACGGCCGTCCGGACGCGTGACGTATCGAGGTGGGCTGTACGGCCCTGGTCCGGCGGTACTCGTCGTGGGCGCCGCGGTGGGTGTGACCGTGCTGCTCGACGGGGTGGTCGTCGCGCGGCAGGAGAAGGTGGAGTACTACGAGTCCGACTGGGGTGCGGTGCCGATGTTCTTCCGGCATGAACTCGCCCTCGGGGAAGGCGAACACGTCCTGGAGTTGGTGGCCGACGCCGTCCATCCGCGCGAGGCGCTGTTCGTCGACTGCGTGGTGAGTGCGGAGGGCGCCGTGAACTCGCTGGTGAGCGGCGCCGGTTGGGAGGCGGAAACAGGGGATTGGCGTGGCCGTACCGTCGAACACGAGGGCCGGTGGGGGGAGTTGCAGCACTGCTACGCGGTCGTACGACCGCACCCGCTGCCCGACACCGAGTGGCTCACCGGGGCGCCGGTGCTCGGCGCCGCCGTACTGCCGCTGCGGGCCACGGACACCGTGCGCGAACGCACTCAGCGGTTCCGGTTCACCGTGCCGCCGGGCACCGAATCGCTCGACCTGCCACTGGAGTTGGCCGCGAGGGTGCGGATAGGCGACGGCACCCGGACGCGGCTCGACGGGCAGATCCTGCCCCTGGACCGGCCGCTCCCGGAGGCCACGGAGGTCGAGGTCGTCACCGCGCCCACAGCCGTGTTGCGGGGCGGCTCCGCCTGGCGCGGACCGGTACGGGTGCGAACCGTCCCGGCTCAACTGCCGTTGGGAGAGTGGAGCTTGTTGGGGCTCGGAAGCTGGAGCGGCGGTGTCGTGTACGCCCGTGAGGTGGACGTGCCGGCCGGTCCGGATCCGGTGCTGGATCTCGGGCGGGTGCGCGGCAGTGTGTCGGTCGTCGTTGACGGGGAGCGCGTCGGAGAGGCGTTCTGTCCGCCGTACCGCTTCCAACTCCCAGGCGCCGCAGGGCGGGTGGTGCGGTTGGAGGTGACGGTGAACAACACCCTGGCGCCGTATCTCGCCGAGGCCACCCCGACCGCCTGGGCCTTCCCGGCGCAGCTCGCTTCGGGGTTGATGGGTCCTGTGACGCTACGGATTCCCGGCTGACCGGGGCCGGGTGGAGTCCCGAAGGACGAGGTCGGGGGCGAACACCCGTGTCTCGTGGGCGTGTTCGGCGCGGGCCTCCACCTCGTCGAGCAGCATTCCCACGGCCGCTCTGCCGAGTTCCTCGACGGGTTGCCGGACCGTCGTCAGGGTCGTACCGACGAAGCTCGCTATGTCGAGGTCGCCGTAGCCGACGACCTGTGTCTCCTCGGGTATGCGGACCCCCCGTTCGCCCAGGCCACGGCAGAGGCCGGCGGCGAGGAAGTCGTTGGTGCAGAAGACACCGTCGGGGAGTTCGTCGAGTCCGCGGGCGATCTCCAGGCCGTAGGACACCGTCATCTCGTCGGCGACGAGCTGGCGGACCCGGGCCTCGCGGCGGGTGCGGACGGCCTGGCGGGCGCCCTGGTAGCGGTCGGCGCACTGCACGATTCCGCGCTCGCCGTTGACCACGAGGATGTCGCGCGCCCCGCAGTCGAGGAGGTGTTGTACGGCGATCCGGCCACCGGCGATGTCGTCGACCGAGACGGAACAGCCGTCCTGGGCGGGCAGTGCACGGTCGGCGAGGACCAGTGGGATGCCGCGCTCGCGCAGCCGGGTGAGCCGGGTGGGGTCGGCGCCGAGCGGCACGACCACCGCGCCCACGGCCCGCTGCTCGATCAGCATCGTGAAGTAGCCCTGCTCCCGCTCGGGGGCGTCACCGCTGTCGCAGAGCACGAGGGAGTAGCCGTGGTCGTAGGCCGCGTCCGCCGCGCCCCGGGCGATGCGCGAGTAGAACGTATTGGTCACGTCGGGCAGTACCAGGCCGATCGAGGACGAGTGCCCGGTGCGCAGCCCGGCTGCTCCCGGATGCGGCACGTAGTCCAGCGCGGCGACCGCGTCACGGACCCGCTCGGCGGTGCGGGCGTTGACCCGCTCGGGCCGGTTCAGGACGTTCGACACCGTGGACACCGAGACGCCCGCGGCGGCCGCGACATCCTGAATACGGGCGGGGCGAACCTGAATGGCGCCCACCCCCTCGCTGTGACAGCCGTGCGACCAGGCACGACGCGTTCCCATGGGCGGCGTCAGTCTACCTCGACGGTTATTGCAACGTTTTCCGCAGGGTGCCTCGGGGAGATCGAGGTCGTGGCCAAATCGGCCTGTGATCAACAGGGTTAACATGGGGTTATGGCTGAGGGTTCCGGAGTCGACGCTCCGACCGAGGGCGACCGCCCGCTGAGGCGCGATGCCGCCCTCAACCGGGAGAAGATCCTGCGGGCCGCCCGGGAGGTGTTCGGCCAGCACGGGCTGGGGGTCACGCTCGACGACGTGGCCCGGCACGCGGGGGTCGGGGTCGGGACCGTGTACCGGCGCTTCCCGGACAAGGAGACCCTGGTACGGGCCCTGTTCGAGCAGGATCTCGGGATCCGGCAGGCCTCCGCGGAGCGGGCACTCGCCCATCCCGATCCTTGGGAGGGGTTCGTGGACTTCCTGACGGAGATGGGGGCCGACCTCGCGGAGAACCGTGGCCTGAATGAGGTGATCATGCTGGGGAGCCACAGTTCCGAGCCCATGGAGACGGTGCGGGGCGGGATGCTCCCCTTCCTGGAAGCCCTGATCCAGCGGGCGCAGGAGAGCGGGGATCTGCGTGCGGAGATCACTCCCTCCGACATTCCCGTCGTCGTGCAGATGCTCAGTGCCGCCAGTCAGTTCACCCAGGGCAAGCGGCCCGATGTCTGGCACCGCTACTTCGAGATCATTCTCAACGGCATCCGTCAGCGTCCCGACAACCTGCCGCTGACGACACCGAGCCTGAGCAACGAGACGGTGGAACAGGTGATGGGTCTCGTCAGGCCCGCCTCCGCCGACGAGGTGTAGCAGGTCCGTCGTACGGACGGACCTGCCATCCGTGTGTCAGGAGGACGGTCCCCAGCTCTCGCTGCTGGGAGTGGCCGAACTCGGCGCCGTCAGAGGCAGGTTGACGAAGGACGCCGCCTGCGGGGAGCGTTCGACGGTGTAGGTGCCCCCGGCCAGGTTCGCCAGTTCCTGCGGGGTCGGGGCGACGGGGAAGTGGAAGTCGGCGGGCGGTTGGCTGTTGATGCTGATCCGGATCCGGTAACCGGCCGGGATCTTGGTGAAGTTGGACAGCAGGGAGATGTCGTAGCGGGTCGTCTGCCCGGGGACGACCGCGCGCTGTGACGCCTGGGTGAAGGGGTGGCTGGGTTTGAGCAGGGTGCCGTTGTCGCCGTACCAGCTCTCCTGGGTGTCCACCGCGCGTTGGCTGCCCAGGAGGATTCCGTCGGCCTGCTTGGTCACCGTCCCGTCCGGGGCGACGATGCTCAGCTCGGCCGACAGCTCGGTCTCCGGTGTCGTCGACTTCGCGTACAGGGTGACGTCGGTCGGACCGTCGAGCAGGGCCGCCTTGGTGAGCGGGGCGGTCGTGTACGTCAGCGTGTTGGCCGCCGTCGCCGCGCTCCAGGAGAGGGTGTCGCTGCCCTCGTCGACCGGTTTCCCGGGGGTGAGGGAGCCGTTGCCGAGGTAGTAGGTGCGGGTGTCGGAGGACAGGGGCCAAGTGGCGCTGTCGACCCAGGTGTTGGCGCCGTTCTCGAACAGGTGCAGAGGCTGCGAGGTGGTGGCCATGCCCGTGGGCGCGTTCTTGAGCCAGGTCTCGAACCACTCCAGACGGATGGCCTGGAGCGCCTCCTCGTTGACGTGTTCGCCGTGGGTCCAGGGTCCGACGATCGCCTGGTAGCGCCCGGTGACGGGGTCGTCCGAGGTGATCGGATCGGTCAACGGCCGGTGGTGGTAGGCGTTTTGGGCCGCGACATAGGCGCCGAGGTTCCCGCCGGGGAAGAGGTCGTTCCAGCCGGCCTCGGTCAGTGCCGGGATGGTGTTGCCCACGATCCGCGGCATGAGCTTCTGGACGTTCAGCGACTGCCAGTAGGCGTCGTTGTACGAGCGTGAACCACCCGTGGCCTGCTGGGCGATGGTCACCGACTGGGGGTCGGTGGCGGGGTCGTCCTCGGGTCCGCGCGGTTCGGCCTGGGCGATACCGGCGACGAAGGGGGTCGGGATGCCGCCGTTCCCGGTGAGGTCGTTGTAGAAGTCCGAGTCGGTGCAGAACGGTGTGATGACCTTCAGCGCGGAGTTCTTGCCCACGGCCGCGGCGGTGAACCACTGGTCGACCCCGAGATAGGAGCAACCGTCAAGCCCCACCTTGCCGTTGGAGCCCGAGAGCGTGTGGGCCGCCCAGTCGACGAGGTTCGCTCCGTCCTTGCCCTGCCGGTCGCCGAACCAGTCGACCTGCCCGCCGGAGTCACCGGTGCCGCGCACCGCGGAGGCCACGTAGATGTAGCCGCGCTCCACGAAGTACGCGCCGCTGTCCGTGGGGTCGGAGCGCTGCGCGCCGTAGGGGTTCTGGGTCAGGAGCACGGGGAACGGGCCCGACGCGCGTGCGCCGGTGCTCGGGTCGGTGGGGTAGACGACCTCGACGGCGATCTTCACGCCGTCGTCCATGGTGACGGTGGTGTGGACGGGCGCGCTCGCCGCGTAACTGGCGGTGGGTGGCTGCCAGTTGGTCGTGTGCGTGGGGAGTGCGGTGGCCGTCGTCTGGCCTGCGGCCACGAGGAGGAGCACCGCGGAGGCGCTGCTCAGTACGGAGACCCTGTGGGGCGGCTTGACGCGGTTTCCTGCCTTGGGCTTTTTCATGCGGCTCCTTGAAACGGGTGGCGGGTTCCGCGTCACGCAGGCTGTGCGACGGCCTGCCGGCCGCGGTTCAGGGCGAAGAGCGGGAGCACGTCGCGTCCGCGGATGTCGTTGGTCAGCTCGGCCAGGACCAGATAGAAGGCGACGGCGGCCAGCACGATCTCGACGTATCCGGCGGTGTGCAGCACCGAGTCGCTCGGCACACCCGCACTCGAAGCGCCCAGGTAGGCGGACACCAGCAGCACGATCGTCAGCGTCAGCAGGGAGAACGCGGTCACGATCACCGCGTTCGTGCCCAGGCTGGCGACGGCGAAGACCAGCGTGACGACCAGCCAGGCGATGAGGAACAGCCCCAGCGACTGCATCACGGCGTGTCCGCCCGCCGCTGCCGACGCCTCCGCCGACGCCCCGCCGGCCTTCGCCGCTGCCGCCGCGGCTCCGGCGATGTGAGGTGCCGCCCAGAACTCGATGGCGGTGTAGCCGAACCAGAACGCCCCGTACGCGGTGAGGAACGCGGCGGCGAAGGTCGCGCCGGAGGCCAACGCGAGGAAGCCCGCGACGAGTTGGACGAGGCCGCCGTAGAAGAAGGTGCCCGCCAGCAGGATCGTGCCGTCGGCCGCGTCGATGACGCCGGCGGTGTGCAGGCCCAGGATGAGCGAGCACCACGCGAATCCGGCCGCCCCGACGGCTGTCGCGTGACCGATGTGGGAGGTGGTGGTGACGGTCGGGACCGGCGGGCTCTGGGCAGCGTGAAGCGACACTTCGGCCATGGTGATCAACCCTTCTGGAATGTCGACAGCGGAGGCGCTCGGCCCGTGCCGTCTACCGAATGGTCGGTAGTTTGGGAACGGCCGTCGGGGCTGTCAAGGCGTCGAACCGAAGTGGAAAACGCCCTCGAAGGCGCCTCGCCGGCGGCTGTCGGAGGGTCGGCAGCCGTGCGAGGGCGACTTCGGGGGTGCGGTGTCAGCATGCGGATCTCGGGGATCGTCCCTGGTGGGAAGGGGTGCCCCGGGTCCCGCCCGGAGTGGCCGGGCGGGCGGCGGGTGATCGTCCGGGAGAGGTGGGTCGTAGGGCTTCCCGGGTCGAAAAAAGTGGAGATATATTCTCCATAACGAGGGCGGGGAGTCCTCGAAGCGAGGGGCGGTGCTATCGCGGGAGCTGCCCGCGGAGGCCGCCGAGGATGAGTCCGAGACCGAACTCGAAGCGGTCGTCGAAGTTGAGGATCTCCTCGACGGGGGTGGAGAACAGGTGGGGGTACGTCTCGCGCGCGCCGGGGAACGTGAGCCGGTCGCGGGCGTCGTCGGTCAGGCCCTGCTGTTCCAGGGCTTCGCCGAGGACGTAGCAGAAGACGGTCGACGTGGCCCAGAGCGCGGCGACGCCGTTGAACCCCGCGCGTCGCATGACGCCGACGAGGCGCTCCGCGAGTGTCAGGCTGTGCCGTTTCGCGGCGTAGCTGCCGCCGACGATCCGGGCGCCCTCGCGCTGTGCCAGCAGGGCTTGCCGCAACTGCCGGGCGACGAGGGTGACTTCGGCCTCCCACTGGTTCTCGGGGGTGTCCGGCAGGGCCGTGGCCGGGATCGCCTCGGCCATCTCGTCCAGGAGGGCCCGTTTGTTGCTGAACATGCGGTAGATGGCGGGCAGTTGGAGCTTGTCGGCATCCGCCGGCCGGCGCATGGTGAGGGCGTCGAGGGCGCCCTCGTCGACGATCCGGAGCGCGGCGGTCACCAGCGCTCTGGCGCGGGTCGCGGGGGACCGGCCACCCGCCTCGACGGGTGCGCGCCGGATGCCACGGCAGTTGGCCGGCGGACGCCTGACCGACGGCACCCTGCCGGAGCCGTGAACGGTGAACCGTCCTCCGGGACCGGGCGTTCCGGCCCGGAGGGCGGCTCTCGTCAGGGTGTCCCGAACAGCCGGAACCGGCAGCAGGAACCACGGCCGGAAAGGACCGATGATGGGGGACGTCGCGGGGGCGGCACACCCGGAGAACCCGCAGGACCCGAAGGACGCGGCGCTGACACGTGCCGCCCAGTCGGGCGAAGTCGCCGCGCTGGGGCTGCTGTTGGAGCGGCACCGGGCGGGGATGCGTGCCGTGGCGGTGAGCATCCTGGGGCCGGGCGCGGACGCCGACGACGTGATGCAGGACGCGGCGCTGACGGCACTGCTGCGGATCGGGGACGTACGTGACCCGGAGGCGGTCGGCGCGTGGCTGCGGATGATCGTGCGCAACGCGGGCCGGCTGGTGCTGCGGGAGGCGGTGGTGGTCCGGCCGATGGACGAACTGCCGCTGTGGTCGACGCAGTTGGGCCCGGAACAGTGCCTGGAGCGCAACGCGCTGCGCGACTGGGTATGGGAGGCGCTGGGGGAGCTGTCACCGGCGTTGCGGATGCCATTGGTGCTGCGGCACTTCGCCACCGGGGGCACCTCGTACGAACGGATCGCGGAGGTCTGCGGGGTGCCGGTCGGCACGGTGCGCAGCCGACTGAACCGCGGCCGGGCCCAGTTGGCGGCCGCCCTCGCCGCCACGGCCGACACCCGGCACGGCGATGCCGCGCAACGGGTCCGCGCCAGCCGGGTCGAGGCCCGCGAGCTGCTGGCCGCCGAGGGACGCGAGGGTCTTCGACCGAGCCCTCGCCCCACCCCGGACCGGATCAGTGCTCTGCGCTGAACTCCCCGAAGTAATGGCCCTGTTCGATGTCCGGGACCAGTGCGGGGTGCGTCGGCAGCCAGCCCGTGCGCTGCCGGGTCAGGGCGCTCGACACCGGGTTGTCGAGCGCGACGAGCGGGGCGAGGAAACCGGTGAAGTGCCGGCCCGCCTCCTCGGGGGTCAAACTGACGGCGGGGAGCCCCAGTTGACGCCCGATGGCCCCCGCGATGTCCCGGAACGGCACCCCTTCCTCGGCCACCGCGTGCAGGGGCGTACCGGCCGGGGCGGACTCCAGGGCCAGTCGGTACAGGGTCGCCGCGTCACGTCGGTGCACCGATGGCCACCGGTTCGACCCGTCGCCGACGAAGGCGGACACACCCGTCCTACGAGCGACGTCGACGAGCGTCGGGATGAATCCGCGCGCATCCCCCCGGCCGTGCACGGTCGGGGCCAGCCGTACCGAGGACGACCGCACCCCGCGCTCGCCCGCGGCGAGGACGGACAGCTCCACCCGGAGCCGTAGAGCCGTGACGGGGTTGGCAGTCGAGGGGGTCTCCTCGGTGAGGAGGTGGCCCGGTGTGCGGCCGATGACCCCCGAGGTGACCACGAAGGGCCTGCCGGTGCCCTCCAGTTCCGCGCCGATCGCCTCCACCGCGCTCAGCTCGGCCTTCGCGCGTGCGGCCGGGTCGGTGGTCTCGGAGATGTGCTGGTTCGCGGCGTAGACGACGCCGTCGGCGGCAGCGGCTCCGGCGCGCAGGCTGTCGGTATCGTCGATGGCACCGCGGTGCACGGCGACACCGGAGCGCGTCAGAATGTCGGCGGCCGAGTCCGAGCGGGCCAGGCCGAGGACCTGGTGTCCCGCGTCGAGGAGTTCGCGCACGACGGCTGAGCCGATGTAACCCGTCGCACCCGCAACGAAAACAAGCACAGTGGAGATCCCCCAGGTCGGTTCCGGTCGACCCGGCAGCAGAACGTGGCGGGCTCGTGCACCACGCTAGGAACGGGCCGTGCCGGCGTCCAACGCCTGTGTCGCATACGGCGATACGCCGCGGGCATCACCCCAGATGGCACGGCGCCGGGACCCTCGCACGGGTCCCGGCGCCGGTCTGTCCAGCCGGGCTATGCCCAACCGGGCGGCGATCCGGGTCAGTTGATGGTGTAGCTGTCCCCGTAGACCTTCCAGGTCAGCGGTGTGTTGAGGTCGAAGTTGCCGTTGCGCAGGAAGACGCGCTGTTCGGTGTCGACGCGGGTGGTGTCACTGTGGGCCTCCTCCTGCTTCATGGCCCACACGCGTGCGTCGAGGAAGGCGTTGAGGTACGTCGTCTCGTTGCCGCCCTGGGCCGGCGGCTTGGCCGAACGCAGGGCGCGGGCGCGGATGTTGCGGAAGCTGGTCGGGTCGTCGCCGTCGCCGTGCATGACGATGGCGTCGTAGTACGCGAACTGGCCCAGCACGCGCAGCCCGTCGGTCTTGCCCTGGCTGACGGCGGGGTTGAAGTACACGCGGTCGCGCTCGTCGTTCTGCGCCTGCTGGAACACCGTGTCCTTTGCCGCCGTGCGCCAGTCCTTGGGGAAGTTCGGGTCGAGTCCGGAGTGCGAGTCGGTGCCGTTGACGTTGCGCAGCGCGGGCAGGTACTTGGCGAGGACGTTGCCGGGCTTGCGGGTCGCGTAGAGCTGCACGAGGTCGAGCATGTCGCCGGTGCCGGAGCAGAAGCCGATGATGCCGGCGGTGTAGCCGCGGCCGTCGCCTATGTCCTCGATGTACTTGTACTGGGCCTTCCAGTCGAGGGAGGAGTTCTCCGCACTCGACACCAGCTTCATGGCGATCTCCTTCTTCGCCGGGTTGTCGAGGCCGATCGCCGCGGCGGCCCTGGTGGCCGCCGAGGCATGCGGAGTGCGCAGCAGGGGTGCCGCCGCGAGCGACACACCGATGAACGCGAGGAGCGTACGACGAGAGGGGCTCGTCGGCTCGGAGGTCGCGGGGTCGTGGAACGGGTGGACCACGGGGACTCCAAAGGGTGGTGGGGGGTGGGGAGTTGGTCGTGCCGTGGAACTGATAGGAAAGTTAACTATCAGAGGTTCGGCCCCGTGGGCACCCGTCCGGAGTCAAGTTCGTAGATATGAACGAGAGTCGCGTGTCTGTGCGATGGCGGTGTTCGACGGTTTGCCCGCTCTTGTCGTTCGCGGTGTTCAAGGTGTCCGGGGTCGCGCGGATGTCGTCGTATTTCGCGGATGTTGCGCGAACTCTTGACGCGCCCCGTCCCGTTGCGTAGATATGACAGCGCAGTCATGACAGCGCAGTCATACACCGGACTGGGGCTAGGATGCGGCTGCCGGAGATCGGGAGACACCATGACACCAGTGGCAGGACGCGGCGCGGGAGCCGCGCCGCGCAGCGTGGACGTCGCGCGTCTGGCGGGCGTGTCGCAGAAGACGGTGTCCCGGGTCATGAACGACGAGCCGTATGTCTCGGAAGACGTACGCCGTCGGGTCCTGGCGGCCGCCGAGGAACTCGGCTACCGCTCCAACAACGCGGCCCGCGCCCTCGCCTCCGGACGTACCCGGTCCATCGGCGTCGTGACGCTCGGCACCGCTCTCTACGGTCCCGCCTCGCTGCTCATGGGCGTCGAGCGGGCCGTCCGTGACACCGGCTACGCGCTCCGCGTGGTCAACACGATGGAGGGCGAGTCGGCGGGCATCGCTGGCGCCGTCGACTCGCTCCTCGACCAGGGCGTGGACGGCATCGTCATCTCCGAGCCGATCGACGAGGAGGGCGGCGCGCAGCTGTCCGCGCGGGTCGATGTGCCGGTCCTCGTCCTCGGGGCGCCGCCGCCCTTAGTCGCTCCGCATGTCGTGACGGGCGGAATCGTCTCCGGGCAGATGGCGCGGGCGGCCACCGAGCACCTGCTGGAACTGGGCCACACCACGGTCCATCATCTGGCCGGGCCCCAGCGCTGGTACTCGGCGCGGGACCGGCTCGACGGGTGGCGCGCCGCACTCGCCGCACACGGTCGGGTGGAGCCCCCGGTCGTGCAGGGCGACTGGTCGGCTGCGTCCGGATACGCGGCCGGGCGTGCGCTCGTCGCCGATGCCGGTGTCACCGCGGTGTTCGCCGCGAACGACGACATGGCGATCGGGCTGATGCGGGCGCTGACGGAAGCGGGACGGCGGGTTCCGGAGGACGTCAGTGTGGTCGGGTTCGACGACACGCCTGTTGCCGCCTATGTGACGCCGCCGTTGACCACGGTGCGGCAGCCGTTCGACGCGATGGCGCAGGACGGTCTGAAGCTGTTGGTGCATGCCATCGAGAACCCGCAGGCGGATCCCCTGCCGATGGCTGATCCGCCGGTCGAGCTCATTGTCCGGGCGTCCACGGCGGCGCCCCGCTAGGTGTCCTGCCGGGTCTGCGGCTCTTGGGCCGCAGACCGGTGGGGGCTGGTCGCGCCCACGTGACTGAGCCCCGGATCGAAACACCCCCGCGCCCCTGAAGGGGCGCTCACCTCACCGGAAACTTCAGCACGCCCGCTGTCGGTGTGCCGGTTCCTCGTACCCTCTCTCGGGAGTCCACCATGTCCGGAACCTTCTCCAACTCGCCCTCGTCCCTGAGTCGTCGGGGCTTTCTCGCCGCCACCGGAGCCGTCTCGCTTGCGGCCACTCTGTCCGCCTGCGGCGGCGACAACGGAGGCACCAGCGGTACCTCCGGCAAGGCGGTCAGCCAGGCCGACATCGACAAGGCGATGAAGACGCCGACCCAACTCACCTTCTGGACCTGGGTGCCGAACATCGACAAGGAGGTCGCGCTCTTCGAGAAGAAGTACCCGGCCGTCAAGGTCAAGGTCGTCAACGCCGGTCAGGGCACGCCCCAGTACACCAAGCTGCGCACCGCGCTCAAGGCGAACAGCGGCGCGCCGGACATGGTGCAGATCGAGTTCCAGGCGATCCCGACCTTCACCATCACCGACAGCCTGCTGGACCTGCGTCCCTACGGCGCCTCAGCCCTCAAGTCGACGTTCGTGGACTGGACTTGGGGCCAGGTCAGCGGCAGCAAGGGCGAGGTGTGGGCGATCCCGCAGGACACCGGGCCGATGGGCATGCTGTACCGCAAGGACATCTTCGACCAGCACGGCATCCAAGTCCCCACTACCTGGGACGAGTTCGCCGCCGCCGCCCGCAAGCTGCACAAGGCCGACCCGGACGTCTACCTCACCAACCTCGCCGCCAACCAAGTAGCCGCCTGGCACGGCCTGTTGTGGCAGGCGGGCGCCAAGCCGTACGTCACCTCCGGCAAGAGCGACATCACCGTCAGCGTCGACGACGCGGTCTCCCGGAAGCTCGGCCAGTACTGGGGCACCCTCGCCAAGGACGGCGTGATCGGCGTCGAACCGGACTTCACCGACTCCTGGTACGCGGCCCTCAACAAGGGCAAGTACGCGACCTGGCTGACCGGCGCCTGGGGGCCGGCCTTCCTCTCCGGCTCGGCGAAGGCCACCTCCGGCAAGTGGCGCGCCGCCCCGATGCCGCAGTGGGACGCCGCCAAGCCCAGCTCCGGCAACTGGGGCGGCTCGACCACCGCGGTCATCCGGTCCACCAAGAACCCCATCCAGGCAGCGGTGTTCGCCCAGTTCCTCAACAGCGACCCCACCAGCGCCAAGATGTTCGCCACCGAACAGTTCTTCTTCCCGGCGACCAAGACCCTGCTCGGCGAGGCGAGTTTCCTCGGTGACGCGCCCGCCTTCTACGGCGGCCAGAAGGTCAACCAGGTCTTCGCGGACATCAGTGCCCAGGTCGACCCCGCCTTCCAGTGGCCGCCGTTCCTCGACCGGGTGGCCACCGACTGGACCGAGACGGTCGGCAAGTCCCTCGCGGACAAGACGGACACCGTCCGCGCGCTCGGCTCCTGGCAGTCACGCATCACGACCTTCGCCAAGAGCCAGGGCTTCACCGTCAAGGGAGGCTGACCATGGCCACCACAGCAACGGCCGCGCGCACCAAGGCACCGCCCCGAAGGCGCCAGGTCGGCACCGCCGGCGTCCTGTTCATCGCCCCCTTCATGGCGCTGTTCCTGCTCCTCTTCCTCGCCCCGCTCGGCTACGCCGCCTACCTCAGCCTCTTCCAGGAGAAGCTCATCGGCGGCTCCACCTTCGTCGGCCTGGACAACTACACGACCGCCCTCAAGGACCCCCAACTCCTCAAGGGCATAGGCCGGGTGGCCCTGTTCTTCGTCATCCAGGTCCCCGTGATGCTGCTGCTCGCCCTGTTCTTCGCCCTCGCACTGGACAGCGGCCTGCTCCGCCTCGCCCGCGTGATCCGCCTGGGCATCTTCGTCCCGTACGCCGTCCCCAGCGTGATCGCGACCCTCATGTGGGGCTATCTCTACGGCCCCGACTTCGGCCCCTTCGCGCAGATCGCCCACGACCTTCATCTGCCGGCCCCGCACTTCCTCTCCGGCAGCTGGATGCTCGGCAGCCTCGCGAACATCGTGACCTGGGAGTTCGTCGGCTACAACATGATCATCCTGTACGCCGCCCTGCGCACCATCCCCGGTGAGTTGTACGAGGCCGCCGCCATGGACGGCGCCGGCGCCTGGCGCATCGCCCGGTCCATCAAACTCCCCGCGCTGCGCCCGGCGTTGACCCTCACCTTCCTGTTCTCGGTGATCGGCAGCTTCCAACTCTTCAACGAGCCGAACCTGTTGATGAAGGTCGCCCCCGACGTCATCGACAGCTCCTACACCGCCAACCTCTACGCCTACTCCGTCGCCTTCATCAGCCAGCAGACCAACTACGCGGCCACGGTGTCCTTCATCCTCGGCCTGGTCATCGTGATCGTGTCGTACGCCTTCCTGCTCACCGCGAACCGCAGGAGGAGCGTGTGACCACCGTGACGCCCACCGCCTCAACCCCCGTGCAGGCTAAGGGAGTTCCCGCCGAGGCCCGCCCCTCGCGCCGTCGGTCCGCGCGCCGGCGCAGTACGCCGCTCACCATCGCGATGCTGGCCGTCCTGGCGTACTTCCTGCTGCCGCTCTTCTGGCTGCTGATCGCCTCGACCAAGAGCACCCAGGACCTGTTCAACAGCTTCGGCCTGTGGTTCTCCCACGCGCCCCAACTCCTGTCGAACATCAAGGCCACCTTCACCCAGGACGACGGCGTGTTCGGCCGCTGGCTCCTCAACACCGTTCTCTACGCCGGAGTCAGCGCGCTCGGCGCCGCGCTGCTCGCGGCGGCGGCCGGCTACGGCTTCGCCAAGTACCGCTTCCGCGGCCACGGCGCGGCCTTCAACCTGGTGCTGGGCGCCATCATGATTCCCACCACCGCGCTGGCGATCCCCACCTACCTGCTCTTCGCCAAAGCCGGTCTGGTGAACACCCCTTGGGCCGTCATCCTGCCCTCCCTCATCAGCCCGTTCGGCCTCTACCTCATGCGGATCTACGCCGAGGACGCCGTCCCCGACAGCCTCATCGAAGCCGCCCGCATGGACGGCGCCGGAGAGTTCCGCATCTTCACCACCATCGCGCTGCGGCTCCTCGCGCCCGGCCTGGTGACGGTCGTCCTCTTCACGCTCGTCGCCACCTGGAACAATTACTTCCTGCCGCTGATCATGCTCAACGACCCGAACCTGTACCCCATCACGGTCGGGCTCTCCTCCTGGGCCGCCCAGGCGCAGAACGGCGGCGCCGGAGCCAGCAGCGACATGCTTGCCCTCGTCGTGACCGGTTCGCTGATCTCGATCATCCCGCTCGTCCTGGCCTTCCTGCTGCTCCAGCGGTACTGGCAGAGCGGCCTGGCCACCGGCGGCGTCAAGCAGTAACCCGCGTTCCCCGTACCACTTCTCGTTTCCCCGGAGGTTTCCCCCCATGGCGGCTCTGCCTGCCCGCGTCCTGTTCGGCGCCGCGTACTACCACGAGTACACGCCGGCCTACGGCTCCACCGTGCAGCCCGACGAACGGCTCAAGAGCGACCTCGACCTCATGGCCGACGCGCACTTCACCGTCATCCGGATCGGCGAGTCGGTCTGGTCGACCTGGGAACCCGAGAACGGCCGCTTCGAACTCGACTGGCTGCGACCGGTGTTGGACGGCGCCCACGAACGCGGCATCTCCGTCGTCCTCGGCACGCCCACCTATGCCGTACCGCCGTGGCTGGCGCGCCAGTACCCGGAGATCACCGGCGAGCGGCGCACCGGCGAGCGCATCGGCTGGGGCGCCCGGCAGGAAGTCGACTTCACCCACCCCGCGTTCCGCTTCCACGCCGAACGGATCATCCGCAAGATCGTCGCCCGGTACGCCGACCACCCGGCGGTCATCGGCTTCCAGGTCGACAACGAACCGGGCCTGGAACTGTTCCACAACCACGGCGTCTTCCAGCGCTTCACCGACCACCTGCGCGCCAAGTACGGCGACGTAGAGACCCTCAACCGCGAATGGGGACTGGTCTACTGGTCCCACCGCCTGTCCACCTGGGCCGACCTGTGGACGCCCGACGGCAACGCGCAGCCCCAATACGACGTCGCCTGGCGGGAGTTCCAGGCCCGCCAGGTCACCGAGTTCATCGGTTGGCAGGCCGACCTCGTCCGCGAGTACGCCCGCCCCGAGCACTTCGTCACCACCTGCATCTCCTACACCCGCCCGGCAGTTGAAGACGACGAGCTGACCGACCGCCTCGACATCGCCACCGGCAACCCCTACTACGACATGCAGGACGGCCTGCTCCTGCCCGACCCGACCCCGGACACCCACGAGCAGAAGTGGAAGACCACCGGCGTCTGGTCCCTCTACCAGACCGCCGACTGGATGTTCTCCTCCCGGCAGGAACCGTTCCTCGTCACCGAGACCAACGCCTCCTCGATCGGCTTCGCCTGGGACAACCGCCCTGCCTACGACGGCCAGTGGCGCCAGGCCGCCTGGGCCCTCGTCGGCCGCGGCGCCCGCATGATCGAGTACTGGCAGTGGCAGACCCTGCGCTTCGGCGCGGAGACCTACTGGGGCGGAGTCCTCCCGCACAGCGGGCAGCCCGGCCGCACCTACGCCGAACTCGCCGTGCTGGGCGAGGAGTTCGAGACCGTGGGGCCACTCGTCGCCGGTCTCGAACCAGACGCCGACATCACGATCGTCTACTCCACCCCCAGCAAGTGGCTGATGCAGCGGCACCCGCCCCTCGCGACCCCGGACGGTGAACCGGACCCCGCCGCCTACCACCGCATCCTCGACCCCTTCTACCGCGGCGCCTTCGACGCCGGACGCCAGGTCCGCGTCGTCCACGCCCGCCAACTGCACGACCCGCGCGGCGAACGCGCAGGCGTGGCCCCCGAGGAGGCCGCCCGCCGCCACCCCGTCCTCGTCGTGCCCGCCCTGTACCTCGCCGACGACAGCACCCTCGACTGGTTCGCCGCCTACGCGCAGGCCGGCGGCCACCTGGTCCTCGGCCCTCGCACCGGCTACGCCGACCTCGAGGCCCGCGCCCGGCACGAGCCCGCCCCCGCCCGTCTCACCGGCGCGGCGGGAGTGTCGTACGACGAATTCAGCAACCTGACGCAGCCCGTGCCCGTCCGTGCCGTGCCCGGCAGCCCTCTCCCGTTGCCGGAGTCCGCGACGGCGACGCACTGGGCGGACGGGCTGACCGTCACCGACGCCGAGGTGCTCGCGAGCTATGAGCACCCGCACTTCGGGCGCTGGCCCGCCGTGACCAGCCGCCGGCACGGGGAGGGACGGGTCACCTACGTCGGCACCGTGCCCGGCCGTGAACTCGCCCGCGCGCTGGCCGAGTGGCTGGCGCCGGCCGCCCGCAGCGGATGGGACGACCTGCCCGCGTCCGTCACGGCGACGACCGGCACCTCGCCCGACGGCCGACGGGTGCACATCGTCCACAACTGGAGCTGGGAGCCCGCCCGTTCGGCGGTCCCGGCCGATCTCGTCGACGCCCTGAACGACAGCTCCCTCCCCGTCGGCACGGTGCTGGAACTCGGCCCGTGGGACGTCCGCGTACTCGTCTCGACGGACAAGGACGCGAAGCCGGACCCGAAGTAGGACCCGAAGCAGGACACAGAGAACGACTCGAAGGAGCAGCTGTGCAAAGAAGCAGAGCAGTGAGGGCGTTGGGCACGTTCGTCGGGGCCGCCGCGATGCTGGCGATCCCCATGGCGACGAGTGCTCAGGCCTACAACCCGACCGGCGGAGTCCTCTACCAGCTCGGCAACGAACCGTGCCTGAAGGGGCGGGGCAACTGCGCCGTCTACCCGAAGTCGGCCCAGTTGCCGAACGGGCGGCTGGTCGCGTCCTTCGAGAAGTCCACCGTCGTACCGGCGACGGGCGGCGCCGACGGACAGACGCTCCCCGTCTACAAGAGCGACGACCACGGGACGAGCTGGCAGCCGCTGTCCGAGGTGAAGGCTCCCGCGTACCTCTCCAGCGACGCCAAGTACGCGAAGTACACGAGCAATTGGACCAACCCCTACCTCTACACACTCCCGCAGGACGTCGGAGACCTGAAGCAGGGCACGCTGCTCCTCGCGAGTGTCGTGTCGGGCGACGACCAGTACTACAGGGAGCACAAGGCGGCCGACCCGAACTGGACGCCCTCCAACGACGGCGACCGGAGCGACCTCGCCATCGCCCTGTACTCCAGTACCGACCAGGGCGCGTCGTGGAAGATCGTCAATGTCATCGCGACGGGGGGCTGGCAGGGCGGCAGCGCGGGCGCGATCGGCCAGAACGTCGCCGCGGCCAACGCACACCAGCAGGTGGACCCCGTCTGGGAGCCGTACCTGATGGTCTACAAGGGCCAACTCGTCTGCTACTACTCGGACGAGAACGACTACACGGGCTTCAACGCGACCACCGGTGTTCCGACCCTGGACCCCGCGAACGACACCGCCACGGACTCGCACGGCCAGATCCTCGCCCACAAGACCTGGGACGGCCGTAGCACGGAGTGGAGTTCGGCCGTCGTCGACATCGCCGGGCTGACGCAGAGCATGGGCGGCGGCAAGACGGAGATCGGTGGCGGGCGGCCGGGCATGGCGAACGTCGTGCGGACCACGGACGGGAAGTGGCTGCTCACCTTCGAGTACTGGGGCGGCGGGGCCAACACCCGGTATGTGGTCGCCGACAACCCGCTGCGGTTCTACGCCGGTTCGGCCACCGGCACGGCCATCACCTCGCTGCCGGTCGACACCGGCTCCCACGCGCTCGCGGCGGGCGGCAGCCCGGTCGTCATCAGGCTGCCCGGGGGACGCCTGGTCTACAACGCGGCCGGCAGCGGAAACGTCTGGGTCAATGACAGCGGACGCAGCGACGGCGTCTGGAAGGAGTACCAGACCACCTCGCAGGCCGGATACAGCCGCGACCTGCAGTATGTCGACGGCACCGGCCGCATCGTGATCCTCAACAACCAGGGCATCTCGACCATCGCCTACGCCGAGGTCGACCTCGGCCAATCGGACGGTGCCTACTATCAGTTGGTGAACCGGAAGACCGACCAGGTGATCGGGACCGGCAACAGGACGAATGACGCGAACATCGGCAACGGCGACGTTCCCGATGTCGTCCTGGAGGCCCCTGGCTCCGCGGCGAACCCGGACACCCAGTACTGGCACGTGGTCACCGAGCCGAACGGCGGAGTGTCCTTGCTGAACAAGTCGGGCGGCCGGGCGGCGGCCATCTGGACGGGCAACGCGACGGTCGGCCAGCGGATCGGCCAGTGGGTCGACAACAGCGCCACCGGCAGTTGGAACCTCATCAAGACCAGTGACGGGTTCTACCGACTGCAGTCTGTCAAGAACACGAACCTGTACCTGACCGGTGCGTCCGCCGGGACCGCGCTGACCCTCCAGAACGCGGCGACGGACGGCTCGCAGGACTGGGAACTCGTCCCCTAGGCTCCGCCCATGAGGGTCCGTCACAAAGCGCGTGTCGTGCTGCTCGACCACGGTCATCTGGTGTTCCTGAAGCGGGGCTGGCCGGGCGGCGACGCGTACTGCACGACCGTCGGCGGGAGCGTGGAACCCGCCGACGCGGACCTCGAGGCGGCGCTGCGGCGCGAGGCGATGGAGGAGATCGGCGCCACGATCGGCCCCGCCACCGAGTTCCTCACCCTGACCGAAGCACACGGCACGAGCACCGTCGTCCAGCACTACTTCCTCGCCGATCTGCTGGACATGGACCTGGAGCGCCGTCACGGTCCCGAGCTCGACGACCCCGACACGGGCGACTTCGAACCGGTCAGGGTCGCGCTGAACCGTCCGGCAGTCGCCGCCCTCAACCTCCAGCCGGCCGAGCTGGCCGACTACGTCCTCGCGCATGTCGAGGCGTGGGGCGCCTGACCGTCGCCCTGTCATCGCGACCGTCTTGCCATCACAACACCTCGAGCTGGGTGAGGAGTTGGAGGGTGTCGGTGTTGACCCAGTACTCCACGAACCTGCCGTCGCGCATACGGAGTGTGTCCGTACCGGTGAACGTGACCACCGTCCCGGGGTCGGCCCCGGCGCCGGGGAAGCCGCCGGCGTAGGTGCCGGTGGCCGTCCACCGTATGGATGCGTAGCGCCCGTCGACGAGTGGGGCGACCTGCTCGGTGAAGCGGAGGTCGGGGAACGCGGCGCGTGTCTGCGCGATCCAGGCGACCAGTCCGTCGACACCCCGGATCGAGCTGCCGTCACCGCCGTCGAGGAGGGCGGCGTGGACCCGGAAGGCGGGGGAGATGATGCCCGGCGCGCGGTCGAAGTCGCCGTTCCACAGCCGGAGCCAGTCGTCGAGCATCGCCTCCGTTCTTCCCGCGCCGTCGTGGTGGCTCCGGACATCCGTGATCGTTGCCGCAGTGGTCCTCTGCGCGGTGTCCGGGGCGGTGGTGTCCGAGGCGGTGGCCGTCGTGGCCGTGCAGAGCAGGACGGCGAGGGCCGCCGGGACGAGCAGCCGGGTGCGGTGACGTCGGAGCGTGCGGGCGGACGGGACGGTGGTCATGGCAAGGCCTCTCAACACGGGCGGGGGAGTGGGGGATTGAGCGACCGGCACGTCACGGTGTCAGGACGACCTTGCCGGCGACCGTGCCGGACTCGGCCAGGCGCAGGGCGTCGGCGACGCGGGCGAGCGGCAGTTGGGCCGCGACCTGGGCGTTGACCTCACCGCGCTGCAGGGCCGCGAAGACCTGGGTGAGGTCGGCACTCAGCCGGGCCCGGAAGCGGTTCTTGCTCAGGGCCCGTCCGGCCCAGACGTTGAAGAAGTAGGCGTGCCGGCCGTTCGGCAGCGCGTTCCACGTCCAGACCCGGCCCAGCAGCTTGAGCACGGGCACCTGCTTGGAGCCCTCGTCGTCACGGGTGGAGGCGCTGCCGTAGGAGACGAGCGTGCCGCCGGGGGCGAGCAGGTGCCAGGAACGGACGATGCCCGGGCCGCCGACGTGGTCGAACACGGCGTCCACTCCGCGCGGGGCGAGTTCGCGGACGCGTGCGGTGAGGTCCGGGGTGCGGTAGTCGATGGGCTCGACGCCCTGAGCGCGCAGGGTGTCGTGGTGGCGCGGGGAGGCGGTGCCGATCACGTGCACGCCCGCCGCGTGGGCGAGTTGCACCAGGACCGTGCCGACTCCGCCGTTCGCCCCGTGCACCAGGATCGTCTGGCCGGCCCGGATACGGGCCTTGCGGTGCAGCATCTGCCAGGCGGTGATGCCGTTCACGACCACGGTCTCGGCCTCGGCCGCGCTGATCCCCTCGGGCACCGGCACCACATCGGCCGCGTCGACCAGCACATGACTGGCCCAGCCGCCGACCTTCACCAGCGCGGCGACCCGGGTGCCGACCAGGCCCGGCTCGACGCCCGCGCCGGTGGTGAGGACGGTGCCGACCAGGTCGTAGCCGGGGACGAAGGGGAACGGGGGCTGGTCGTAGTACTTGCCGCGGCGCATCTGCTGCTCGGCGAAGGAGATCCCGGTCGCCTCCATCCGGATCACGACCTGGCCGGGGCCCGCGACGGGCACGGCTCCCTGCCGGACCTCCAGGCCCTCCGGCTCCACCCTGCCCGGCAGGACGACCTCGACGAGTGCGTCTGCGGTGCTGTGCGTGCTGTCCGTGTTGTTCATGGCGACCTCCACTGCGCTCTGCGGTGAGCTACGGGCTTTCGTGTTCGTTATAAGTTGTAACTCACGCGAGAAGGGGTCGTCAAGTGCAATCGTGATAGCTTCTAACTGAAACTTGAGCATGTAGTCCAGTAGGTGTGGGAGGCGGTCGGCCATGGCGGAGACGGGCACGAAGACCCCGCGCGAGCGCTATCGCGACCAGGTGCGCGCGGAGATCAAGGAACACGCGCGGGAGCAGATCGGTACGGCGGGCGCCTCCGCGCTCTCCCTCAACGCGATCGCCAAGCGGATGGGCATGAGCGGGCCCGCCCTCTACCGCTACTTCGCCAGCCGCGACGACCTGATCACCGAGCTCATCCGGGACGCGTACCGAAGCCTCGCCGACGCCTTCCGCGCGGCCGCAGAGTCCGGCACCGACCTGCCCGGCCTGGCCCATGCGCTGCGCGCCTGGGCCCTCGACGACCCGCAGCGCTACTTCCTCATCTACGGCACACCCGTCCCGGGCTACCACGCACCGGACGACGTCACCGGGATCGCGTCCGAGATCATGGGGACCCTGCTGGACGCGAGCGCGGGACTGCCCGCGGATGCTCCCCTGACACCGTTCGAGGTCGACCTGGCGGCCCACCGGCACTGGGCGGGCGACCACCCCGCCCCGCCCGCGGCCCTGCACCGCGCACTCACCTGCTGGACCCGCCTGCACGGCGTGCTGTCGCTGGAACTCGCGGGCCACTTCACGGGCATGGGATTCGACCCGGCGCTGCTGTTCGACTCAGAACTGGCGGAACTGGCAGCACCGTAGGCATGACGGTGCGGGACCGGCCGGATCCGGCTCGGTGACGTGGCGCACCGCACCTCTCAAGCGGACGTGCCGTGGTCGCCCGGAGGCCGGCGGACCAGGTGCAGACCGACGACCGCGAGGATGACGGTGCGCCGTTCGGAGGCGTCCAGACGGGCATCGGTCTCGACGACGTACTGCTGCAGACCGAGCACCGCGTCGATGCTGCTCACCGTGACCCGGCCGAGAATCTCCGGCGCCGGGCCCTGTTCCGGGTCGGTCTCCGTGAGCTGCCATTCGGTTGAGGTGTAACCCCGCCGGGTGAGGAGGAGCGGACGTCCCCCTTCCGTCCGCAGGCTCAACTGCCGGTTCTTGACGAGTCCGTGGGTACGGGCGGTGCCGATCTCCCGATCCGTGACGTCGGTGAAGCGGAACCGCACCGGCCCGAACTGCCCGTACGAGGCACGCCTGTTGATATGGACGAGGAACCTGCCGGACGTGTCCGTGAGAAGGGAGTTCGTGTCGTCGGTGTGCTTGAGCAGGGCGAGCTGGGTCCCCTCCACGGTGGACACGGCCAGCGCGGGGCCCGTGTACCTGCGCCACCGTGAACGCTTCGGCTGCGCCACCACGACGGTTTCCGGCGCGAACGGACCGGCTTCCGGCATCGGCCTTCCTTCCCCCGCCACGGCTTCCCCCGACCGGCTCCGCCCCCGGTGGCCCGAGAACCCGCCGGACCGGCCGTCCACCGTAGCCGGTCCGTTCTCAAATCGCTTGCCACAGAACGGAATTGGGGCCCTCGGGGGCGTCCACAATGGGGTCGTACGCGGCCTCGGCGGGCCCTCGGACGCCTTCCGGGTGAGGTGTGCGACAGCGCCGCCACCCGCATCCCGGCACGCCCGCACCCGCCCGTCCTGGGCCTCCATGAAATGGCTCTGACCTGGTGTTTTCCCCGATTCGGCCTACGCTGGGGTGATCTGCCGAACACCAGGGGAGGGGTCTTCGTGAGTGCCGAGGGCATGGAGTACGACGCCACGCACATCAAGGTGCTGGAGGGCGGGGAAGCCATACGGAAGCGGCCCGGCATGTATGTCGGATCGACCGGTCAACGCGGCCTGCACTACCTCGTGTTGGATGTCGTCGACCGGGCCGTGACCGAGGTCCTGGACGGCCGCGCACACTCCGTCGACGTCACGCTCACGTCCGACGGCGGAGTACGGGTCGCCGACGACGGGGCGGGGGACGTGGAGGCCGACGCCCCGGCTCTCGAAAGGGAGTTGACCAGCTTCTACGCCGGTCCCAGGCCCGGTGGCCGGCGCACCGAGGTCGTCTCCGACTTCGGCATGGGGCTCTTCGTCGCCAACGCCCTGTCGAGTCGGCTGACGGCCGAAGTGCGGGGCGCGGGAACCCGCTGGGTCAAGGAGTACGCGCGTGGTGTCGAGGTCGACCCGTCCGTCACTGTGGGCTCGGCGACCGGAAGCGGGACGACCGTCTCTTTCTGGCCCGACACCGAGATCTTCGAGACGACCCGGTGCTCGTTCTCCGTGCTGGCGGAGCGCTTCCGGCAACTGGCCTTCCTCAACCGGGGTCTGGCGATCTCGCTGACCGACGAACGCCCGGCGTACGGACACCGGCGGGTGCTGTTCCAATTCCCGGACGGAGTACGGGACTTCGTGGCCGCCCTCTACGCGGAGACGGGCACGGCGCTGGAGCCGGACGTCTTCGGCTTCGAGTGGGAGGACGCGAGAATGGCCGGGACCATGGAGGTGGCCCTGCTGTGGCGAGGCTTCGACGAGACGCGGATACGCGGCTTCGCCAACAGCCGGGCCACGCGCGAGGGAGGCTCGCACGTGGACGGCCTGCGCGACGGAGTGGTGGCCGCGGTCACCGCGTTCGCGCGGGAACGACTGCGGGCCGGGTCCGACCTCGGTGCCCGCGCCGACCGGTTCGTCGAGGGGCTCACGGCGGTCGTGTCGGTGAAGCTCGACCACCCTGAATTCCTCGGCGCCACACGCGAGTTGCTGGGCAACGCCGAGGTGCGGATCTGTGTCGCCGAGGCCGTCGAGGAGCGCCTCGGCGAGTGGCTCGACGAACAGTCCGAGCGGGCACCGGAGTTGGTCGACCGCATCAGCCGAATCGTCCGGGGTGTCGAGGAGCGTTGAGCAGCGGAGGAGTACTGAGCAGCGATTGAACGCCGACGGGCGAACCGGCGGAAGGCGCTCGGCTGCGGGAGAAGGCAGTCAGCGTCCCCGCCGCGCCCCTCGTACCCGGTGCGGTCAAGCCCGGCATCGGGCGGGCTCAACTCAACGCGTCCACAAGGGAGATGACATAGGCGTCCAGCCGCTCCTCCACGGCCCGCGTCGTCAGCTCCACCCTCCCCGCCTCCTGCCATGGCCGCACCACGGGTCCCACCTCCCCGGCGAATGCCAGCGCGTCCAACAGCAGCCAGTACAGCCGCTCGCCCGACGCCGACGCCAGAACCCCGCCGGCCTCCTCGTACGCCTCGGCGAACCGCAGACCCCAGGCCGGACCGTGCAGCAGCGCGAGGTTGGTGGAGCAGTGCGCCACGTCGAGGTCCGCCGGCCCCCATGAGTTCTGCACCCAGTCGACGACCCCGGTGATACGGAGCCCCGCCGAGCCGTCGGACGGCACGTCGAACAGCACGTTGCCGGGGTGGAAGTCCCGGTGCATGAACCGGCCTTCGAAGGGCGGCGCGGGTTTGCGGATCACGTCGATGGCCGCGGCCCACGCCGCCTTGTCGGCCCCCTGCGCCGGGACGACGGCGTCGGCGGTCGTCCACGCCTGGTAGTGCTCGGGCCGGTCGACGGGGTCGAGCGCGTGGATCGCCACGAGTTGCCGGGCGAGGAGCGGGACACGCGCCTGAAGACCCTCGTCGGTGAAGACCGTCCGGCCCGGCAGATGGGTCATGAGGAGTGAGGGGTACTCGCAGTGCGCGCCGGACGGATCCATCGCGACCGGTCCTGGAGCCGGTACGTCGGTCTCCGCGAGCTGGGCGAGGGCATCGGCCTCGCGGTTCAGCAGATCCCCGGCGTGCTCCACGAAGTACGGGTCGACGAAGCTGCGCAGGACCAGGGCACGGGTGCCCCCGTCCGGTGCGGCGACGGTCAGCCGCCGCATCTCGGCGGTGATACCGCCGTGCAGCGCCTCGGTGCCGACGATCCGTTCGCCCGGGCCGAGCTGCCGATTCACCCAGGCCAGGGTCAGCGGTCGTAGGGCCCGCGTCTCGTCGTGAGCTGTCACCGGGTCACCCCATCATCATTCGCCCACGGTCCGCACCTGCTTTCTCTCCCGGTCCCCGCCTTTGCGACAGGCGGGGGAGTGCTGACCCGACCGGCTGGTCCTCGCGGCCGGCCGGGTGTGGCGGCCGGGGAGCCGGAGCCGCGTTGGGGACACTCGCGGTCCGGCGCCGCGCGGCGGCGGGTCCCCTGACTGGCTGGAGAAACGTGGTGCGACTTCCCCTGCTTCGGGCCGTACTGGCGGCCTCGGTGCTCGTGGCGTCCGGAACGGCCGCCGCCGCCCCGGTCCGGGCCGACGGCACGCCCCGCCCCCGGGCCGTCGACGATCTCGCGCGGTACGTCAACCCGTTCGTCGGCACCGCCCCAGGCGGCCCCGACTTCGGCCACGGCGGCGGCGCGGGCAACACCTTCCCGGGGGCCTCGGCACCGCTCGGCGGGATGCAGTGGAGCCCCGACACGGTGACCTACCAGCACGGCGGCTACTCCTACGGCGACAACCGCATCCGCGGCTTCGGCCTCGCGCACATCTCCGGAGCAGGCTGCGCCGCCTACGGCAACGTCCCCTTCATGCCCACGCAGGAGACCGCACCGCCAGCGTACGCCACGTTCTCGCACGCCAACGAACAGGCTGCGCCCGGCAGTTACCACGTCACCTTCGACAACGGCATCGGTACCGACCTCACCACCACCCAGCGCTCGGGCATCGCCCGCTTCACCTACCCGGCGAGCGACACCCGCCCCGCCGCGGTGAGCATCGACGCGGCCAAGGCGTTCACCGCGGCGACCGGATCGGTCGACATCGGGACCGACACCCTGTCCGGGTACAGCGACAGCGGCGCCTTCTGCAAGTCCAAGAACCGCTACCGGCTCTACTTCCACGCCACCTTCGACCAGCCCTTCGCCAAGTCCGCCCACCCGGACGGGAAAGCCGGCGCGGCCATGGTCACCTTCGCCCCCGGGGTCCGTACGGTGACCGCACGGGTCGGCATCTCCTTCGTCGATGTCGACGGCGCCCGCCGCAACGCGCTCACCGAGCAGAAGGCGCGGTCGTACGACACCCTCCGGCAGGCCGTGCGCGCCGACTGGAACCAGTGGCTGAACCGCGTCACCGTCGGCGGCGGCACGGACACCCAGCGCCGGGTCTTCTACACCGCCCTCTACCACGCCCTCCTGCACCCCAGCGTGTTCAGCGACACCGACGGCCGCTACACCGGCATGGACGGGCTGGTCCACCGCACCCGCGCCGGGCACGTCCAGTACGCCGACTTCTCCGGCTGGGACGTCTACCGCTGCCAGGTCCAACTGCTGGCGCTGCTCGCCCCGCGCGAGGCCTCCGACATCGCGCAGTCCGTCCTCAACCAGGGCCTCCAGGCAGGGTACTTCGACCGCTGGACCCTCGCGAACGGCGGCAGCGGCGTCATGGTCGGCGACCCGCTGCCCGCCATCGCGTCCGCGATCCACGCCTTCGGCGGCACCGACTTCGATGCCACCACCCTGCTGCGCACGGCCCTCGCGGACCGCCAGGACAACCGCCAGCGCCCGGGACACCAGCAGTACGACACCCTCGGCTACGTCCCCGCCGGCACCAAGGGGGTGTGGGGTTCGGTCTCCACCACCCTCGAGTACGCCGTCGCCGACTACGCGCTCGCCCAACTCGCCCACCGGCTCGGCGACTTGACCACGTACGACACCCTGCTGCGGTCCTCCGGGAACTGGCGCAACCTCTTCAACCCCGCCACCGGATACATCCAGCCCCGTGCCGCCGACGGCACCTGGCCGGCCTTCACCCCGGCGCAGAAGACGGAGTACGTGGAGGGCAACGCCGCCCAGTACACCTGGATGGTTCCGCAGGACCTGCCGGGGCTGTTCGCGGCCATGGGCGGCGACGCCGCTGTCACCGCCCGCCTCGACACCTTCTTCAGCAGCCTCAACGCGGGCGCCTCGGAGCCCTATGCCTACCTCGGCAACGAGCCCTCGTTCGGGACCCCTTGGGCGTACACCCACGTCGGCCACACCGAACGCGCCGAGGCCGTCGTCCACCGCGCGCTGGCCAAGCTGTTCACCGACGCGCCCGGCGGACTCGTCGGCAACGACGATCTCGGTGCCATGTCGTCCTGGGCGGTGTGGGCGAGCCTGGGCCTGTACCCCGAGGTGCCCGGCAGCGCCCAACTCACCCGCACCGCACCCCTGTTCACCACCGCCACCGTCCACCGGGGCGACGGCACCTCGCTCACTGTCGGTGCCGCGTCGCCCAGGCACTCACTGCGGTAGCGGACTTCGTACGGGACGGGCCGCCGGTCCGGGAACGGCTGTCACCTCGGTCGGTGCGAGTGCGCCGTGCGGTCCGTCGCACTCCACCACCACCCGCACCGGCGCGCCGCACTCGGTGTGCCGGACGTCCAGGACCTGGCCCTCGGGGTCGGCCGCGTGCGTCTCGCCCCACTGCCGCAGGGCCATGAGGATCGGCCACAGATCGCGGCCCTTGCCCGTCAGCCGGTACTCGTGGCGCGTGCGGCTCCCCGCCTGCTGGTAGGGCACGGTCGTCAGGATGCCCGCCGCGACCAGCTTGCGCAGCCGGTCGGACAGCACCGCGTCCGAGAGCCCGATATGGCGCCGGAAGTCGTCGAAGCGACGGACCCTGATGAACGCGTCCCGAAGGATCAGCAGGGTCCACTTCTCGCCGACGAGATCGAGCGTGCTCTGGACCGGACAGTTCTCCGTGCTCACGTCGAGCCATTCCATGCCGCCACCCTAACCACCTGGCTCTGTCATTGACAGTCAGCTGCGAGTCCATCTAGCTTCTTTTCAAGAAGCCAGCCTGGGAGGTAGCGCCGCATGGGACGGTCACGTACGTACGAGTGGGAGGACCCGGAGGTCTCGGCGGCCGCCGTAGGACGGTCCACAGGTCTTGAATTCCTGCGGGAACTGATGGCCGGACGCCTGCCCGCGCCGCCCATCGGGGCCACCGTGAACTTCACCCTCGACGAGGTGGAACACGGGCGCGCGGTGTTCTCCCTGATACCGGGGGAGGAGCACTACAACCCCATCGGCAGCGTGCACGGCGGGGTCTACGCCACCCTGCTCGACTCCGCGGCCGGGTGCGCGGTGCAGTCCACGCTTCCGCAGGGCATGGGATACACGTCGCTCGATCTGAGCGTGAAGTTCCTGCGGCCGGTCACGGCCGACACCGGCCGGATCCGCGCCGTCGGCACCGTCCTGAACGGCGGACGGCGCACCGCCCTCGCGCAGGCCGAGCTGCTCGACGAGAAGGACCGGCTGCTCGCGCACGCCACGAGCAGCTGCCTGCTGTTTCCCGTCACGGGTCCCTGACCCGGGACGACCGAAATCCGCCTGTCCCCCGCGCAGGCGGATCCGTACCGTCAACTCCCTTGATCCCTACGGTCGAGGCAGTGCCGGAACGCTGTGCAGTTTGCCCGGCGCGGCGTCCGTGGTGCTATGGGGAGAAGTACGTACATGGGTACGTGGACGTGACACACGCGGGATCGTGAGGGCGTATGGCGGGCGGGTCGGCCGGGGCGTACGAACGCATGCTGGCCGTGGCGGTGGCGGCTCTGCACGAACGGGAACCCGAGCGGCTGTGGCCGATGGTCGCCGCGGCCCTCCCCGGCCTGTGCGGCGGCGAGGCGCTGATCTACAAACTCGGCGAGTGGACGGACCGGACCGGGTCGATGGGGCTCTCGCCCGCCGCCGAGGCGCACT
This sequence comes from Streptomyces sp. MBT65, assembly GCF_016612545.1. Classification (GTDB taxonomy): domain Bacteria; phylum Actinomycetota; class Actinomycetes; order Streptomycetales; family Streptomycetaceae; genus Streptomyces. Next base: position 58,005 of record NZ_JAENRY010000039.1, on the reverse strand, counting down.
TCGGGCGGATCGACGACATCGGGGACGAGGGGATGGCGGTGCTGCGCCGGGGCTACCCCTTCGCGGACCACTACGCCAGGGCCGGTGCCGTCCGCCGACCCGGGACCGCCCACCGGATGGCCGGCCGGGGCTGGACGCACAGCCGGACCGCGGGCACGATCAGCCGCTTGATGGACGCCGACCACGTCCTGGCGATCCCCCTGCCGGGCACGAGCACCCCGGTCACCGGCTGCCTCGTCTACCGCGCCGGTGCCGACTTCACCGAGGACCACGTCCGGGCCGCCGAGCAACTGCAACCCCTGCTGGCCGGTGTGGAACAGCAGCGCCAACTCCTCGAACGCTGGCGCGCGGCCACGCCCGAGGCACCGGAGCCGCCGGCCGACTCGCGGCTCACTCCGCGCCAGACCACCGTCCTCCTCCTGCTCGCCGACGCCCTCACGGCCGCGGCCATCGCCCACCGCCTGGGCATCTCCGTCCGCACGGTCCACAAGCACGTGGAGAGCCTGTACCGGAAGCTGGGCACGCGCGATCGGGTGAGCACGGTGCTGCGGGCGCAGGAGATCGGACTGCTCCCGCGCCGAACGGGACGCTGAGCCACCCGCGGAGCACTCCAGGTTGCCTCCGACCACCCGGGGTCCCTGTCCGTCCGCGTGTCGATGTCCGATGATCGTCCTGGACACCCGGGGCCCCAGAGCCCGCACACGGCACCGACAGGAGCTCACTTCCGTGGCCTACGACCTCACCGCCCTGCGCGCCCTGTTTCCCGCCCTGAGCGGCGGCGCCGCCCACTTCGACGGCCCCGGCGGCACCCAGACGCCCCGGCCGGTCATCGAGGCCATCACCCAGGCGCTCGCGAACCCCCTCTCCAACCGCGGCCGGATCACCGCGGGGGAGCGCAACGCCGACGCCATCGTGACCCGGTCCCGTGCGGCCATGGCCGACCTCCTGGGGGCGGACCCCTCGGGCATCGTCTTCGGCCGCAGCGCCACCCAGCTCACCTACGACTTCTCCCGCACCCTCGCCGCGACCTGGTCGCCCGGCGACGAGGTCGTCGTCACGCGCCTCGACCACGACGCCAACATCCGCCCCTGGGTCCAGGCGGCCGCGCGGGTCGGCGCCACCGTCCGCTGGGCGGACTTCGACCCCGCGACCGGCGAACTGACCCCGGAGCACCTCCGCGCCGTCCTGTCCGACCGCACCCGGCTGGTCGCCGTGACCGCCGCCTCCAACCTGATCGGCACCCGGCCCGCGATCGCCGAGCTGGCCCGCCTGGCTCATGAGGCGGGTGCCCTGGTCCACGTCGACGGCGTCCACTACACCGCGCACGCCCTGGTCGACCTCGGCGCGCTCGGCGCGGACTTCTTCGTGTGCTCCCCGTACAAGTTCCTCGGCCCGCACCACGGCGTCCTCGCCGCCCGGCCCGAACTCCTCGCCACCCTGCGGCCGGACAAGCTCCTGCCGTCCTCCGACGAGGTACCCGAACGCTTCGAACTCGGCACGCTGCCCTACGAGTTGCTCGCCGGTACGGCCACCGCGGTCGACGTCCTCGCGGGCCTCGACACGGATGCCGTCGGCAGCCGCCGTGAGCGTCTGACCACGAGCCTGGCCGCACTCCACCGGCACGAGGAGACCCTGCGGACGCGCATCGACCAAGGGCTCGCCGCGCTGGACGGGATCACCGTCCACTCGAGGGCGGCCGAACGGACACCGACCGTGCTCCTGACCCTCGACGAGACCTTCGGCGCGCAGGGCACCCAGGACGCCTCCCGCTTCCTGGCGGAACGCGACGTGTACGCGCCCTCCGGCTCCTTCTACGCCATCGAGGCCTCCCGGCACCTCGGCCTGGGCGACTCGGGCGGCCTGCGCATCGGCCTCGCGCCCTACACCGGCACGGACGACGTCGACCGGCTCCTGACCGGGCTGGCGCTGTTCCTGAAGCAGGGACCCCGCTGACGGCCGGGGCCGGCTCCGGTTGTATCCGATGAGGGAGAAAAGATGGGTCCAATGACGGGATAATGATGGGTTCCCCCTCTTCAGTAATGCCCCGTACCGCACCTACCGTTGCGCGCAGGTAAACGGCCCGGCCGTCGGCTGATCAGCACCTCATCGGTCGGGACGGCGCCTGGAGGGAGAAGGCGATGACGCCTGCGCAACTGCTCGTGAATGCCGAGCGGGCTTTCGCCGCGCCCGAGCGGGGCGCCCCGTGCGGCGACGCGGGCCCGGATGTCCTCGATCCCGAACCAGCCGTCCAGCACCCCATGTCCGCACGTCCCGACCGGAACCTCAGAAAGGCCACAGCATGACCACCTCCCCCCTGAACAGGATCGCCGGCGCTCCCATCTCGTGGGGTGTGTGCGAAGTGCCCGGCTGGGGCTACCAGTTGACGCCCGAGCGGGTGCTGAACGAGATGCGCGAGGTCGGCCTGGCCGCCACCGAGTTCGGCCCCGAGGGCTTCCTGCCCGGCGAGCCGGCCGCCATGGCCCGCACCCTCGCCGACCACGACCTGCACGCCGTCGGCGGCTTCACCCCGCTGCTGCTGCACGTGCCCGGCCACGACCCGCTGCCCGAGGCCGAACAGCTCCTGGCGGGCTACGACGCCTCGAAGGCCGAGGTGCTGGTCCTGTCGGCCGTCACCGGCCAGGACGGCTACGACTCGCGCCCCGAACTCGACGCCGACGGCTGGAAGTTGCTGCTGTCCAACCTCGACCGGCTCGCCTCCCTGGCCGCCGAACGCGGCGTCCGCGCCGTCCTGCACCCGCACGTCGGCACGATGATCGAGAACGGCGACGAGGTCCGGCGCGTCCTGGAGCACTCGGCGATCTCGCTCTGTCTCGATACCGGCCACCTCCTCATCGGCGGCACCGACCCGGCCGAACTCACCCGCCAGGCGCCCGAGCGCATCGCCCACACCCACATGAAGGACGTGGACGCCTCCCTCGCCGCCAAGGTCCAGGACGGACAGCTCAGTTACACCGACGCCGTGCGCAAGGGCATGTACCGCCCGCTGGGCGCCGGAGACGTGGACGTGGAGGCCATCGTCACCCACCTCAGCGCACGCGGCTACGACGGCTGGTACGTCCTCGAACAGGACACCATCCTCACCGAGGAGCCCAAGGCGAAGGGCCCCGTCGAGGACGTGTGGGCCAGCGCCGAGCACCTGCGCTCGGTGCTGCGCGGTGTCGCGTAGGCGTGTCTTCGTGAACTCGAGGAATCCGAACTTGAGGGATCCGAACTCGAGGAATCCAGGAAACAGGGATGACCGCTGAATGACCGCTGACGAATTTCTGGCCACGTGCTGGACCACGGCGGGCGACGCCGCTCCCGACGAGGCGGACCAGCGCAGTCCGCTGAATCTGCGGGAACGCGTGGAAGCGGCGCGCGACGCCGGATTCACCGCCTTCGGGCTGTTGTACGCGGACCTGGTGGGGGCCGAGCGCGAGTACGGGATCGCCGGGATCCGGTCCCTGTTCGAGGACAACGGGATCAGCCATGTCGAGTTGGAGCTGCTGACCGACTGGTGGGCCGACGGAGCCCGGCGGGCCGCGTCGGACACCGTCCGGGTCGGCATGCTGAGAGCCATCGAGGCGCTCGGCGCGCGCACCTTCAAGATCGGCCCCGACGTCGCGGACGAACCCTGGGAACTCGACGTCTGGGCCGAGGAGTTCGCCGTGCTGGCCGCGCAGGCCGACGGGGTGGGCGCCCGGCTCGGTATCGAACCGCTGCCCTGGTCCAACCTCAGGACCGTGCACGACGGGCTACGGCTCGTCGAGGCCGACGGCCACCCGGCGGGCGGTCTCGTCATCGACGTCTGGCACGTCGAGCGCGCCCATACGCCGCCCGCCGAGCTGGCGGACGTACCCGGGTCGCGGATCGTCGGCGTGGAACTCAACGACGCGGACAGCGAGGTCGTCGGCACGCTCTTCGAGGACACCGTCCACCGCCGACGCCTGTGCGGAGAGGGCTCGTTCGACCTGCCGGGGATCATCGCCGCGCTCCGGACGGCCGGCTTCCGCGGCCCCTGGGGCGTGGAGATCCTCTCCGACGCACACCGTGCGCTGCCGGTGCGGGAGGCCGCCGCCGCGGCGTACCGGAGTGCCGCCGCGCTCGTGAAGTAGAAGCCACAGTGATGGCGGGGACGAGACCACGGTCGTCCCCGCCATCTCTGTTCACAAGCGGTGGCCTCGAGGGCGTGACGGTTCTGCCAGGTGTCGTGGGCCATGTGGCAGCGGGCGCTGTCGGTGGCGCCGCCGGGGAACTCCAGCTCCGCGCCCGGCCATTCGTCGATCCCGGTGCCCCGGTCGCCCTGGGGGCGAGCATGCGCCGGGCGTGCGGGCCGTAGCACCCGAGGTCCATCAGCGCGCCGTCCGCCGGCGGTCGCGACCTCTGTCTCCGGTTGGAGGCGAGGACGGTGTAGGAGTCGACCACCCGCTCCACCCGCTCCACCCGCTCCACGCCGTGCTCGGCGGCGAATATCTCGGCGCGGTCGAGATCGCGGGTGGCCACCGCGACCAGCCAGTGGCCACCGGGCTGGGCCGGGCCGCCCTGGCCGCCGCCGTTGACGAGGCCGACTCTGTCCTCCAGCAGTCCCACGAGAGTGGTGTGTTCGCTTCAGCTCTGGCGGCGCTTGGCGCCGGCCTGGAGTTCGTGGCGCAGCCGCTCCGGGTTCCACTCCTCCGCGACGGCCTGCCGGAGGGTGTCCGCCTGCGAGGGCGGGGCGAGACCCTCGACCGGCGGGTCGAGATCGAGGTTGGTGGGGAAGGGGTAGCCCTCGGCGGTGGCGGCGATCACGCGGCGCAGCCAGTCCTCGGAGACGCCCTCGGCCTTGCGGCTCAGCAGCACCGGGAACAGGGCGTTCGCCATCGCCTCACGGTCCACCGTCTCCATGGCACGCCCGAACGCGGAGGAGACCTGGAGCAGATTGGCCATGCGCTTGATGTCGGTCGAGCGGTTGTGCCCGGCGGCGTGGAAGAGCGCCGGGTTGAAGAAGACCGCGTCGCCCTTCTCCAGGGGGAGTTGGACGCGGTTCGCGTCGAAGTACTCCACGAACTGCGGGAGCCGCCAGGCGAGATAGCCGGGCTCGAACTTCTGCGAGTGCGGGAGGTAGAGCGTGGGGCCGGACTCGACGGGCATGTCGCAGTGGGCCACGGCGCCCTGGAGGGTCAGCACCGGGGACAGCCGGTGGACGTGCGCGGGATAGGCCGCCGCCTGCTCCTGGGAGAGGAAACCGAGGTGGTAGTCGCGGTGCACGTTCTGCGCCGCGCCGCCCGGGTTGACGACGTTGACCTGCGAGGTGACCTGATAGGCGGGGCCGAGCCAGGCCTCGGAGACCAGCTCCAGGATGTCGTTGGCGTAGTAGTCGGCGAACGCCTCGGGGGTCCTTACGGCCACCTTGTCCAGGGCGTTCCACACGCGGTCGTTCGCGCCGGGCTCGGCGAAGTGGTCGCCGCGCCCCGCACCGCTCGCGCGCTCCTCCTCGATCAGCGCCCGGAAGGCCTCGGACGCCCGGTCCACGACGGCCGCGTCCGGGAAGGCGCCCTTGAGGACGACGATGCCGGGGCCGTCGATCAGCGCCTCCACGAGTTCGCTCTGTATGTCGCGGCGGCCCTCGGCGGTGGCCGCGAGAGCGCGGAGCCGCGCGCTGTCGTAGAGCGGGACGTTCTGTTCGATGCGCTCGGCCGAGGGGTGGTCGGCGAGGTCGGTGCGCTGCTCCACGAGGGAGCGGAACACGTCGAGGTCGCAGTCCGCCTCGGTCAACCAAGTCCGCGTCCTTGCGGTGATGGGAGACATCCGGGTCCTTTCACTGTCCGTGCGTTTCTGACAGTCTTGATAACTCAAACCCATCATTCAATGCCCCTCACTACATCAAAACCGCATCATCGGTCTGGGGGATCAGACATGCGACACCCGTACCCGATCCGGGAGATTGCCCGCCAGGCCGGGCTGAGCACGGCCACCGTCGACCGTGTCCTCAATCAGCGGGGCAACGTCACGCAGAGCACCATCAGAGAGGTCCAGGAAGCCATCAAGGACCTGGACCGCCAGCAGAGCCAGGTGCGGCTCGGCGGCCGTACCTTCATGATCGACATCGTGATGCAGACCCCGGAGCGGTTCTCCACCGCCGTACGGGACGCACTCGAAGCCGAACTGCCCTCCCTGCACCCCGCGTTGGTGCGTTCGCGCTTCCACTTCCGGGAGACCTGCCCGCCCGCCGAACTGACCGCGACGCTGGACGGGATCGCGAAGCGCGGCACACAGGGCGTGATCCTCAAGGCCCCCGACGAGCCGGAGATCGCCGCCGCCGTCGGGCGGCTGGTCGCGGCCGGCATCCCCGTCGTCACCCTGGTGACCGACCTGCCGCACAGCGCACGGCTGGCCTATGTCGGCATCGACAACCGCGCGGCCGGCGCCACCGCCGCCTACCTCCTCGGACAGTGGCTGGGCAAGCGGCCCGGCAATGTGCTCACCACCATCAGCCGGGGCTCGTTCCGGGGCGAGGAGGAGCGCGAGATGGGCTTCCGCAGCGCGATGCGCCTCGCCGACCCCCGGCGGTCCCTGGTCGAGGTCACCGACAGCGACGGCCTGGACGCCACCCAGCACGAACTCGTCCTGGAGGCAGTGAAACGGGACGAGGACATCGTCGCCGTGTACTCGGCGGGCGGCGGCAACGTCGCCACCCTCGACGCCTTCGACGCGCTGGGCCGCGAGTGCGCGGTGTTCATCGCCCATGACCTGGACCACGACAACACCCGGCTGCTGCGCGAGCGCCGGCTGTCCGCGGTCCTCCACCACGACCTGCGCCAGGACATGCGCCGCGCCTGCCAGATCGTCATGCGCGCCCACAAGGCACTGCCCGACGACGGCCCGTCGCTGCCCTCGGCGATCCAGGTGGTCACACCGTTCAACCTGCCGCCGGGGGCGCCGTCCGTACCGGTGGTCGACTGAACTGGGCGCAGGTCAAAGGGCGTTGGGGTCAGCGTTCGTAGATGCCGGTCAGCCGGCCGCGACCGAGGACGGGTCCGGTGACGGTGGCCAGGAGGGCGCGAGGGCGGGCCCGCTCCACCTGCGCCGTGCCGGGAGCGCTGTCCACGGCGGCCGCGAGGGCGAAGAGTTGGAACACGTAGCGGTGCGGCCCGTGGCCTTTGACGGGTGCGGGACCGTGATAGCCCCGTCCGATGGTGGAGCGGAGGATCCGCACCCCGGGGCCGGAGTTCCGTGCGGCCAGTGCGCCGGGCTCCAGGTGGTCGGTCGTCGGGTCGATCAGGGCGAGGCAGTGCACGGCGGGCTTGGCCATCGGCACATCCATGTCCTCCACGACCAGGAGGAGTTGGGCGGTGCCGGGCGGGAGCGCTGTCCAGGCCAGGTGCGGCGACACGTCCGTGCCGCCGATCGTCTTCGCGCAGTGCTTCAGCGACATGGCCTCGCCGTCGCCGAAGTCCCGGCTGGTGAGGGTCAGTTGTTCGGGTCCCAGCAAGTCGGGCAGGTTCCACGCCGCGTGGGTCTCGCCCGCTCGACGGTTCTTCAGGAGTCGGCCGAGCAGGGTCATCGCGTCGCCTCCACCATGTCGACGACCTCGGCGGTGGTCGCGGTCTCGCCGAGCTTGGGGAAGACGCGCTCGACACTGTGCCGATGGATCTCGGGATCGGGATCGCCCATGGCATCGGTCACCAGGACGACGTGATAGCCGTGGTCCGACGCGGAGCGCGCCGTCGACTCGACACCCGAACCGGTCGCGACACCGCAGAGCACGACCTGCGCGACGCCCAAGTCCCGCAGGAGCGTGTCGAGTCCGGTGTCGTGGAACGCGCTGCGCCGCCGCTTGGTGATCAGATGGTCGGTCGGCCGTACGTCGAGTTCGTCGACGAGGTCGGCCCAACCGCTGGGCGGGGCAGTGGTGTTGACGGCCCGTCCGATGTCGGTACGTCCCGACGCGCGTCCGGTGACATTGACCAGGACCACGGGAAGGCCGTGCCGCCGGAACTCGGCGGCCAGGTGGGTCGCTTGCTTGACGGCGGTGGTGATGGCGGGATCGTCGGCGAGGGCCGAGACGATGCCCTTCTGCAGGTCGACCACGACGAGCGCGGACGCGGGGTCGATCGTTGTGAGTGGCATGGGGGTTGCTCGCTTCTTCGGTGTCCGTGGGTGGAGGGGGTTATCTGTCCGGTCGTGCCAGGGCGTCGCCGGTGGCGGTCCTGCGCGGTCCCGGAGTCCTGGCCGTGGGGCCGGTGCCGGTGCCGCGCAGCAGGGAGGCGAGCGCGGCGAGGAAGGCGAGGGTGGCGCCGAAGGCGAACACGATGACCAGGCCGGAGTGGAACGGCCCGGATATCAGGGTCGGGAAGAACTCGCTGCCGGTCAGGGTGTGTTGCTGCGTCGCCGTCAGATGGTTCAGGACGCCGCTGGGCTGGAGCAGATGCTGGATCGGGTTGACGCCCAACTGCGCTGCGAACAGGGACGAGACCGGGGGCAGCCCGCCGACCTGAGCGGCCAAGTGGGCCGGTACGCCCTGCTGTTGCAGTCCGGTGGTGAGCGTGTGCGGGAGGCTCTTGGCCAGCCCGGCGATCATGAGGGAGAAGAACACACCGATGGAGACGGCGGTCCCGGAGTTCTGGAAGGTGGCGCGCATGCCGGAGGCGACCCCGCGCAGCCGGGCGGGCACACTGCCCATGATCGAGGAGGAGTTGGGGGCGCCGAACATCCCGCTGGCGATGCCGTTGAGCGCGATCAGCACCGCGAAGATCCAGTAACTGAAGTCGATCGGCAGGCACATGAGCCCCAGGAAGGTGGAGCCGAACAGCAGCGCGCCGCCGGTGGCCAGCCCCCGGGAACCGAGCCGGTCGGACAGATAGCCCGACACCGGGCCCGCGGCGAGGAAGCCCGCGGTCAGCGGCAGCATGAAGATGCCAGCCCACAGGGGAGTGTCGCTGTAGTCGTAGCCGTGCAGCGGGAGCCAGATGCCCTGCAGCCAGATGATCAGCACGAACTGCATCCCGCCCCGGCCGACCGAGATGGCCAGGCTCGCCAAGTTGCCGAAGGTGAAGGCCCGTTGGCGGAAGAGGCTCAGCTGGATCATCGGCGCGGAGACCCGGTTCTCGATGACGACGAACGCCGCCAGGAGGAGCAGTCCGCCGGCGATCAGCACGTCGACCAGCGGGTTGGTCCAGCCCATGGTGTGGCCGCCGTAGGGCTGGAGGCCGAAGGTGATGGCGATCAGGGTGGCGCTGAGGCCGACCGCGAAGGTGATGTTGCCCCACCAGTCGACGCGGCCGCCGTCGTGCCTGGTGGTCTCGCGCAGGGTGCGGTAGGCCCACACGGTGAAGAACACGCCGATGGGCACGTTCACCCAGAACACCGCGCGCCAGTCCCAGGCCGAGAGCAGGCCGCCGGCGACCAGGCCGATGAACATCCCGGCCAGGGCGGCGACTTGGTTGATGCCGAGGGCGAAGCCGCGTTGTTCCTCGGGGAAGGCGTCGGTCAGGATCGCGGCGGAGTTCGCGGTCAGCATCGAGCCGCCGACGGCCTGCAGCACCCGCCAGCCGATCAGCCACATCGCGCCGTGGCCGCCGTCGAAGGGATCGAAGGACAGCAGGATCGAGGCGAAGGTGAAGACCGCGAACCCGGAGTTGTAGATCCGGACCCGGCCGTACATGTCGCCCAGGCGGCCCACCGTGACCACGAGGACGGCCTGGATCAGCCGGTATCCCATGATCATCCAGAGCAGATAGGCGATGTTGCCCGGGGAGAGCGGGTCCAGGTGGACGCCCCGGAAGATGGCCGGGAGGGCGATCAGCACGATGGAGCCGTCCAGTGCGGACATGAAGACGGCGGCGGTCGTGTTCGTCAGCGCGGTCCACTTGTAGCGGTCGTCGGAGACCGGGCGGCGCGGCTTGGCGGTGTCTTTCATCGGTCTGCTTCCTTGTGGCTCCGTCGCCGTCAGATGTGCTGAGCCAGCCGCTCCAACAGGGGGGCGGTCGCGGCGAGTTGCTCCAGCTCCGCCTGGGTGAACGCCCCGCTGGTCATGGCGCGGCCGAGGAGTTCGGCCCGCGCGTTGCGCTTGTTCCGCAGCGCCTGGCGGCCCGCGTCGGTCACGGTCAGCACCACGCGGCGGCCGTCGTCCGGGTCCGGGCGACTCTCGATCAGGCCACGGGTCCGCAGTGACCCGAGCGTCGCGCCCATGGCCTGCGCGGTGATCTGCGCCTCGCGGGCCAGCGCCGAGGAGGTCGTGGGGCCCGCGCGGTCCAACTGCGCCAGGGCGGCCCGCTCGGGCATCGTGAGCCCGCCCTCGACCGGCACTTGGCGGGCGCGTCGCACGAGTACGCCGATGCTCGCCAGCAGGGCGGAGGCGACCGCGTTCGGATCCAGGTCGTCGTTCATATACTAAGGCTACTTTATAAATCTGCCTTAGTACATTGCCTGGCTGGCTGGTTCCGTCAGTGGCTGCCGGGCGCCACTGGCAGCGCCCGCAGGGCCTTCCAAGCCACCGCCGTGCACAGCGCGGCCAGCGGCAGTTCGAGACAGGCGGCCATCAGCAGCGCCACCAGCACTCCGGGACCGGCGGTCAGTACGTCGAACCAGGCGTCGACCGTCAGCAGGACAGCCGTGGCCGGGGCCACCGCGACCCGCCGCGGGTCGCAGCGGGCCAGTAAGAGGCCCGTACCGACCAGGCCCATCGCCTCCATCGTGTCCAGGCCGATCCACGCCACGGGACAGGCGCCCGCCGCCCACGCCAACACGAAGATCCAGGGGATCAGGGCCAGTCCCGAGGCGGTGAGCACACGGGCGGACCACTTCCAACACGTTGTCGTCTCCACGCGAACAAGCCTGGTCAGGACGGGTGTTGGGGTCAGTAACGCGGATTTCCGACTTGGGGGTGGTGCTGGGTACAGCCCGAACCTGGAGCCAGCCGCATGGTCCGCCGGTCCACCCGGGTTCTACGGTGGGCGCATGGCCCTTCTCGCCGCGCTGCGCGGCCCGTTCGCACGCCTGGGACGTGCGACGGTCTTCAACCTCGCCGGCGTACTGCTGCAGTTGCTTCCCCTGCTGCTGCTCGTGGAACCGTGGTTGTTCTTCCCTGACCCGCGCGCTGTGCCGGAGGTCCAACTGACCGTCTGTGGACCGCTGTTGCTGGTCATCTACGTCACCGGAGCACTGACCGCCGTCCAACGCCGCAGGTTCGCGGCACTCGCCGGCGTCGACATACCGCTGCTCCCCGCCGAGCGGCGCAGGCCCACGCTCCGGGGCGCCATGAACTGGCTCCGGTCCGGCGGGACTTGGCGGCAGGTCTCCTACCACCTGCTGCTGGGACCGTTGGTGTCGTGCGGGACGGTCGTCACCGTCGTGCTGTGGGCCTGGGGCGCGTTCGCCGGGACCGCCCTGGTGTGGATGTGGGGTGTCCCCCCGGAGCAGTGGCCGAAGTTCCTGCGGACCTCCACGGAGGCCGTGTACATCGACGCGTCCGGCCTCGCCGCGCTGCTGCTCGCCGTGTGGCTCACCTTCGTCGTGGTCCGCCTCGACACCCGGGCCGCCCTGGCCCTGCTCGGCCCGAGCCGCGCCGAACAGTTGACGCGCAGGGTCGAGGACCTCACCGAGAGCCGCGCCGCAGCGGTGGACGCCGCCGACGCCGAACGCAGGCGCATAGAAAGGGACTTGCACGACGGGGCACAACAACGCCTGGTCTCCCTCGCCGTGAACCTCGGCATCGCCAGGGCCACACTCACCGACCTGCCCGACGAGGCCAGACAGGTCATCGACCAGGCCCACCGGGAGGCGAAGGAGGCGATCGACGAACTCAACAACCTGGTACGAGGCCTGCACCCGGCCGTCCTGGACGACCGGGGACTGGACGCGGCCCTGTCCGGCATCGCCGCGCGCGGCCCGCTGCCCGTGCGGTTGCGCGTCGACGTACCCCGGCGGCTCGCCCCGACCGTCGAGGCGGTCGCCTACTTCACCGTCTCCGAGGCGCTGGCCAACATCACCAAGCACGCCCCCGGGGCCTCCCGGGCGGACGTCACCGTCGAGATCCACGACGGTACGCTGCGGGTCGCCGTCGCGGACGACGGCCCCGGCGGCGCCGACCCCGCGCACGGCTCCGGCCTGGCCGGACTCGCCCGCCGGGCAGCCTCCGTCGACGGCGCGCTCACGATCAGCAGCCCCGCCGGAGGCCCGACCGTCATCAGCGTGGAGTTGCCGTGCGCCGTCTCGCCGTGATCGCCGAGGACTCGGTCCTGCTCAGGATCGGCCTCGTCAAAGTGGTGGAGATGGCGGGCTACGAGGTCGCCGCCGAAGTCGGTGACGCCGACGCCCTGCTCGCCGCCGTCGCCGAACACCGCCCCGCCGTCGCCGTCGTGGACGTCCGCATGCCGCCCGCCCAGTCCGACGAGGGGGTGCGGGCGGCGCTGGTGATCCGCCGCGAGTGGCCGGCGACCGCGGTACTGCTGCTCTCCCAATATGTCGAAGAGCGGTACGCAGCCGACCTGTTGACGACGAACACCGGCGGCGTCGGCTATCTGCTGAAGCAACGCGTCGCCGACGTCGAGGATTTCGTCGACGCCCTTGGCCGGGTCGCCGCCGGCGGCACCGTCCTGGACCCCGAGGTCGTGGCCCAACTCCTGCTGCGCCGCGCCAGCGACCCACTGGACCGATTGACTCCCCGCGAACGCGAGGTACTGACCCTGATGGCCGAGGGCCGCTCGAACTCCGGCATCGCCCGACAACTGGTCGTCAGCGACAGCGCCGTGGCCAAGCACATCAACAGCATCTTCACGAAACTCGACCTGCCGTCGGTGGACAGCGACCATCGCCGGGTGCTGGCTGTCCTGCGGTTCCTCAGCGCCGGGTGAGCGAGACGCTCCGGGGGCGGGCGGTAATTGCCTTTCGCGCCGGGCCACCCAGGAACTACTGTCCCAACCGCCAGTCACCACCGAGAAGTCGGAGCCCAGAGATGCCCGGTCGTCCGGGCGCGCGTTGACGTCGTAGGCCGAGTTCGGCCCGTCATCGCGTGCCGCCCTCGATGCTGCGGCACAGCGAGCCTTTCCCCGCCCGAACCCTGGGCGCGGGTCTCGTTGTCGGCGACTCGAGGGGTCCCTGTGCCGTCCACTTCGAACAACGACTTCCGTCGGCTCTGGCTGGGGCAGACGGTCTCCCAACTCGGCGAGCAGACAAGCCTGGTGGTGCTTCCGCTCCTCGCCGTCCTGACGCTCGACATCGGTTCCGGTGAGTTGGGCGCGCTGCGCGCGACGGGACAGGCACCGGTGCTGCTGCTCTCGCTCTTCGTCGGTGCCTGGGTGGACAGATGGCGGACGCGCACGGTGATGGTGCTGGCGGACCTCGGCCGGACGCTGGTCCTGGGCGGCGCCGCGGCGGCCGCCCTGCTCAACTGGCTCGGCCTGCCCGCGCTGTTCGTGGTGGTCGCCGTCTCCGGAGCACTGTCCGTGTACTTCGACATGGCCTACCAGGTCTGTGCCGTTCGGCTGGTGACGCACAATCAACTCGTGCGTGCCAACAGCGTGTTGGAAGGTAGTAGGTCGGCGGCCCAGATCGGCGGGCCCGCGCTCGGTGGTGCGTTGGTGACCCTGTTGTCGGCGCCGATCGCCGTCGCCTCCGGTGCGGTGTTCTTCGCGCTGTCGTTCCTGTCCGTCCGCCGGATCCGGCGTAGCGAATCCGTCCCGGTGCGCACGGAGCGTCCCCCTCGGGTGTGGCGGCAGATTCATGAGGGGCTACGGTTCGTCGTCGGCGACTCCTCACTGCGTACCGTGTGCCTCGCCGCCGCCCCTTTCCAGTTCTTCTTCGCGGCCACGACGACCGTCTATCTGCTCTTCCTCCCGCGCGCACTGCACCTGTCGGGCACCGCCGTGGGCCTGGCGCTCGCGGCGACCGGTCCGGGCGCGCTCGTCGGCGCGATGCTGGCCGCCCGGCTGCCGGGCCGCTTCGGCTACGGCAGGGTGCTCGTCGTCGCGGCGGCACTCGGCGACGGCGTCTTCCTGTGGGTGCCGGCGCTGCACGGATCGTCCGCGACGACGATGGCCGTACTCCTCGTGGTCAACTTCGTCTTCGGGATCGGCGGACAGTTGGTGAACGTCACGGTCATGGCCGTCAGGCAGGCCGTGACCCCGCACGGGTTGCAGGGACGCGCGGCCGCGACGATCACGTTCGTCGGGATGGGGCTGTCCCCGCTGGGATCCCTGCTCGGCGGCTTCCTCGCCCAGGAGTTGGGGTTGCGCACCGGCCTTCTGGTGACCGCGGCGGGCATGATGCTGTCCCCGGCGGTGATGGCACTGTCTCCCCTTGCACGGCTGGGGCGCGACCTTGGTTAATCTGCACCGGTGACCATTGACCTGACCCTGCTGCCGCGTGTCGTCTGCCGAAGACAGGAGGTCACCGCACCCCGGCTGCGCGGCCTCCTCGCGTTGCTCGCGGGCGACCTGCGCACCGGGTGCAGTGTCGAGCGGCTGGTGGAGGGGCTGTGGCCGGACGAACTGCCGGAGCGGCCCGGGAAGGCGCTCCAGGTCCTCGTGTCCCGGGCTCGGTCACAACTGGGCGCGGACCTCATCGCCAGCACACCGACCGGATACCGGCTCGCCCTCGCCGAGGACCAGGTCGACAGCTCCGCCCTGCTGCTGCACGCCGCCGCGAGCGCGGACCGGGCCAGGGCCGGGGACCACGCGGGATCGCTGGCCGCCGCCCAGGCCGGACTCGCGCTGTGGGAAGGCACCCCCGACCAGGGCGGCGACTCCGACGACCCCGTGGCCGCGCTGCGCGCCGAGCGCGCCCCCGTCCGTGAGGCGCTCGTCCGCGCGCAGGCGCTCGCCTTCGCCCGTCTCGGACGGCACGCGGAGGCCGCCGGTCCACTGGCCGTGGCCGCCGCCGCGCATCCGCGCGACGAGGAGGTGCTGGGCGAGCTGTTGCGCGGCGAGGCGGCCACGGCGGGCCCGTCCGCCGCGCTGACCCGGTACGAGGCGTACCGCCGCGAGCTGCGCGACGAACTCGGCACCGACCCGGGCGCCGGACTCAAGGCCGTACAACAGGAGTTGCTGCGCGGCGAGGCGCCGGTGGCCCGGCACGGGGTGCCGCACGAGCCGAACCCCTTGCTCGGCCGCGACGAGGACATCGCGGCGGTGGAACGGCTGTTGCGCGGCTCCCGCGCCGTCACCGTCGTCGGCCCCGGCGGCCTCGGCAAGACCCGGCTCGCGCACGCCGTCAGCCGCCGGGCCGCACAGCGCGTGGTGTACTTCGTGCCCCTCGCCGGCGTCACCGAGGACGCGGACGTGGCCGCCGAGGTCGCCTCCGCGCTCGGTGCCGGAGCCCTCGGCGGACCTGCCTCCGGGGACCCGGTGTCCGGCATCCTCGGCGTGCTCGGCTCCGGGCCCGCGCTGTTGGTTCTCGACAACTGCGAGCAGGTGATCCGGGGCGCCGCCGACCTCGTCCAGGCACTGGTCTCCTCCTCCAAGGATCTCAGGGTGCTCACCACCAGCCGGTCCCCGCTGGGCCTCACCTCGGAGGCCGTGTACGCGCTCCCGGAACTCGGACTCGCCGTCTCCGTCGAGCTGTTCACCCAGCGGGCCCGGGCCGCCAGAAGCGGTGTGGAGCTGCCGCCGGACGCGGTGGCCGAGCTGTGCCGCCACCTCGACGGGCTGCCGCTCGCCGTGGAGCTGGCGGCCGCACGGGTACGCGTCCTGTCGGTTCCCGACATCGCCCGCCGCCTCGGCGACCGCTTCGCGCTGCTGCGCGGCGGGGCCCGGGACGTGCCCGAGCGCCACCGCACCCTGCACGCGGTCGTCGAGTGGAGCTGGAACCTGCTCGCCGAGGACGCCAGGGCGGCACTGCGCACGCTGTCGGTCTTCCCTGGCGGCTTCTCCGGCGAGGCCGCCGAGCAGGTCCTCGGCGAGGACGCGCTGCTCCTGCTGGAGCAGTTGGCCGACCAGTCCCTGCTCACCGTCGCCGACACCCCGGCCGGTGTGCGGTTCCGGATGCTGGAGACCGTACGGGAGTTCAGCGCGGCCCGGCGCACCGAGGCGGGCGAGGACGAGACGGCCGTAGACCAATTCCTGTTCTGGGCGCGGGACTTCGGGGTCGCGCATCACGACGTGCTGTTCGGTTCGGACTCG
The DNA here is from genome assembly GCF_016612545.1 of Streptomyces sp. MBT65. GTDB lineage: Bacteria > Actinomycetota > Actinomycetes > Streptomycetales > Streptomycetaceae > Streptomyces. The sequence goes on along the minus strand of NZ_JAENRY010000039.1, from coordinate 41,908 downwards.
CAGGCCGCCTGGGAGCGGATCAAGGCCGAGCAGGACAACCTCGTGACGGCCCTGCGGCATGCCCTGGCCCGTACGGACCAGCCCGCGACCGCCGCCCTCACCGCCGCCCTGGGCAGCCTGTGGTCCACCGGCACCGACTACTCCCGCCTCATGGCCCTCACCGCGGACACCGGCCCGACGCTCTCGCACTACCACCCGTCGCCCGACTACGTCGAAGTCGCCCGCACCGCCGCGGTGTTGGGGACGGCGACCGTCTTCATGGGCCCGGGCCCGCGTGCCGTGCGCCAACTCGTCACGCTCCGGCGGCTGCCGGCGGCCCCGCCGGACACGCTGATGCGTGCCGCCGCGATCGTGCTGAGCGCGATCCCCGAGATCAGACCGCCCGACTACGACGTGCTGCGCGGACTCAGCGAGGGCGCGGGCGGCGAGGACGCGCTGCTCTCCGGCATCGCCGAGTGCGTCGCCTGCTACGTCTGGGAGTTCGAGCACGACATCGAGCGCGCGCTGGTCTCCGCCCGGCGGACGGTCGTCGGGCTGGCGCGGGTCGACAATCCGTCGGTGCAGCTCATGGTGCACTCCCGGCTGAGCGAGTTGTGCCTGCGGACCGGGCGGGGCGAGGAGGCGTACGTCCATCTCAAGGCCTCGCTCGCCGTCCTGCCGCGGCTCGGTGACGGGCACGACCACATCGGCGTCCGCTCGCTCCTCGTCCTCGCCTGTCTGCAGCGCGGCGACGCCGACGAGGCGGAGTACTGGCTGCGGCAGGCGGAGAGCGACAACACCCCGTCGGAGGACGACTTCTACCGGCCCGATCTCGGCGGGCGCGCCGAGATCGCGCTCGCCCGCGGACTGACGGAGGTCGGACTCGGCCTGTGGCGCGGCGCGGTGGAGCGCATGCTCGCGGCGCCCTCGCCGCACGGCGACGAACTCCCGCTGGACGCCTGGGCGTTCATGGTGCAGTCGGTGGCGGTGACCGCCCACGCGCGGGCCGGCCGGCACGCGCTGGTGGCGGAGGTGATCGACCGGCTGCGCCGGCACCTGCGCGGCCTGCTGGCGCAGCCGTACGGCCCGCCCTCCGAACTCCCCTTGTACGGAACGATGTTGCACGCCCTGGGCACGGTGGGGCTCGCCGACGGCGACAGTTCCGCCGTACGGATGATCGCGCTGGCCGAACGGCTGGGCGTGCTGCGGGAGTTCCAGCCGACGATGTCGGCGGACCTAGCCCGGCGGGCGGCCGAGGACGCCGACAGGGCGGCGTACGCCGACGCTGTGTCGGAGTACGCCGCCCTGGGGCGGGACGAGTTGCGGGAGGCGGCCCGCGCTGTCATGGCGGCTACTTCGGGTCGCGGTTGAAGGAGGCCGTGGACCAGAAGTAGCCGAGCACGGTCAGTCCGACGCACCAGGCCAGCGCGATCCACCAGTTGTTGCCGATCTCGGTGCCGAGCAGCAGGCCGCGCAGGGTCTCGATGGCCGGGGTGAAGGGCTGGTACTCGGCGATCGGCTGGAACCAGCCCGGCATGGTGTCGGCCGGGATGAAGGCGCTGGAGATGAGGGGGAGGAGGATCAGCGGCTGGGCGCTGTTGGCGGCCGCCTCGGCGCTCGGGCTGACCATGCCCATCCCGACCGCGATCCAGGTGAGCGCCAGGGAGAACAGCGCGAGCAGCCCGAACGCCGCCAGCCACTCCAGCGCCGTGGCGTCCGTGGACCGGAAACCGATGGCCACGGCGACGGCGCCGACCAGGACCACGCTGGCGACGCACTGGATCACACTGGCGACGACATGCCCGACGAGCACGGAACCGCGGTGGATCGCCAGTGTCCGGAAGCGGGCGATGATGCCCTCGTTCATGTCGGTGGCGACCGACACCGCGGTCCCGATCACGGTGCCGCCGATGGTCATCATCAGGATGCCCGGGACGAGGTACGCGACGTAGTCGGAGCGGTCGGCGCCGCCGATGCCCGTGCTCAGCACATCGCCGAAGATGTAGACGAAGAGCAGCAACAGCATGATCGGCGTGAGCAGCAGGTTCAGGGTGAGGGACGGGTAGCGGCGCGCGTGCAGCAGGTTGCGGCGCAGCATCGTGGACGAGTCGCGGACGGCGAGGGAGAGGCTGCTCATCGGACGTTCTCCTTGGGCTGGCTGGGCTTGGTGGACTGGCCGGGGACCTTGCTGCCGCCGGTCAGGGCGAAGAACACGTCGTCGAGGTCGGGGGTGTGCACGGTCAGCTCGTCCGCCTCGATGTCGGCGGCGTCGAGCCAGTCGAGGATGGAGCGCAGCTCGCGCTGGCTGCCGCCGCTGGGGATCTGCAGCGAGAGCGTCTCGTCGAACCGGGTGACCTCGCGCAGGGCCACCGCCGCCGACTGGTAGGCGTCCGGGTCGGTGAACCGCAGCCGTACGTGCCCGCCGGGTACGAGCCGCTTCAGCTCCTCGGCGCTGCCCTCGGCGACGAGCTTGCCGTCGCTCAACACCGCGATGCGGTCGGCGAGTTCATCGGCCTCGTCCAGGTACTGGGTGGTGAGGAAGACGGTCGTACCGCCGGAGACCAGCTCCCGGATGATGCCCCACATGGTGTGCCGGCTGCGCGGGTCGAGACCGGTGGTCGGTTCGTCGAGGAAGATGATCCGCGGGTCGCCGACCAGGGTCATGGCGAGGTCGAGGCGGCGCTTCATCCCGCCGGAGTAGGTGGACGCGGGCTTCTTCGCGGCCTCGGTGAGGTCGAAGCGCTCCAGCAGTTCGGCGGCGACCCGCCGTCCCTCCCGCTTGGGCAGGTGGTGCAGGTCCGCCAGCAGAAGCATGTTCTCCTCGCCGGTGATCAGCCCGTCGACGGCGGAGAACTGTCCGGTGACACCGATCGAGGCCCTTACGGCCTGTCCGTCGGTGGCCAGGTCGTGACCGCCGACCCGCAGCTCGCCGGCGTCGGCGGTGATCAGCGTGGAGAGGATCTTGACAGCGGTGGTCTTGCCGGCGCCGTTCGGACCGAGCAGGGAGAAGACGGTGCCGGCCGGCACGGCCAGGTCGATGCCGTCGAGCACCGCCTTGTCCCCGTAGGCCTTGCGCAGCCCGGTGGCCGAGATCGCGAGTTCATGGGTCGTTGTCGTCATGCAGCAGAGCGTGCGGCAAGGGGCCTTCAGCTCGGTTTCACCGTGGTTTCAGTGCCCTGGAACCGGCGCCGCCGCCGACAGGGAGCACGGGCGCGGCCGCGCCGATAAACTGGGGACGCTCGGCCCATCAGCGCGCACCCAGCCAGTACTCCCACCGTGGCACAGGAGGAATCGTGGCCGGACAGTTCGAGGCGACAGCCGAGATCGACCGCCCCGTCGAGGAGGTCTTCGCCTTCCTCGCCGAGGGCACGAACGACCCGAAGTTCAGCCCCCGGGTCCAGGAGATCACCAAGACCCCGCAGGGCCCGACGGCCGTGGGCACCGTCTTCACGAGCACGGTCAAGGACGCCGGCATGAAGACGGGCCGGACCTTCCGGATCACCGAGTACGAGGCACCCCACCGCATCCGCTGGACGGAGACCTCCAAGAACATCGTGACGGCGGACCAAGGCGGCTACGACCTCGAAGCCACCGGTCCGGGCACGACCAAGGTGAGGATCTTCAACGTCCTCGAAGGCCACGGCATCGGAAAACTGCTCGTGGGCTTCGCGCTGGGTGCGGCACGCAAGGACGCGCCCGCGTTCGGGCAGCGCATCAAGACGGCGGTGGAGGCCTCCTGAACCACCGGTTCCCCGACGACCGGTTCCCAGACCACTGGTCGTCGGGGAACTACCGGTTCCTAGGAACTCGCCTTGGAGGGGCGGCTGTTGTACGCCTCCACCTCCAGGACCGCACGGCCTGAGGACAGGGCCCGGCTCGGCCAGGACAGGGTGACGGCCTGGGCCTCGCCGGGCAGCAGCCACAGGTAGTTGTGGCTGTACAGCGTCGGCAGCACCCGGTCGCCGGTCGAGCCGTCCTTCAGGGAGAGCCGGACCATGGCGGCGACGGCCGGACCCTGATTGCGCACGGTGGCGCTGAGTCGGGTCCGGTCTCCGGAGCGGGACAGGCGTCCGACCGTCGCGGACACCTTGGTCCGCGGCGCGCCGCTCAACGCGCGCATGGCGTCCGGCGTGCGATAACGCCAGTAGGTGTTGCGCGACAGGACCCGGCCGTCACCGCCCTCCAATGTCAGACGCAGCAGATGCAGATCCGGCAGGCCGTCTGTCCAGGCCGCCGTGAACGCCTCCGCGGTCGCGGCCGGTGCCACATCCACCCGGGCACTCCTGCTCGCGCCGAGCCGACGACCGGACAGGTCGAGCAACTGGGCCGACACGACAGCGTTCCTCAGACCCTCCCGGGTGTGGTTCACGGCGAGCACCCGCCCCGCCGGATCGGCCTGCACATGCAGCGGCTCGCAGGCCGAACGGGCGCCGTAGTACGTGCCGTTGACGTCGAAGTCGTAGTCGTAGGTCTGCCAGACCGTGCTGTGCCACGCGGGGTGGGACATCCACAGCATCAGACCGCTGGCGTTGTCCCACAGGTTCGCGTTCCAGGCCTCGAACATGGCGCGCGTGTTCTCGTAGTTGACGAACTGGGCCTTGCGGGCGAAGTCGTCCAGTCCGGTGACCGCTCCGAGGCGCGCTTCTACGGCCGCCTTGTAGTTCTGCGGTGCCTGGTTCCCGCGCTCGCTCCAGTCGTGGTAGTACCAGGCGCCCCGGATCGGCCACTCGGGCTCGTCGCCCGTCATGTTGCGCGTGCTGGCGGCCGTGGAGACGACGGGCATCCCGATCTCGGTGTGGAAGCCGAAGTCCTTGCTGCCGTACGTGGACGGGTCGAAGTACTTCTCCGGCTCCACCCAGCCGTACGGTCCGCCGCCGGTGATGATGCCGCCGGCCGAGTTGTTCTGGTAGAGGATGCCGGGCGCCTGTCCCTCCACCGCCTCGCGCATGCCCTGGTCGATGGCGGCCGGTGGATTGCCCTCGTTGGCTCCGCACCAGATGACCACGCTGGGGTGGATGCGGTAGCGCAGGACGGTGTCCCGCGCGATCGAGTTGAAGGCCTCGTGGTCCGGCGGGTCCATGCCCCACGCGTTGGGAAAATCGTTCCACACCAGGATTCCGTGCTCGTCGCAGGCGGCGAAGAACTCCTCCCGGTCGGACGTGCCCACCCAGTTGCGGATCATGGTGAAGTTCATGTCGCGGTGCATCCGTACGGCCGCGTCCATCCGCTCCGGCGGCATCCGGCGCAGCAGTTCGTCCCAGCCCCAGTTGCCGCCCCGGGCGAAGACGCGCACCCCGTTCACGCTGATCTTCAACGGATCGGGCGTGTTGGACACCGACTTCACGTCCGTCCAGGTGTCCGCGTCGTCCGACACCTGGATCACATAGGTCTTCGGATAGGCCGACTCCCACAGGACGACGACCCGGTCGAAGCTCTTCGGGGCCCCGAGGTCGACCTGGATCCACTGGTGGTCCTCGTAGGCGGACGACCAACGGGTGCCCGGATCACCGTCCGTGGCGTGCGCCGCCGGGTGGTCGGGATCCTCGGTGGAGGCGGTCGTCGTACGACGCAGAGCGAGGTCGGTGCCGGGCGCGGTGCTGTCGATGATGCCCAGGGACCACAGGGAGTTGCCCCAACTGGTGTTGCGCAGACCGCAGTTGATACGGACATAACGCGCCGTCCGGGGAGCGAAGTCCTCCCTCTGGAGGCTGGCGTTGCCGTTGCCGAAGGGCAGCGGCAACGCGCCGTTGTCCACCGCCGCGGCATCGGTCCAGGTGGCGTTGTCGGCGGAGACCTGCACCAAGTAGCTCTTCGCGTACGCCTGTTCCCACACCAGGTCGACCCCGTCGAATGACTGCGTCGACCCCAGGTCGATCCGGATCCACTGGTCGTCCTCGTAGGCCGAGGACCAGCGGGTCCCGGGATCGCCGTCGGTCACGTTGCCCGCGCCGTGATCGTCCCCGTCCGTGCTCGACGCGTCGGCCTGCGCGTGCAGGGCGAGGTCGACAGAGGCACGAGCACTGTCGCGTACGGCCAGGGTCCACAGGGAATAGCCCCAACCGGACGCTCTGGTCAGGCACTTGACGCGCACGTATCGGGCCTGTTGCCGGTCGAAGGTCACCGACTGGGTATATGCGTCGCCGGAGTTGGCGAACGGCAGCGGTACCTCGTACTCGTAGCCGAACTGACGGATGCCGAAGCGGGTCGTGCGGCGGTCGCTCTCGGCGCCGTCGAGCGTCGCGACCAGGGTGAGCCGGTGGAGGGCCGGGTCGCCCAGCCCGTTGGGCCACCACAACGTCGGGTTGCGCAGCCGCAGTTGAGCGAAGTCGGCGGGCGCGAAGGTGACGTCGACGCTCCTGCCCGCCGGCACGGTGACGGCCCTGCTGACCCGCACGTCGTCGAAGGCGGCGGAGACCGTCGTGCGGTGGTCGGTGGTGTCGGCGTTGCGGACCGGGACGACGATCGTCACTTCGGCGACCGACACCTGGGGCAGGTCCGGCAGCACGGTGTCGACCCGCGGATCGCCGATCACGACCTGGCCGGTCGACCTCAGCCGGACGTGGTTCCAGATGCCGGCGGCCCGGTCGCGTACCGCCGGCATCCAGTCCCAGCCCGAAGAGGCCAGGTAGGTGGGGGAGTTGAGGTTCATCTGGTTGGCGCCCGCGTCCACCCAGGACTCGCCGGCCGGACCCTTGTCGCCGGGGCTGCCGGGTACGGGCATGGGTGTGATCCTCACCGCGAGCGCGTTCGCGGTGTCCCTCGCGAGCAGCTCGGTCACGTCGTGGGCCGAGCGCGCGAAGGCGTACGTCAGACCGCCCACGTGGTGGCCGTTGAGCCAGATGTCGGCCGTGTGGTTGATGCCGTCGAACTCCAGCCAGGTCCGGCGTCCGGGCCCGGTGCGCAGACCGCGCGGCAGCTCGAAGTCCCGCTTGTACCACCAGGAATGACGGGACAGGGCCTCGGGGATGTGGAGGTTGTTGAGCCCGGCGACGGGGTCGGGGAGCTTGCCCCGGTCCACGAGCGAGCCGAGCACCGTGCCCGGAACGGTGGCCGGCAGCCAACTGCTGGTGTCGACGGACGTCTTGGACAGGCCGGTGCCGTCGGCGCCTGCCCAGTCGTCGAGCGTCAGCCGCCAGCCGGACTCCACCGGGACCGTGCCGTCGTTGGCCACCGCCAGCTTGGGCGCGGGCCCGGAGTGGGTGCCCCAGTCCGTCCAGCCGGTGGCCGCCGGCCGGTGGCCCTTGACGGTGCCGTAGACCTCGAAGCCGTTCAGGCCGAGGGGGTTGGGGCTGGAGCGCCGCGTCGAGGTCAGTCGTATCCAGCGTGCGGTGACCGGGCGCGCGGGCTGAATGGTCACCACTCCGCCGGTGCCCGCCGTGGTGCGGTGCACGGCGGTCCAGGAGGTGTGGTCGGTCGATGTCTCGACGACGTACTCGACCGAGTAACTGGACTGGATCTCCTGCCCTGTTGTGCCGTCGGCCGGGTTGCCGGAGGTGGGCGGGGTGAACACCGGGTCGTTCGCGTCGCCTTCGAAGGTGAGGCGGATCGACGTGACCTCGCACGCGGCCTGGAGGTCGATCGAGATCCACTGCGGGTCGCCCGCCGCCGCCCGCCAGCCACTGCCGCGCACCCCGGGGGCGGCGAGCCGGTCCACCACGAACGAACCCGGGGTGGGCGCGTAGGCCGTCGAGGAGACCGACACGGGGCGGTGGAGGGCGAGTTCACCAGGAGTGGTGGGGGCAGCCGACGCGGGCTGCGGGAATCCGAGTCCGAAGCCTGCCAGCAGGCCGGAACCCGTGCTGACGAAGGAGCGGCGTGACAGGTGCGGTGAACTCGACTGATCTGTCATGAGCGTGAAGTCCCATCAAAAACCGGCGGCACTGACAACGTTGCCAAAGGCTGGGACGCGAGGGAAGCTGTGTCAACCCCTGATGCGGCGTTCTAATAAATTAGGAATTAATATTGACAGGGTTTCGGTCCCGCGCCACAGTCGTCGCCGTGACGCCGGTAGCCCCCTCTTCCTGGGTCACCGACGCGCCCGGAGTCTTCGATCCGCGTCCGCGCAGTCTCGCCTTCCGCTTCGTCAACGCCCTGTGCGGAGTGCTGGGCATCGGCGCCGACCTGCGTACCTGGACGCCGGAGCGGCGGGCCGAGGCCGCCGAGTGGATCGCCCGGTACAAGGAGGTGCGGGATGTGATCCACCATGGTGAGGCGCGGCTCCTCGGCACACCGGAGGAGCCGAGCTGTGGGGTGCAGTACGACGCCGGGGACCGTACCGTCGTGGCCGCGCTGAGCACCGGGCGGCTCGACGGCGCGCCGCTCGTGCCGGGGCGTCCGGCCCGGCTGCGGTTGCGGGGCCTCGAACCGGCGGCCCGCTACCGGGACACGGCGAGCGGGACGTCGTACGGCGGAGCGCATCTGCTGCACTACGGTCTGCCGTTCGCCTGGAGTGCCGATCATGACGCGGACCTGGTCGTGCTCGTGCGCGAGTGAGCCCCTTATGTTTCCAGCAAGCCCTGACGCGCGAAGGAGTCGAACCCCACGATGGACCAGCCCGTACGACGGCACGGCACCCGCTTCACCGGGCGCACGGCCGTGATCACCGGAGCGGCTTCGGGAATCGGCGCCGCCACGGCCGTACGCCTCGCCGAGGAGGGTGCCGCCGTCGTGCTCGCCGACATCGCCGAGGAGCGGGGCGAGGCGGTGGCGGAGCGGATCGGGAAGGTTGGCGGGCGGGCCCGGTTCGTGGCCGCCGATGTCGCGACCGAGGACGACTGGGCGCGCATCGTCGGCGCCGCGCACGCCTTCGGGCCCGTCGACGTCCTCGTCAGCAACGCGTTCACCGTCGACGTCACGCCCGCGCACGCGATGACCCTGCCGTCCTGGCAGCGGCAGCTCGACGTCAATCTGACCGGCAGCTTCCTCGGCTTCCGGGCGGTCCTGCCCGATCTGGAGGAGCGCCGGGGCGCCGTGGTGCTGACCTCGTCCGTGCACGCGCACAAGGGCATTCCCGGGCATCCCGCCTATGCCGCCGCCAAGGGCGCGCTGCTCTCCCTGTGCGGCCAACTCGCCGTCGAATACGGGCCTGTTGTGCGGGTCAACGCCGTCGTACCGGGACCGATACTGACCGCGGCCTGGGACCGGGTACCGCCCGAGGAGAGGGAACGCAGCATCGCCGAGACGGCCCTGCGTCGCTTCGGCTCACCCGAGGAAGTGGCCGCGGCCATCGCGTTCCTCAGCGCCGACGAAGCCGCCTTCATCACCGGGACGAGTCTCGTGGTGGACGGCGGCTGGAGCGTCGTCAAGGCCTCCGCATGACCACGCTCCCCAACCAGCAGAAAGGCTGTACGACATGACGCCCTATGCCCGACGCGGCGTCCACGGCCAGACCGTGGAAGTCCTCGCCCGCCGCATCCTGGGCGGCGAGATCGCCGAAGGGGCCACGCTCGATCTCGTGGCGCTGCAGAGCGAGTTGGACGTGAGCCTGACCGCGCTGCGCGAGTCGCTGAAGGTGCTCGCGGCCAAGGGGATGGTCGACGCCCGGCAGCGCCGCGGCACCTTCGTGCGCCCCCGCGCCGAGTGGAACCTGCTCGACGCCGACGTGCTGCGCTGGCAGTTCGAGGGCGCGTCCACCTCCGAGTCCGACCGGGCGCTGCTGCACAACCTCGCCGAGGTCCGCGCCATCATCGAACCCGCCGCCGTACGGCTGGCCGCGCAGCGCCGCACCGACGCGGACCTGGTCGCCCTGGACGGCGCCCTCGACGCGATGGGGGAGGAGGGCGGCGACGCCGCCCACGCCGTCGAGGCCGACCTCGCCTTCCACCGCGCCCTGCTCGCCGCCACCCACAACGAACTCCTCGAACGCATGGAGATGGTGATCGAGTCCGGCCTCGCCCACCGCGACCGCATCGTGCACAGCGCCCCGCACAGCGAGGACCCCGTCCCGGCCCACCGCGCCGTACTGGACGCCGTACGCGAGCGGGACCCGCAGGCCGCCGAGGCCGCGATGCGCGCCCTGCTCGACCAGGCCGGCCGCGACCTGGACCGCCTCGACGACGCCGAGGACTCCGCAACGGACTCCACGGCGGACTCCGAAGAAACGGAAGGCTCCCGGTCTCAGTGAAGATCACCCGTGTCGAGACCTTCCTCGTCCCGCCCCGCTGGCTGTTCTGCCGTGTCGAGACCGACGACGGGGTGATCGGCTGGGGCGAACCGGTCGTCGAAGGACGCGCCGAGGTCGTCCGCGCCGCCGTCGACGTCCTGGCCGAACACCTCGTGGGCCAGGACCCGTTGCGGATCGAGGACCACTGGCAGGTCATGTCCAAGGGCGGCTTCTACCGGGGCGGCCCGATCCTCTCCAGCGCCGTCGCCGGCCTCGACCAGGCCTTGTGGGACATCGCCGGGAAGACGTACGGCGCCCCCCGTGCACGCCCTGCTCGGCGGTCCCGTGCGCGACCGCGTCCGGGTCTACGCCTGGGTCGGCGGCGACGAACCCGCCCAGCTCCGCGAACAGATAGCCGCCCAGGTCGAGGCGGGTTTCAGCGCGGTGAAGATGAACGCCGCCGGAGCGACCTCACCGATCCCCACCCCCGCCGGGACCGCCGCGATCGTCGCCCGCGTGGCCGCCGCCCGCGAGGCACTCGGCCCGGACCGCGATGTCGCCGTCGACTGCCACGGCCGCTTCACCGCCCCCGCCGCCCGCCGCGTCCTGGCCGAACTCGCCCCGCTGCACCCGCTGTTCGTCGAGGAACCCGTCCTGCCCGAGCACGGCCATCTGCTGGCGAGCCTGGTCGAGTCGAGCCCGATCCCCCTCGCCACCGGTGAACGCCTTTACGGACGCGCCGAGTTCCTCCCCCCGCTCACCGCGGGCATCGCCGTCGTCCAGCCCGACCTGTCCCACGCCGGAGGCATCTCGGAGGTACGCCGCATCGCCTCCCTCGCGGAGGCCTACGGCGCCCAGCTCGCCCCGCACTGCCCGCTCGGCCCGATCGCGCTCGCGGCCAGCCTCCAGGTCGCCTTCGCCACCCCCAACTTCCTCATCCAGGAGCAGAGTCGGGGCATCCACTACAACAAGGACGCCGATCTGCTGTCCTACCTCGTCGACCCGGCGCCGTTCCGGTTCGTCGACGGGCATGCCGTGCGCGGTGACGCCCCCGGCCTCGGCATCACGATCGACGAAACCGCCGTACGCGCCGCCGACCGCACCGGTCACGCCTGGCGCAACCCCGTGTGGCGGCACCCCGACGGCTCCTTCGCGGAGTGGTGACCGTGCCGTTGGACATCGTTATCGACCGTGCGCACGGCGGGCGTTGGACCTCCATGCGGGCGGCGGGGCGCGAATGGCTGTGGAGACGTGAGGCACCGGAGCGGGAGAAGGCCGTACCGGGGGACGCCTTCGCGGACGCGGGCGGACTGGAGGAGTGCGTCCCCACGGTCCGGGGCATCCCGGATCACGGTGACGCCTGGTCGCGGCTCTGGGCGAGGGAGGCGGGCGCGGATGTCCTTCGCTGCGACCGCTTCGGCCTGACGCGCACGGTGCGTGCCATCACCGACGGAGCCGTGGCCGACTACGTCCTGACGGCCGACCCGGGCTTCCGCTTCGTCTGGGCCGCGCACGCCCTGCTCGACCTCTCCGACCGTGCGCTCGTGCACATCGACGGCGGAGCCCGCACCCGGCTCTTTCCCGAGGCGACGCCGCTGCTGGACAGGGAGTGGCCGACAGATGCCCCTTGGGTGGAAGGCGACTGGCCCGCGCCGTGCGGGCTGCGCCTGGACCGCTTCGGGCCCGACGACGGCACCGCCGTAGGAGCCGTCGTGGACGCTGCCCAGTGCTGCGTCCACGACCGGGCCGACCGGCTCTCGTTCGCCCTCGAGGCCGACGGGCAGCCCCTGTCCATCGCGCTCTGGCGCAACCTGGGCGGCTATCCCGCCCCGCACCCCTACCGCAGCACGGGCGTCGAACCGATGCTCGGCCGCGTCTTCGACCTCGCCGAAGCGGGCCCCGGTGATGCCGCCCGGGTACCCGCGTCGGGCGAGACACGGTGGCGGCTGACGCTGACCACGCACTGCCGCTGTGCCTGAACCGACCTGTACAGGAAGGGAATTCGTCACATGGATCTCCGAGCGGCCCTGGCCGCCCACCGCCTTGTCGCCGTCGTCCGCGGCACCGATCCCGAAGCCTCCGTGCGCACCGTCCTCACCCTCGCCGAAGAGGGCGTCGAACTCATCGAGGTGTCCCTGACCGGCGCTGACGCCCTCTCCGTCATCGAGCGCGCCCGCAAGGAACTCGGCCCCGACCGGCCGCTCGGCGCCGGTACCGTCCTCACCGTCGAGGACGCCCGCGCCGCCCGGCGGGCCGGTGCCGACTTCGCCGTCACCCCCGCACTGGGCGACGGCATCCGTGAGGCCAACCGGCTCGAACTGCCGGTGCTGGCCGGGGTGTTGACCCCGACCGAGATCCTCGCCGCACGCTCCTTCGGTGCCGCCGCGCTGAAGATCTTCCCGGCCGCCGAAGCGGGCGGACCCGCGTATCTGAAGGCGCTGCGCGGCCCGTTCCCGCACGAGGTGTTCGTGCCGGTGGGCGGTGTCGACGCGGTGGCCGCCCGGGCGTACCTGGACGCCGGAGCGACCGCCGTCGGCGTCGGCTCACCGCTGGTCGGCGACGCGGCCGACGGCGGCGACCTGACCGCGCTGCGCGACCGGGCCCGCGCCTTCCTCGCCGTCGTACGAACCGGCGTACGGAACACGGCGTCCGACGGGGAGGCGTCATGAGCAACGGCTGGCAGCCGCCCGAAGGCCCGGTCGTGTGCATCGGGGAGACCATGGCGGCGCTGGCGCCCGCTCCGTCCTCGTCGCTGGAGAGCGCCGACGATCTGCGGGTGTCGGTGGCCGGGGCCGAGTCGAACGTGGCCATGTATCTGGCGGATCTGGGGGTCCCCGTCTCCTGGCTCTCGGCCGTGGGCGACGACCCGCTCGGGCGGCGTGTGCTCGCGGAGGTGGGCGCGGCCGGTGTCGATGTCAGCGGGGTGCGCCGCGATCCGGAGCGGCCGACGGGTCTGCTGGTGAAGGAGCCGGACGGTTCGCGGACCCGCGTCCACTACTACCGCGGCAACTCGGCGGCTTCCGCGATGGGCCCCGACGTACTCGACGACGACAGGCTGGGATCGGCCTCCGTCCTCCATCTCACCGGTGTGACACCGGCGTTGTCCCCGTCCTGCCTGAGCCTGGTCGCCGAGGCACTCGCCGTGCCGGCCGGTGAACGGCCGTACGCCATCAGCTTCGACGTCAACCACCGCCCCGCGCTGTGGCCGCCCGGCAGGGCCGCCACCGTGCTGCGCGATCTCGCCGACCGGGCCGACATCACCTTCGTGGGCCTCGACGAGGCGCGGGATCTCTGGGGCGCTGACCTCGAGCCGGCGGACGTACGGGGGCTGTTGCCACGTCCGCGGCTCCTCGTCGTCAAGGACGGCGGCCGTTCGGCCATCGCCTTCGGCGACGAGGGCATTCGGATCGTGCCCGCGCTGGACACGGACGTGGTGGAACCCGTGGGCGCGGGCGACGCGTTCGCCGCCGGAGTCCTGGCCGGGCTGCTGCGGGGCGAGGGCATGGAGCGGGCGCTGCGGCTGGGGCACATCACGGCGACTTCGGCACTCAAGGTGACCGCCGATCACGGCCCGCTGCCGGACAGCGCCCGGATCGAGCGGCTCCTTGAGCTGCCGACGCACGAATGGGCGGCGGGGGCAGGGCAGTTGACCTAGTCGGGCGAGGCGCGGGCGACGCGTCGGACTCACATGTCCAGGACGATGTCCGTGTCCGGGCGGGCGCAGCAGATCAGGATCTCGCCCTCGGCCGGTGGCTCCAGCGGATCGGGGGAGTAGGCGATCGTGCCCGACAACAGGGGCGTGACGCACGTGTGGCAGACGCCCGTGCGGCAGCTCCAGCGGGTGGGTACGTCGCAGGCGTCGGCGAGTTCGAGCACACTGCGGTCGCCGTCGTCGAACGGTACGGCGATACCGCTGCGCGCGAAGGTCACCAGCGGGCCCGTTCCAGGCGGGCCCGGTGGCCGGTGAGGCGCCCGGGCGGGACGGTCGGTGAGGCCGGGGTTGATGGCGTCCAGGGTTCCGAACAGCTCGGTGTGGATGTGCGCCGGGTCGAGGCCGGCCTCGGTGAGGGCCTGCCGCATGTCGGCCATGAAGGGGGCCGGGCCGCAGATGTACGCGGTCGCGTCGGCCGGGACCGACAGCGCGAGCAGGCGCTCCCTCGTGAGGCGGCCCGGGGCGGCGTGGGCGCGCTGCCGTTCCTCGGGCGTGGCCGCGCTATAGAACACGTGTTCCTGCGCGTCCGGCAGCGCGGCGAGCAGCTCGTGTGCCTCGGCCGCGAGGGGGTGTTCCCGGGGACCGCGCGCGCCGTGGATCCACCAGACCGCACGCTTGCTGCCCTGCGCCGCGAGCGCGTGCAACATGGACAGCACCGGCGTGAGACCGATGCCGGCGGAGATGAGGAGCACCGGTCCGCTGCCCTCGGCGTACACGAACTCCCCACGGGGCGCGGCGACTTCGAGAACGGCGCCGGGCCGTAGCCGCGTGGTCAGATAGCCGCTCGCGGTGCCGTGGGGCTCGTGTTTGACGCTGATCCGGTAGCTGCCGGCGTCGGGTGCGGCGGACAGCGAGTAGCTGCGCACGGGGGCGGGTCCGGTCGCCGTGGGAACGCGCAGGGTCAGGTACTGGCCCGCGCGGGCGGCCGGGAGCGGGGAGTCGTCCGGGGCGGTCAGCCGGATGGAGGTGACCGTCGTGGTCTCGGGGATCACGTCCGTCACCCGCAGAGTGCGGAAACCGGCCCAGGCCGGGCGGGCCGCGGGCTGCGGACCGTCGGCCGCGGCGAGCAGCTCACGGAACGAGCCCTGCCAGCCGGGGCTCAGCGCGGGGATGTCCAGGGCGAGGCGCAGCTGGGCGGGTTCGCGACCAGGGAGGTAGAGCAGCGCGTCGGTGGCGGCCACGCTCAGTTCGCCCGGACCGGTCCTGGTCCGTACGATCCGGTCGCCGGCCTGCACCCGGCCCTCCCGTACGACCCGCATGTAGAACCCGGGACGGTGATGGCTCACCAGCAGCGCGGCCAGCTCGGGGGCGCCGAAGCGCATGCCGACGCGATAGCAGGTGACACGCGGCTGGGTGACCTCGAACTCGGCCTCCCCGATGCGGTACCGGTCGCCGATGCACACCTCGTCGTCGAGCAGGCCGTCCACGGTGAGGTTCTCGCCGAACTGGCCGTAGCCGAGGTCGTCCCGGCCGAAGTGCCGCTGCCAGTGCCGGTACGACTGGATCTGGTAGACGAGCACGGCCCGCTGCTCGCCGCCGTGGCCCGCGGTGTCACCCTGGCCGTCGCCGTCGATGTTGAGCCGCCGGACCATGGCCGGGCCGATCACCGGGTATTTCCATACACCTGTGTAGACGGTCTTGCCCTGCCAGGGGACGTCCTTCGGCATGCCGACATTCACCGAGAGCAGGGTGGGCATCGGGAGCTCCTTCCCCTAGGGGGCGCCCGGTAAGGGGCGGCGCCCCGGGACGGCAGTCGTCCCCTCCCATACTGAGGGTGCGGTCCCCGCCGTGCGAGACCGCACCCTCAGAGGTGCCGACCTAGCGCGGTGCCGTGATCCGGAGCCTGATCGTCCGGGATTCCGGGCGCAGCGCGAACGCGGGCCACACGTCCGGACCGCAGGCCCGGGAGCCGAGCCCGTGCTGGGCGGCGTCGACGATGAGCCGGCTCGTCGTCGACGCCGGCAGCTCGAAGGGGTGCCCGGCCCGGGCGATCTCCTGCGGGGTGTGGCGGCCGAGCGTGAAGCCGGGGCGGCGCCCGTGCGTGTCGGGGAGCGCCACGATGTGCAGCACTTCGGTGTCGCCGCTGGTCAGCGCCAGTCGGCGCAGTTCGGAACGATGACCGGTCTCCTGCGGTCGCGCGTAGTCGACCGAGAGGTCACCCACGGTGGACGCGAAACGGCCGGTACGGGCCGCCCGGATGCTGTCGGGGTAGGACTCCAGCGGGCCCAGGCCGAACCACTCGGCGCCGTCGACCGGGGCCGTGCCGTCGGGCAGATCGAAGAGGACCCCGATCCGCGGCCACACCGTCCGCCAGCCGTGCGAGGGCTGGATCTCCACCCGCAGCTCCACCTCGCCGTCGCTCTCCCGCGTCCAGACGGACTCCACCAGCACCGACAGTCCCGAGTCGGCGGCCGCGACCTTGTCGACCGTGCGCAGCGCGTCCGCGCTCTGCTCCACGGACACCCGGCGCGAGGTCAGCCGGTCGAGTCCGTCGCGCAGCCACAGCTCGGCGTTGGAGACTCCGTCGACGTTCGCGTCGCTCTCCTTGACGTCACCCCAGGCGCCCTTGTCGTTGTCGGTCGGCGCCCGGAACAGCTCCAACCGCGGCCCGGCCACTGCCCGTTCGCCGAGCCGTACGAGAGATCCGCCGGCGAACTCGGCGATACCGAGCGTGAGGGTTCCGTCGCCGGGCTGCCAGTCGAACCGGGCGCGGGCGGCGGGCACCGGACGGCGAACCGAACGGTCCAGCTGGGCGGTTGCGACGACATGACCCTCGGGTGCCCAGGCGGTCGCGGTCGCCAGCTCCGCGTCGATCGTCAGCCAGGTCTCGGCGTCCGGCGACACCGCGACCGGCCGCAGCGACACCCGGCTCGAGTCGCCCGCCGCGACGAGGGGGACCTCCAACACCCCTGATTCCACCGGCACTCCGTCGTGCTCGACCCGCCAGCGGAAGCGCAGGTCGGACGTGTCGGTCGTATGCCGGAGGTTGGTGACCGCGACCTTGTCGCCGTCGAAGGCGAACTGCACCGGCGCGACCACGGCCTTGAACTCGTGCAGGCTCGGCGTCGGCACGTCGTCGCTCAACACCATGCCGTCCATCACGAAGTTGCCGTCATGGACGACCTCTCCGAAGTCGCCGCCGTACGCGTAGTACGGCGTGCCGTCCGGGGTCGTGGCCAGGATGCCGTGGTCGCGCCACTCCCAGACGAAACCGCCGTGCAGGCGCGGATGTTCGTGCACCAGCGCCTCGTACTGGTCGAACGCGCCCGGTCCGTTGCCCATCGCGTGCGCGTACTCGCACAGCAGGAACGGCTTGGTGCGCTGCCGGGCGCCTTGCGCGGGCGTGCAGTTGAGCAGCGGGGCGCGGGAGCCGTCGGTGCCGATCTGTTCGGTCTCCAGCACGGACGCGTACATGCGGGAGTACACGTCGGTGTACTCGCCTGTGTAGTCGCCCTCGTAGTGCACGGGGCGTTCGGCGTCGCGGGCGTGCACCCACGCCGACATCGCGGCGAGGTTGCTGCCGGTGCCGGCCTCGTTGCCGAGCGACCAGATCACGATGCTGGGATGGTTCTTGTCCCGCTCGACCGTGCGCTGGATCCGGTCGAGGTACGCCTCGCGCCAGGCCGGGTCGTCACTGGGGTTGCCGATCCAGCCGACCTTGTCGAAGCCGTGCGTCTCCAGATCGCATTCGAGGATCACCCAGAAGCCGAGTTCGTCGGCGAGGTCGAGCAGCCGGGGGTGCGGCGGGTAGTGGCTGGTGCGGATCGCGTTCACGTTGAACCGCTTCATGAGGGCGAGGTCCTCGCGGGCGTGCGCCTCGTCGAAGACACGGCCGCGCTCGGGGTGGGTCTCGTGCCGGTTCACCCCGTGGAACACCACCCGGCGGCCGTTGACCAGGAACTGGTCCCCGCGGATCTCGACCGTGCGGAAACCCACCCGCAGGGTGATCGTCTCCGCAGCCGTCGACACCGTGGCGTCGTACAGGCGGGGCAGCTCGGCAGACCAGGGCTCCACCTCGGCGAGGTCCACGGGGGCCACGTCGTCCGGCGTCGCCCAGACCTGCTCGACGCCGAGCTCGGGGATGCGCAGGGTGACGGGGAACGCCGTGGCGTCGGCGACGACCTCGGCCTCGACCCGCCCGCGCCCGTGGTCGAAGCCCGTGCGCAGCCAGACGTCCTCGATACCCCCGGCCGGCCGGGCGACCAGGGTGACATCGCGGAAGATGCCCGGCAGCCACCACTGGTCCTGGTCCTCGACGTAACTGGCCGCCGACCACTGGTGCACCCGCACGGCGACGACGTTCTCGCCCGGTCGTACGGCGTCGGTCACATCGAATTCGTGGGCGAGCCGGCTGCCGCTCGCGCCGCCGATCCCGACGCCGTTGACCCACACGCGGAACAGCGACTCGACACCGTCGAAGCGCAGCACGACCCGCTCGGCGTCCGACCAGTCGGCGGGGACGTCGAAGGTGCGGCGGTAGTCGCCGGTCGGGTTCTCGTCCGGGACGTGCGGCGGGTCGATCGGGAACGGGAACTGGATGTTCGTGTAGATCGGGCGGCCGTACGCGCCATCGCCCTCCAGCACCCAGTGGGAGGGCACCGGAAGGCTGTCCCAGCCCTGGGCGTCGAAGCCCTCGGCCGTGAAGTCCTCCGCAGCCGTTGCCGTGGGGGACAGGCGGAACCGCCAAGACCCGTTCAGAGATAGGGACTTCGCGTCGGAGTGCAGCCACGAGCGCGCCGGGCGCAGGGCGCCACGGCCGGGTGCGAGGTCGGAAACATGGGGGGAGAACTCGGGAAGCACGAGGTCACAACGCTTTCGTGAGAGCAGAACGGGCGTATTGCATTCGATCATGGCGGCCTACCGGAGCACGAGGCTGTGGATCTCCCATGGACCGAGGGCGAGTTCGAGCTGGCCCTCGGCCCGGGAGCTGGAGATCGTCCGGCCCAGCAGATCGACGGTGGCGGCCTCGGTGAACGGCCCCGTCACCCGGACCGTCGTCGACGCGTCGTCGCTCATCGCGGTCAGCCGCACCTCGGTGCCGGATCCGTGCTCGTCGTCGGTGACACGGCGGACGGCCGAGACGAGGACGTCCTTCCCGTCGACCCGCAACCCGGCCGTGTCGGGCGGCAGTTGAGCCCCGGCGGGCGCGGTTCCCCGGGCGACCAGGACGTCGCCGCGGAACTCCTCCGCGAGCGCGACCGCGTGCGCGCCGCGCCAGCCGGTCGCGCTCGCCGAGGGGACGACGGCGAACCGGTTCTCGATCCGCATCCCGAGGTCCTGCGCACCGGGCACGGGGATCTCGCTCGCCGCCGGTTCGTCGCGCAGGGGGTGGATGTTGACACTGATCGAGCCGATCGCGCGCAGCAGCGTGATCGCGAGTTCGGAGCCGTCGCCGACCAGTTCGTACTCGCTTGAGTGGTCGAGCAGGACGGTGGCGGCACCGGCCGACACGAACGCGTCGGCCGGGAAGGTCGGCAGCGGAAACTCGCCCCAGCCGCCCTCGGCGGTCAACCCGCGCTCGGTGACCGCGAATTGACCGGCGGACGCGGAGCTCGTGACCGGCTCGGGCAGCGGTACGTGGAAGCGCAGCCGGTGGTCGGCGGACTGGTTGAGGAAGGACGTGGACACCCGCACGAACGGCTCGCCCGCGCGCACCTCCACGAGCGTCTCCACCAGCGTCGGCACGGTCCGCTCGCCGCGCACATCCCGGTCGGCGGAGAGCGCGGCCGGCCACGCGTAGACCCGGGTGACCCGCAGCCGCGCCCGCAACGGACCGTTCTCGACCGGCTCGACGGTGACCTCCGTCGGCTCCGACACGAGGAGGTCGTGAGCCGGAGGAGCGTAGTTGTAGCTGTCGCCCCGGTCCCCGCCGTCGACGAGCCGCCCGACTCCGTACAGCACGGTGCCGTCGGAGCCGGTGACGTCCAGGGTGCCGTCGGCGGCGACCGTGACCTCGACCAGCCCGTTGGAGAGGGTGCGGTCCGTCGCCGTAGCCGGAGCGTGCGACGGTACGGCGCCGTCGGCGCGGTCGCTCGGCCCGACCCGGAAGGACGCCAGCCCGGAGGCGGGGACGCGCACGGGCACGAGTGCGGTGGCCCGGGCCTCCTCCAGCGTCGACACCCGCCACTCACCCGGGTGATCGGCCGCCGCCGCGGCGACCTCGCGGCGCAGGATCAGCAGGTCGAAGGGGCCGCTGGTCGGCACCTCGGCGAGGTGGAAGACGAGGGCTCCGGGGGTGAGTTCGTAGTGGTCGATCTGGCGGCCGAAGAGTTCGCGGCGGTGGATGCGGCGCAGGACGCGTTCGAGCCGCGAGGCGTCCATGCGCTCGTCGCTGAGGACGGTCGGCGCCTGGGAGACCAACTGCACGGGGGCCGTGGACCCGTCGGGGGCGGTCGCGACGAGCGTGCTGCCCTCGGGCGGGGCCACGACGTCCACCTCGACCAGCGCCGAGCGGTCGAACGGCAGCGGGTTGGCGACCAGATGGCCGTCGCTCGGCACCCGGGCGGCGGGTCCGGTGAGCGCCGCGTCCCGTACGGCACGCGCCGTCTGCGCGGCTTCGGCGAGCCGTGCGGCGACCTGGTCGCAGGTCTCGTCGGTGCCGGAGCCGACCACCGAGTCGTGCGCCGTCGACTCGATGATCTTGTGCCAGGCGAGGTCCAGGAACGGCGAGTCGTCGCGCCAGGACCACAGTGCGTTCATGCGCTCGGCGTGGTCGATGGTGCGCTCCGCGAGCGCCATCCGCTGCTTGAGTCCGAGCCGAACCGAGAGCACGCCCGGGAGGATGTTGCCGCGCACATGACTGCGCAGCTCACCGGTGACGACGGCGGACACCTCGTCACGGACGTGCTTGCGGAGGTACTCGTCGAGGGTGGCGACGGTGATCGCCTGGCCCTCACCGGAGGCCCGCCGCAGCCAGGAGGCGAGGTGGGGATCGGGCGCGTTGTGGTCGGTGCCGGCCATCGCCAACACCGGGTCGCCGCCCCACCGTTCGGCCGTCATCTCCGCGTAGTCGCCCAGAGCGCGGCCGATCTGCTCGGGGATCAGGAGGACGTCGAGGCCGTTGTCGTAGCCGTCGAAGAGGAACTCGGTGCGCACCTGGGAGCCGTCCGGCGCCCGCCAGTCGAAGGCGTGGCCCGCGACGGAGCCGGGCACCCCGCGCCACAGCGCCGCGTGCTCGATGCCGGCGCGGGCCAGGATCTGCGGCATCTGCGCGATGTGGCCGAACATGTCGGGCAGATAGCCGATCGGCATCGCGCCGCCCAGCTCGGCCGCGGCCGCCCAACCCATGCGCAGATTACGGACGATGGTCTCGCCGGAGCAGAGGAACTCGTCGAGCAGGATCAGCCAGGGCCCGACCGCGAGCCGGCCCTCGGCGACCAGGGCCGCGACCCGGTCGCGGTTCTCCGGCCGCATCTCCAAGTAGTCCTCGATCGCGGCCATTTGGCCGTCGACGGTGAACCGGAAGTCCGGGTCCGTCTCCGCCGTCTCCAGCACGGTGTCGAGGGCGGCGACGAGCCGGTGCCGGAACACCTGGAAAGGCTCGTACCACTCCCGGTCCCAGTGGAAATGGGGCACGAAGACAGCGGAGTCGGTCATGGCGGGAGACACCTTCTGTGCGGGGACGGTCACTTGAGGGAACCGGCGGCGAGTCCGGTGCGCCAGAACCGCTGGAGCAGGATGAACAGGATGATCACGGGCACGATCGACACCAATGAGCCGGTGATGACGGACTCTTGAAGGAGCGGGGCGCGGGCGGTCTGGCCGTTCCACTCGTAGAGGCCGAGCGTGATCGGGAAGAGGGACTCCTTCTGCAGCATCACCATCGGCAGGAAGAAGTTGTTCCAGATGGCCACGAACTGGAACAGGAAGATCGTCACCAGCGACGGCGTCATCAGCTTGAACGCCACCGAGAAGAACGTGCGGAACTCACCGGCGCCGTCCAGCCGCGCCGACTCCAACAGCTCCTGCGGAACAGCCGCGTTGGCGAAGATGCGCGCGAGATAGACACCGAAGGGGCTGACGATGCTGGGCAGGAACACCGCGAAGTACGTGTTGACGATGCCCGTCGCCGAGAACAGCAGGAACAGCGGGAGCGCCAGAGCGGTGGTGGGGACCAGGACACCGCCGAGGATGACGGAGAACAGGAACTCCCGCCCACGGAACCGGAACTTGGCGAGCGCGTAGCCGCACAGCGCGGAGATCAGTGTTCCGACCGCCGCACCGAGTACCGCGTAGATCACGGTGTTGAGGGCCCAGCGGCCGAAGATGCCGTCGCTGCGGGTGAACAGGACCCGCAGGTTCTCGAACAGGTTGAAGTGCGAGAACGCCAGGCCGTTGGTGGCGGCGAGGTCGCCCTGCGGCTTGGTGGAGGCGACGATCAGGAAGTAGATCGGCAGCAGGAAGTAGATCGCCAGGAGCAGCATCAGGGCCATGGCGGCGGTGCGGCTGACCTGGCTCTCACGGTTCACGGAACGGTTGTTCATGGCTCGGTCGCTCACGGATCGCTTGTTCACAGGCCGGCCCTCTTCGACGTCAGTCGCATGAACCCGAAGCTCAGGACGAAGGTGATGACGGCGATGACCACGGAGATCGCCGCGGCCTGCTGGTAGTTGTTCCCGGAGGCCACCGCGTAGGCGAGCATGTTCGGCGTGAACGTGCTGGAGATGTTCGAGGAGATCTGCCGCAGCACGGCCGGCTCGGCGTAGAGCTGGAGCGTGCCGATGATCGAGAACACCGTGGTGAGGACGATCGACGGGGCGATGATCGGGACCTTGATCCGCCAGGCGATGGCCCAGTTGCTCGCGCCGTCGAGCTTGGCGGCCTCGTACAGCTCCTGCGGGATCGACTGGAGCGCCGAGAACATGATCAGCATGTTGTAGCCGGTCCACAGCCACGTGGAGATGTTCGCCGCCGACCACAGCACCGCGCCCGGCCCGAGGAAGTCGGGCTTGAGCCCGATGTCGTTCAACAGGTCGACGACGGGGCTGAGTTGGGGCGAGTAGAGGTACGACCACATGATCGCGGCGATGACACCGGGCACCGCGTACGGCATGAACGCGGCGATGCGGAACACGGACTTGAGCCGCAGCAGGGGAGTGTCGAGGAGCAGCGCGATGACCAGCGCCACGAAGAGCATCACCGGCACCTGCACGATGCCGAACAGGCCGATGCGCCCGATGCTGGACCAGAACTCGTCGTTCTGGAAGACCTTCCCGTACTGCTCGAAGCCGCCGAAGGTCGTGTACGAGGTGCCGTACTGACCGCCGGTGCGGCGCACGACGCGGACGCTCTGCCACAGCGCGTAGCCCACCGGCACCAGGTAGAACAGCACGAACGGAAGGAAGAAGGGGATCACGAACGCGAAGATGGTGCCCGCCCGGGGGCCGCCGCCGTTGAGACGGCGACGGCCCCCGGGCTTGGCCACCACGCGCGTCGCGCGGGGTGCGATGTCGGTCATCGTGCGGTCACTTGCCCGCCGCTGCCGGGATCGCCTGATCCTTCATCGACTTCAACGCGGCCGCCTGCGCCGCCGACAGCGCGTCGCCGAGCGTGCCGCTGCCGGCCGCCGCCTTGGCCATCGCGTCCTGCAGCGCGAGGTTCACCGTCTTCTGCGTGGGTCCCCAGGCGAAGCTGGTGTTGATCTTCTTGGACGAGTCGGCGAAGACGTCGAAGATCTTCTCGTTGTTGTAGTACGGAACTCCCTTGGACAGCGCGGGCAGTTGGAGCCCCGCGGTCGCCGCCGGGTAGAGGCCGCCCAGTTGGTTCTCCAGCGCGAGGGCCTCCGGGTCGGTGTTGAGCCAGGTGTTGAACTTGACCGACTCGTAGAGGTGCTTGCTGCCCTTCATGAACCCGACGGTCGAGCCGCCCCAGTCACCGGAGGCGCCGTCCGAACCCCACGTCGGCATCGGGACGATGGTCCACTTCCCGGCCTGCTTGGGCAGGTTGTCGCGGAACATGCTGTAGCCCCAGGCGGCACCGATGTAGCTGGCGATCTGGTTCTGCTGGTAGGCGGCGTACATCTGCGTCGAACCGTGGGCGAGATCGGTGCGCACGAGCTTGCCGGAGATCAGCTTCTGCCAGTAGTCGGCGACCTGCTTGCTCTTGTCCGACGCGACGGTGACCTGCCACTTGTCGCCGGAGTAGCTGTACATCTGGGAGTCGTTCTGCCAGAGCAGCCCGTTGAACCACTCGGCGTTGTTCGGGTCGAAGAAGGTGATGTCGAGCTTCGAGTCCGCCTTGTGCAGCTTCTGCGCGGCGGCCGCGTACTCGTCCCAGGTCGTCGGGATCGCGACGTCGTACTTCTTGAAGATGTCACTGCGTACGTAGAGGGCCATCGGCCCGGTGTCCTGCGGCAGGGCGAACACGCCGGTGTTGCCGAAGCTGGTCTGCGACCAGGTCCACGGCACGAACTTCGACTTGGCGGCGGTCGCCGCGGAGCAGGACGAGGCGTCCACGAACGCGCTCTGGGTGCGCAGGTTGGGCAACTCGTCGTAGCCGACCTGGGCCAGGTCCGGCGCTTTGCCCGCCTTGAGGGCGTTGCCGAGGGTGCCGTACTGGTCGTTGGAGATGTTCTTCGTCTCGACCTGGATGTTCGGGTTCTTCTTGTTCCACAGGGCGACAACCTTGTCCATGCCCGGAACCGTGTTCCAGTACTGGAGGGTGACCTTGCCCTTCGCGGGCGCGCAGGAGGCCGCGGATGTCTTGGCCGACGGCTCGGATGACGAGCATCCGGCGAGTACGGCGACACTGGCGGCCACGGCGACGGCGCCGAGGCGGATGCGCGTGACTGTGCTGCTCATGGTTTCCGTTCCAGACAACGACTAGCGGCGGTGCTAGGCGGCTTCGATGCTGATCCCTCGGGCGGGATGCCTTCTGGGTGGAAGGGACGTGGGCACACCATTTGTTGCGGGGTCTAAGAGCGTCCCGTGAGCGCTCCCGTGAGCGCTCACGGGACTGCTTGCAGATAGACCCCTTGGAGTGTGTTGCGAATGTTCGGAAGTTTGCGCTCCGGTGCGGGCGGGTGTCAAGACATTCGGACCGGACGCGCGGGCGGCCGTCAGGCGGAGCCGCTCAGCCGCAGTTCGCCCCGCACGACCAGGTCGTCGGCGACAAGCGCTTCCCCTCCCGACAGCAGGCGCGCGACCTGTTCGATGGCGAGGGCACCGAGCCTGCGGGTGTCCAGGGCGACGCTGCTGAGCGGGGGCTCGACCAGCGCGCCCAGCTGGAGTCCGTCGAAGCCGATGACCGCCAGTTCCTGCGGGATTCTCCGGCCCAGCCGACGTGCCTCGCGCAGGGCGCCGATGGCGATGATGTCGTTGAACGTGAAGACGGCGGTGATGTCGGGATGGTCGGCGAGCAGGGTCCTCAGCGCCTCGCCACCTCCGTCGGCCGTCTGGTCCGCGCCGACCACCATGCCGGCCTCGATGCCGTGGGCCGCCGCGGCCGTCGTGAACCACTCGTGGCGGACGCTCGGTTCGGCGCGGGTGTGGTGGTCGAGCATGCCGATCCGGGTGTGCCCCCGCGCGACCAGGTGGGCGACCGCGGCGTGCACCCCCGCCGTGCCGTCGATCTCGATCGCGCTGAACCGCGTGCGCTCCTCCCTGCCGATGAGCACCACCGGCATGCCGCGCGTGAACTTCTCCAACTCGCTCTCGGGGCAGCTGAAGTAGCCGATGACCGCGTCCACCTGCGAACTGATCACCTGGAGCGTGCCGCGTTCTTCCTCGGCCCGGTCCCCGGTGTCGTACACGACGACCTGCCAGCCACGGGTCCTGGCAGCCTCCAGCGCGGCGGCGGCGACCTCCGTGAAGAACGGGTTGAGCAGATCGGGGATCACCAGCCCGATCGTCATCGTGTCCTGCCGCACCAGCCCCCGCGCGAACCGGCTCGGCCGGTATCCGAGCGCACGGGCCGCGTCGAGCACCCGCTGCTTCGTCTCGCTGTCGATCTCGCCCTTGTCGTTGAGCGCCCGCGACACGGTCTGCCGGGACACCCCCGCGGACGCGGCGACATCATTGATCGTGATTTTCCGGGGCTCGGTCCCCGCTGCCGAGGGCACCACCATCGCCCACCTCCCGCTTCTCGCGAACGCAGGTGCGCGCGCAGAGCCCGAGTATGCATGTACGGGGGCGGGGTCACGAAGCCGCGGACCACGAGATCGGGGCGTCGTGGGGCGCTGGGCGGGCTGTTGTGGATGTGGGTTTCGCGCTTCGGAGGCGTGCCTGGGCGGTGGGTGGGTGCTGGAGGCTGGGGTCTTCACTAACCACCGTCGTGGGCTTTGACTGGTTAGCGCAGACCCCGGCCTCCAGAGGGCACAGTCGGCGGGGGCGGGGAGAGCAGCGGCGCCCGACGTGCGTTTCGGAACTCGCGTTTGCGGAATGATCCGCCGCGCAGGTTCTACGGCGACGGCACGGTGACCGGTGCCTGCGGGAGTGCCGGAACGCCGGTGGGGTCGTCGAGCAGGGCGTCGCGGCAGGTCTGGAACGCGCCGCGCAGTGTGGCCTCGGCGCCGAGGACGCCGAAGGTGATGGCCGGTTGCATGTCGGGTGCCAGGGCGCGGCGTCCGGCCAGGCGGGCGTCCAGGCCGGGGCGGAGCCAGGAGGCCCAGGTGGCGAGGTATCCGCCGAGGATGATCTCGCCCGCGTCGGTGACCCCGGACACGCCGAGGACGGCGGCGCCCAGGGCGTGCCCGGCCGCGCCGAGGGCGGCGATCGCGGCCGGATCGGCCGCGCGCAGTCGGCGGTCCAGCTCGGCCAGTGCCGCCTCGCCGCCCTCGGTCGCGGCGACATGGTCCAACCCGGCCGCGTGGATGAGGGGTTCGGGACCGATGTAGGTCGCCAGACAACCCCGCGTGCCACAACGGCAGTGGGGCCCGTCGAGGGCGATCGGCAGGTGCCCGATCTCGCCCGCCATGCCGTGACTCCCGCTGTGCACACGGCCGTTGACGAGGAGCCCGCCGCCCACACCGGTGTCGGCCTTGATGTAGGCGACGGTGTCGGGGTGCTCCACGCCCGCGGCCTCCAGGGCGTGGTACTCGGCCAGGGCCGCCATGTTGGCGTCGTTCACCACGTCGACAGGGCATTCGAGCAAGGGGAGTTCGGCGGTCACCAGAGCACGCAGATCGGTGCTGCGCCAGCCGAAGTCGATCGCGGCGGCGACCAGTTGGGAGGTCCCGACGACCGGTCCGGCCATGGCCACGGCGAGTTGGGCGAGATGGGCGTCCGGTGCCGCGTCCCGTACCGCCGCCTCGGCCGAGCGCACCACGCAGCCGATCACCGCGGCCAGCGCGCGCGGATCGCCGTACGGCGCGCGATGGGGCGCCGACTCTCGGTGCAGGACACGGCCCCGGAAGTCCGCCGCCATGACGTGCACGGACTCCAGGCTCACCTGCGCGGCGAGGACGACCACGCGTTCGGGGACGAGCCCCAACAGGCGCCGGGGGCGGCCCCGGCCACCGGTCGGCACGGAACCCGCCTCGCGGACCAGACCGCGGTCGATCAGCTCCGTCACCAGCGTGGTGACGGTGGCGAGGATCTCCGACCGCACCGGCCGCCGCAAGATCTTCGTGATCGGCGCGTCGGTCCTGCTCGCCCTGTCCATGGCCATCCCGCTGGTCAGCCCCACCCTGCCCGCGATGTACGCGTACGCGCTGGTCAGCGGCATGGGCTTCGGTACGTACATGTCGCTGGACATGGCCCTGATGACGGAGGTGCTGCCCAAGGGCGCGGCGGCCGGCAAGGACCTGGGCATCCTCAACATCGCCACCAACGTCCCGCAGGCCCTCGGACCGATCATCGCCTCCGTGCTCATCACCTCGTTCGCCGCGGGCTCCGACAAACTCCCTGGCTACCGCGTCCTGTTCGCCTTCGCCATGGCCGTCGTACTGATCAGCGCGCTCGCGATCAGGCCGATCAAGGGCGTCAAATAGCGGGTGGGGCGCGAGACTTCGACCATCATCCGTAACCTCTCACCTGCGCCCATTACCTCCCATCTCCACAAGGAAGTTGTTCCGTGCCCCATTCCGTACTCGCTGTCACGTCCCAGGGCCCCGTCCTCGGGACGTGGCAGCACACCACCGCCCGCTTCCTCGGCATCCCCTACGCCCAGGCCCCCGTCGGCGAACTCCGCTTCGCCGCCCCCGTCCCGCCCGAGCCGTGGACCGAACCCCTCGACGCCACCCGGTACGGACCCACCGCGCAACGCCGCCCCTTCATCCTCGACGGCCCCACCACCATCCCCGAGCCGTCGATACCGGGCGACGGGACACTGAACCTCAACGTCTTCACCCCGGACCCGCACCCGGGCGCCGACCTGCCGGTCCTCGTCTGGATCCACGGCGGCGGCTACGTCGCCGGATCGGCCGCCAGCCCCTGGTACGACGGGTCCACCTTCGCCCGCGACGCAATCGTCCTCGTGTCCCTCGGCTACCGGCTCGGCATCGAGGGCTTCCTCCCTCTCGAGGACGCCCCCGACAACCGCGGTGTGCTCGACTGGATCGCCGCGCTGACCTGGGTACGGGACAACATCGAGGCGTTCGGCGGCGACCCCGGGAAGGTCACCGTCGCCGGGCAGTCGGCGGGCGGCGGCGCCGTGCAGACCCTGATGGCGACCCCCTCCGCGCACGGGCTGTTCCGCGCCGCGATCTCCGAGTCCGGTGCCGTCAGGTCCCCCCAGCACCGCCGCGACGCCCTCGCCGACTCGGCCCGCCTGACCGAAATCACCGGCGTCCCCGCCCGCGCCGCCGCGCTCCGCGACCTCACCGACGACGAACTGCTCGCCCTCCAGGACGCCCTCGCCACACCCGAGGCGGGTCTGACGCTGGCGCCTTTCGCCGACGGGGAGTTGATCCCGGTCCCCGTCCCGGATGCCTTCGCGGACGGCAGCGCAGCCTCCGTACCGCTCCTGCTCGGCTTCACCGAGCGCGAGTTCTACCCCCCGCCCGGGAGCACTCCAACTCCCGTACCGACTGGGGTAGTCGACGCTGTGCTGACCGGTCACGGCCTGGGCCCCGAGGCCGTGACCGCGTACGCCGCGCTGAGGGAGGGGACGGACCCGACGCACCGCATCGGCCAGGCCCTCACCGACGCCATCTTCCGCGGCCCGTCCCTCGCCCTCGCCGAGTCCCGCGCCCACCACGAACTGCCCACCTGGCTCTACCACTTCACCTGGGGCAGCGCCGCCCACTGCGTCGAGATCCCCTTCGCCTTCGACCTCCTGGACGCCGAACGCGTCACCGCCGCGACGGGCCCACACCCACCCCAGTCCCTCGCCGACGCGATGCACGGAGCCTGGGTCGCCTTCGTCCGCGACCTCGACCCGGGCCCGAACTGGCCCCGCTACACCGACAAGCGCCGTACGACGATGGTTTGGGACACCGTCCCCGAGACACTCGACGACCCGCTGAGCGCCGAACGGCGTATCTGGACGACACCCCCGACCACCCCATGAGTCCTCGGGTGCCTCACCGAGGAGCGTGCCTAAGCTGAGCTGCGACGAGGCGACGGGAGGCGTGGATGCACAAGCCCGGCATGCAGATGCTGGCCAGGGTGACGGCGGTGGTGTCGATGCTGGTCGTCGCGGTGGCATGCGGTCACCAGGGCTCGGTGACGAAAGCCCCCTCCGCGAGCGCCTCCCCGGATTCCTCGGAGCCCTCGGACTCCTCCGTGTACGGCGCCGAGTTGGAGAAGAGCGACCTTCCCTGGAGCGGCGGTCCGAGCCCGTACAACGCCGAGGTGACACTCGACGACGGCCGTCGTGTGGCCCTGCACTACCGCCGGGGCAAGGGGCTCGTCGAGCAGCACTACAGTCCCCGGGCGAAGGCCTGGACCGCGCCGAAAGTCATTTACCGCACCCGGACCGACGCCTGCCAGGGCATCCAACTCCGTACAAAGAAAGGAACCGTGGCGGCGATCGCCGACTTCGGCTCGTACTGCTACGACGGTGAACCGCCTACCGAGTCCATCGCGGCCGTCGGCATCAGCGGCCTGACCGACTGGAGTGTCAACGTCACCAAGAACTTCGACGGTTGGGAACGGGCCACGGTCTCCGAGGACGGACAGCGGGTGGTCTTCGGGAGGGACACCACGCTCAAGTGGAGTCGGACCGAGGGATTCGAGGGCCAGTGAGCCCCGACGCTGTGACCGAATTCGGCATCCCTCAGTGCAACTCGGCCCAGGCGGCGACGAGCTCCGGCACATAGACCGTCGCGTGGACCTCCGCGCACGCGCGCGACATGCGGGCCCGCAAGGTGTCGAGGTCCGCTTCCTCGGCGGTGGTGATGCCGGCGCGTTCCATCACCGGCAGGAGACTGCGTGCCGACTCGGCGATCAGGGTCACCGCCGCCGAGTCCGGGCCACCGGTCGGCACGGCGACCGCCACACGGGGATCGGACAGCCCCGAAAGCCGTAGCACATGAGCGAGTTGCTCACCCATGTCGGGGTTACGGCCGCCCGCCCTGAGCGCCGCGCAGAGCGACACTTCCCCCATACCGCAGCCGACATCGAGGACGTGTATTCCCTCTTTCAACCCGGCCGTCCGCAACAGAAATTGGGTGTGGCGGTCGTACAGGGAAGCCTGTATCCCGAGCTGGTCCGCCTCCTCGGAGGTATTTCCCATGACATAGGAACTAGGGTCTGTCTGTGCCATTCCGGATCCATTCCCTCGCTTGAGGCGTGCCCGGAGCGCGGCACGTCGTCAATTACGGAGTGTAGGAATCGCACCGTGGCCGGTCTTCGGCGCGATCATGGAGTGAGGGGGCGGATCCCTGTGGATTCCACAGCCGAGGTCACCCCGTGATGCCGACGACCGAGCGGAGCAGTCCGGTGAAGGTGCGGGGGTCGGTTCCGGTGAGCTTGTGCCACTGGCCGAGCCGGTAGGCCACCGTGGCGGATCACTGTCCGGTCGTACCGCGGGCAATGTCACGCCCGACACCGTCGAATCGACAACGAGCCCGTGTCAAGCGTGCTCCCTGTCGCCGATTCCACCGACGGAACGGGGAACGCCATACGTGGCGATTCGCATCGGATCCACTGACCCTGACCCGCCGTTGCATACCCATGATTGGGGCAGGCTCCGTGTGCGGTGGCCGCCCATACTGAGAAGCGTGAACGGAGAAACGCAGCTCGGGGATTTTCTGAAGGCTCGACGTTCTCACCTCCGTCCTGAGGACGTGGGGGTGAGCACGTACGGGGAACGGCGGCGCGTGCCCGGTCTCCGGCGCGAGGAACTGGCGCTGCTCGCGGGAGTGAGCGTCTCGTACTACACCCGGCTGGAACAGGGACAGTCGCCCAGCGCCTCACCGGAGGTGCTGGACGCGCTGGCCGGCGCCCTGCGGCTCGACGAACCCGAGCGACGCTATCTGCACGACCTGGCCCGCGCGGGGAGACAGCGCCCGCGGGGCCGACGGCTCGCGCCGGAGCGGGTCACGGAGGAGAACGCCCAACTCCTGGACGTCCTGGGGGACAGGCCCGCGATCGTGCAGGGCCGGTGCGCCGACGTGCTCGCATGGAACCGGCTGGGGCACGCGCTCTTCGCCGGACACCTCGACCCCGAGGCCCCGGACCGTCCGGACCGGCGCCCCAATCTGGCCCGGCTGGTGTTCCTGGACCCCCACACCCGTGAGCTGTACGCGGACTGGCCGAGCAAGGCCAGGGCGGTGGTGGGCAACCTCCGTCTGATGGCGGGCCGGTTCCCCGACGACGCGGCGCTGCACGCGCTGGTGGGTGAACTGAGCGCCAAGAGCGCCGAGTTCGCCTCGATGTGGGCCGATCACCGCGTCAAGTCCCACATGTTCGCCCAGTACGACATGCGGCATCCGGTCGTGGGCTCGCTGACGGTCGTCCAGCAGAGCCTCGGATTGGGGCGTGGCATCGGCGTCGTGGTCGCCACCACCCCGGCGGGCTCACCCTCACGGGCGGCACTGACCTTGCTCGCCCAGGCCGCCGTACCGGCCGAGCCCCTGCCGGCTCGATCCCGGATCAGCACGGACTGACCCGTCCAGGGCGGCACCCGCCCGCTCCCGCTCACCGCCCGCTCCCGCTCACCACCGCATCGGCACGTCGCTGCCGCATGCCCGAAAACCCTGCCCGAACCCAACTGCCCTAAGGAACCACCCATGTTCACCACGCTCACCAAGTCGGCTCTGTCCACGGCCGTCGTCGTCGCGGCCGCCACCGCCGTGCTCTTCCCGTCATCCGCGTCCGCCGCCTCCGCGCCGCTGAGCGACGCCCGGATCGCCCGCCACTTCGACCTGGCCAAGGGGCAGACCCCGGAGAACATCGCCCTGGCTCCGGACGGCAGCGCCTACGTCACCTTCGCCGCCGCCCGCCAGGTCGCCCGGCTCTCACCGAAGGGAACCACCCAGATCCTGGCCACCCTGCCCGCACCGGCGGACGGCGGGGTCCACACCCCCGTACTGGGCTTCCCGCTGACGACCGGCATCGTCCGGGCCCACGACGGAACCCTCTACTTCCTGTACGCCACCGGCACCGCCGACCTCACTGGCGTATGGCGGCTGCGGCCGGGCGGCACACCGGAGCGGATCGCCGCGCTGCCGGCCGACGGGCTGGCCAACGGCCTTGCGCTGGACGCCAGTTCACGCACCCTCTACGTCACCGACTCGGTGCTCGGCACGGTCTGGAAGGTACCTGTCGCGGGCGGCATCCCCACGGCCTGGTCCACCGCCCCCGAACTGTCGTCGACCGGTTTCCTCGGCGCCAACGGCCTGAAGATCCGGGGCGGGGCCCTCTGGGTGACCAACCTCGACCGGGGCACCGTCGTACGCATCCCCGTCCTCCGGGACGGACACGCGGGCCGCGTCCGCACCGAGGTCACCGGCCTGCCGGGGATCGACGACTTCGCCTTCACCGGCCGCGGCGACCAACTGCTCGCCGCCGTCAACGGTTCGAGCGAGGTCGTCCTCGCCGAGCCGCACCGCAGCCCCACGGTCGTGCTCACCGCGACGGACGGACTGCGGAACCCCACGTCCATCGCCCTGCGCGGCGACACGGCCTACGTCCTGAGCGCGGCCTACGTCACCGCCGAGGACCCCAACCTGCTGCTCGCCCACCTGGACAGGTGAGTCCGACGGCTTCTCCACCACCAGTCACGCCATCCGACACCCGTCCCCAACTGCACATCCGCAGAAAGGGCTTGCCGCGGTCCCCTTGAGACTGGCAGCATCGCTGCCTTCATCACTCCGAACAACGGGTGGTGGCCATCAAGGAGGTCCGGTGTCCAAGCGGTGGCTGTTCCTGTCGGCGGCCGCGGTACTCATCGTGGTCTCCCTGGCCCTGGTGCTGCTGCCCGGCAACAAGGACGACGAGGACGTGAAGTCCGTGGCGGCAGGCGTCACTTCGGCGGCGTCCGCCACCGTCCCGGCGGTGAACTCGCCGTCTCCGAGCGTTACTTCGTCGGCCTCGGCGCGGGCGAGCGCGACCGCGTCGAAGAAGCCGTCGGCGACACCGACCGCCCACGCGGCCACCGCCTCCGCCGCGCCGGCGGTCACGAAGGCCGCTCAACCGGCCTCGGGCACCGCCTCGTTGGCCGGCCGCATCCGTCCCGGTGTCACCTATCGAGGGGTCGCCACCTTCTACGACGCGGACGGTGGCGGAGCCTGCATGTACGACCCGAGCGGCGACGTGCTGACCGGTGCGATGAACACCGCGGACTACGAGTCGTCCAAGGCGTGCGGGGCGTATGTGGTGGTGCACGCGGCAGGCGGCGCGAGTGTCACGGTCCGCATCACCAACGAATGCCCGGGGGACTGCGCCCCCGGGCAGATCGACCTCAGCGCACAGGCCTTCGCCAAGCTCGCCGCCCCTTCGGCCGGCCGGATCCCGATCACCTGGAACCTGGCGAGCCCCAGCGTCTCGGACACGATCTCGATCCGCTACAAGACCGGTTCCACCCGCTACTGGTGCGGCATCCAGGCGATCGGACACCGAAACCCCTTGGCCCGCCTGGAAGTTCGCGCGGGCGGCGGCTGGCGTCAGTTGGCACGCGCCGACTACAACTACTTCCTCTCCGAGGACGGCACCGGCTGCGGCGGCGAGCTCCGGCTCACCGACATCTACGGCGAGCAACTCACCGTCCCCGCACTCGCGGTGCGAGCGAACGTCACCCAGGCCACGCGGCTCCAGTTCGCCCGACACTGACCCCCGCTCAGGAGCTGGGCGCGCGCGATCCGTCACCGGTCATCGTGCGCCGCAACCTGCCCTCGTCCGAACTGCCGGGCACCGCGGTCAAGATGACGATCTTGAGGTCGGATTCACCGTCCGTCAGGACATCGCAGTCCACTTCCACGGACCCGACCTCGGGATGCAGGACCGTCTTGCGGTCCTCGCGATGTGCGGCCACCGTGCCGCTCGACCACAGCCGGGCGAATGTCGGGTTGCCCGCGGTGAGTTGACGGATCAGCTCCGCGAGGCGGACGTCGCGCGGGAAGCGGCCGGTGGCCCGGCGCAGGTCGGACACGATCGCGAGATCCGAGGCGTCGCCGTTGCGCACCAGCACCGGCCAGGAGGCGATCCGTACGTCGTCGCCGGAACCGACCGGGAACCGCTCGCGAGCGAAGTTCCGTTGCTCGGGCGCCTTGGCCGACGGGTCACCGAGCAGCGCCGCCCACCCGGGGTTCCACCAGATCATCTGCCAGTCGGCGGCGAACACGGCGACGGCGACGTCCCCGAGCCGGTTCAGCACGCGATGCACCCCTGACGGCAGATGATCGGGGATCGGCTCGTCGTTCGGCGGGACCAGCCCGGCCATGCGGTAGAGGTGCTCCCGCTCGACGGTGGTCAGTCGCAGCGCCCGGGCCAAGGAGGCGACGACCTGGGCCGAGGGCGCCGTGGACCGCCCCTGCTCCAGGCGCACCACGTAGTCGACCGACAACCCGGCGCGCTCGGCGAGTTCCTCGCGGCGCAGACCGGCCGCACGCCGGGACCGACCGGACGGCAGCCCGAGGTCCGACGGGGACAACCGCTCCCGCCAGGCACGGATCGTCGCACCCAGCCCGAGCCCGATCCCTTCGTGTGTCGCCATGTCCTCCATCTTCCTCCCCCGACTCCGATCCTGGTAATGCCGTTCCTACGGTCGAGGCGTCCCTGGTGGCGCACCCGCACCGCGCGGACGATGGACGCATGACCACCACGTTCATCACCGGAGCCAACAAGGGCCTCGGCCACGAGACCGCCCGCCGCCTCCTCGCCCTCGGCCACACCGTGATCATCGGAGCCCGCGACCAGGAACGCGGTGCGGAGGCGGCCGCCGCACTCGGTGCGCGGTTCGTCCGTATCGACGTCACCGACGACGCCTCCGTCACCGCCGCCGCGGCCGACGTCGCCGCCCACGAAGGTGTCCTCGACGTCCTGATCAACAACGCCGGTGTACACGGCTCGCACGGCGATCCCGCGGAGCTGACCGGCGCCGACGCGCTCGCCGTCTTCGACGTCAACGTCTTCGGGGTGGTCCGGACGACCACCGCCTTCCTCCCGCTGCTGCGCCGCTCACCCGACCCGGTCGTCATCAACGTCAGCAGCGGCATGGGCTCGCTCGCCATCACCCACGATCCGTCGCGGATCGAGTCCTCCGTCGTCGCACCGCTCTACACGGCCTCCAAGGCGGCCCTCACCATGCTGACCACCCAATACGCCAAGGGCCTCAAGGACATTCGCGTCAACGCCGCCGATCCCGGCTACACGGCGACCGACCTCAACGGCCACAGCGGCCCCCAGACCGTCTCCGAGGGAACCGACGCGATCGTCCGGCTCGCGACCGAGGAACCCGGCGCCGGCTCGGGCCGTTTCATCGACCGCGACGGCCCGCTCGCCCTGTCCTGAACCCAACTCCCGCAACACTCCCGACACAGCTTGGTTTCCCTAGGTGCTACCGGCGGTAACACTGGGGTGTCGCGGCACGTTCCACGTGTCGAACACACCTCCCGCACCTCCCGTATCTCATCCGGAAGGCACCTCATGGAGAACTCGGCCCCCACGGCGATCAGCAGACGAAGAGCCCTGACGGTGGCCGGCGGTGTCGCCGCCGGCGCCGCCCTCGCGGCGCACGCGGTTCCGGCGTTCGCGGCCGGCACCTCGGACGCCGACGCCATCGTCGTCGGCCACGGCCTCGCCGGTCTCGTCGCCACCTCCGAACTCGTCGCCGCAGGAAAGAAAGTGCTGCTCCTGGACCAGGAGCCCGAGTCCAACCTCGGCGGCCAGGCGTTCTGGTCCTTCGGCGGACTGTTCCTGGTCGACTCCGACGAGCAGCGGCTCATGGGCATCAAGGACTCCCAAGAGCTGGCGTGGCAGGACTGGTTGGGCACGGCCGGCTTCGACCGCGGTGTCGACGACCCGACCGGCCAGGACTACTGGGCCCGCAAGTGGGCCGAGGCGTATGTGGACTTCGCGGCCAACGAGAAGCGGTCCTGGCTCTACGGCCTCGGCATCCGCTGGTTCCCGATCGTCGGCTGGGCCGAGCGCGGCGGCGGCCTCGCCGACGGACACGGCAACTCGGTGCCCCGCTTCCACGTCACCTGGGGCACCGGCCCGGCCGTGGTCGAGCCCTTCGAGAAGCTGGTGCGGGCCGGGGTCGCGAGCGGCAAGGTGGTCTTCAAGTTCCGCCACCAGGTCAACGAGATCGTCCGCACGGGCGGAGTCGTGACCGGAGTCCGCGGCTCGATCCTCGAACCCAGCACGGCTCAGCGCGGCAAGGCCACCTCCCGCACCGTGGTGGGCGCCTTCGACCTCAAGGCCCCGGTCGTGATCGTCACGTCGGGCGGCATAGGCGCCAACCACGATCTCGTACGGCAGAACTGGCCGGCCCGCCTCGGCAACGCGCCCAAGACCATGATCACCGGTGTGCCGGCGTACGTCGACGGCCGGATGCTGGGCATCACCTCGGCGGCGGGCGGCCGGATCGTCAACCCCGACCGGATGTGGCACTACACCGAGGGCCTCAGGAACTACGACCCGATCTGGCCCAACCACGGCATCCGCATCCTCCCGGGACCGTCCTCGATGTGGTTCGACGCCACCGGCAAGCGGTTCTCCGCCCCCGACATGCCGGGCTACGACACCCTCCACACCCTGGGCTCGATCACCGCCAGCGGCTACGACTACTCGTGGTTCGTCACCACGAGCAAGATCATCGCGAAGGAGTTCGCGCTGTCGGGGTCCGAGCAGAACCCGGACCTCACCAACAAGGACATCCTGATGCTCCTCTCACGCATCTGGCAGACGCCGGAGCCGATCGAGAAGTTCAGGAAGAACGGCGTCGACTTCGTCACCGCCACCACGCTCTCCGAACTGGTCCTCGGCATGAACAAGTTGACCGGTGACGGCCTGATCAAGCTGGCCGATCTCCAGCGGCAGATCGAGGCCCGGGACCGGGAGATCGACAACCCGTACTCGAAGGACGCCCAGGTGATGGGCATCCGCAACGCCCTTTCCTACCCGGGGGATTCGCTCAGCCGCACCGCCGCGATCCACAAGATCCTGGACACGAGTGCCGGACCGCTGATCGCGGTCCGCCTCAACATCCTCACCCGCAAGACGTTGGGCGGCCTGCAGACCGACCTCTCGGGCCGGGTCCTGGACGCCACGGGTACGGCGATTCCCGGTCTGTACGCGGCCGGTGAGGTCTCCGGGTTCGGCGGCGGGGGAGTCCACGGCTACCGCTCGATGGAGGGCACCTTCCTCGGCGGCTGCCTGTTCTCCGGCCGCCAGGCGGGCCGCGCGGCGGCCGCCGCGCTCTGAGTGTCACGGCAGCTCGCCACCCGTCGGCGACCAGGGCGCACCCGGCCCGAGTTGCCGACGGGTCACCCGAGGACCATCGGCAACTTGGCGCTCAACGCGCCGAGTCGGGCGCTCTCCGCGTCCGTCGGAGCACGCCGTCCGGTGCCGACGAGCAGTGCGTCCCGGTCGGAGAACGACTCGGGGAAGGCGGCCCCGGCGATCTTCTCCAGCAACGCGCGGGCCCCGGCGAGCGTTTCCGCCGGCGGCCCCGCCACCCCCGGGAGTCGGGCGACCAGGTCGAGGTGGTGCAGCGTCCACTCCAGGACGTACGCGGAGAGGTAGTCGCCCGCGGTGAGCACCTCGTCCTGGGTGCTGACCCGCAGCCCCGGATCGGCGAGTCGGGCGGCGCGGCCGGCGGCCGAACCGACGTCGTCCAGATGGAACTTGAGCAGCCAGGGCTCCTCGTACGCGGCCGCCAGCCGGACCATCAGCGCGTCGAGCGGGTCGTCACCGGTGGGCCGCGTCTGCGTGACGGCCCAGTAGGTCACCGCGTCGCGGGTCGGCTCCGAGTCGGCGGGCGTCACAAGGGTGATCAGGACGTCCTGGGCGTCGATGACCAGATGACAGACCAGGTCCCGCACCAACCAGCCGGCGCAACCGGACGGCCGCTCGAAATCCTCGTCCGCGAGGCCGGCGACCGCGGTGAGAAGCGCTGTCCAGGAGCTTGAGAAGAGGTCCACCCCGGCAAGCTACGACGTCCGGGCGGAGCGTGTCAGGTGATCCGGCGGTGGATGTCCGCCAGCAGGTTCCGCATCGCCATGCGGAACAGCTCGGCCTGGTGCCCGCCGAGGAAATCGGTGTGTCCGAACACCTCCAGGGCGACGAGACCGTGCAGATGTCCCCACGCGCTCATCAGCAGCGCGGTCGCGGGCGCGGGCAGATGACCTTGGCCGTAGTGCGGCAACTGCTCGAAGTACGACCGGAGTTCGGGTGAGAGCGCGCAGGTGTCGGTCGCCGCGAGCTGCTCCGTGGTGAACCCCTCGAACATCTCGCGCTCGAAGATCGCGCTCATCCGGCGCGTCGCCTGGGTGGTCGGGCCGTCGGTGGGTGCCGCGTAGTCCCGCAGCGGTGTGCCGTAGAGGAGTTGGAAGCGCTCGGGGTTCGCGATGCCCCAGCGCCGGTAGCCCTCGGCCGCGACCACCAGGCGGGGCAGATCCGGGTCGTCAGGAGCGTCGACGGCGGCCTGCACGGCGTCGGCCAGGTCGTCGTACGCCTTCGTGACGAGCGCGGTGACGAGCGCGTCCCGGCTCGGGAAGTAGTGGTAGAGCGCCTGCACGGTCATGCCGAGGCTGCGGGCGACCGCGCGCAACGACAGGGCCGTGGGCCCGTGTTCGGTGAGATGGCGCTCGGCCGCCTCCACTATCTCCTGCGTGGCGGCGGCCCGGCGCCGCTGGCGCAGGGAGGGCGGGGCGGTGGTGGCTTCGTCGACGGACATGCGTCGACCGTACGACGACAACTCCCGCGTGACGCCCGGGCATCGCGAGGTGTGAGGAAAATCTAACACTGCCAAATCTTCTTGCTCCTCACTAACGTCGGACGCGGCGACGAAGAGTGCCCCGATGGTCAACTCCGGGTGTCTCGCGCCTCTTTCACCGTATGGACAGCAAAGGAGAACGGGCGTGTTTGAACGCATAGCCGAACTGGTGATCCGCCGGTCCCGGCTGGTCCTCGTCGTCGCCGTCGTGGCGGTGGCCCTCATGGGTGTCCTGGGAGCCGGCGCGTTCGGCAAGCTGCTGGGCGGCGGCTACGACGACCCGACCTCCCAGTCCAGCCGGGCCGCGCAGGCCATCGACAAGAAGTTCGGCGGGGAGACCAACCTGGTCCTGCTCGTCAGCGCCTCCGAAGGCCGCGTCGACGACCCGGCCGCCCGGCACCGCGGCCAGGACCTGGTGGGCCGCCTCAAGAAGGACCAGCACCTGGAGAACGTGATCTCGTACTGGGACACGGGCAGTTCGGACCTCCGCTCCAAGGACGGTCGCGACGCCATGGTCCTCGCCCATGTGAAGGGCAACGACACCGAGCGGGACGAGAACGCGAAGAGCGTCATCGACGCCTACACCGGACCGTACGAGAACACCCTCACGGTCCGGGCGGGTGGCGGCGCCGCCGTCACCAGCGACATGGGCACCCAGTCGGCCAAGGACCTCGTCCTCGCCGAGTCCATCGCCGTGCCGCTCACGCTGCTCCTGCTCGTGCTCGTCTTCGGCAGCATGGTCGCGGCCCTGCTCCCGCTGGCCATCGGCACCATCGCCATCGCGGGCACCTTCGCGGAGCTGTACCTCCTCGGCAGCGTCACCGATGTCTCCGTCTTCGCGATCAACCTGACCACGGCACTGGGCCTGGGCCTCGGCATCGACTACGCCCTGCTGATGGTCAGCCGGTTCCGGGAGCAACTCGCCACCGGCGCGAGCGTGGACGACGCCGTACGGCGCACGGTGAGCACGGCGGGCCGTACCGTCGCCTTCTCCGCCGCGACCGTGGCCGCCGCGCTCGCGGCACTCCTGGTGTTCCCGCAGTACTTCCTGCGCTCGTTCGGCTACGCCGGTGTCGGGGTCGTCGTCATCGCCGCCGTCAGCACCCTGTTCGTCATGCCGGCCCTGTTCGTCGTGCTCGGCCACCGGGTCAACGGCGGACGGCTGCCCTGGGCGAACCGCCCCCGCCCCGCCGGCCGCGCACCCCTGTGGGGACGGCTGGCCGCCACCGTCATGCGCCGCCCCGCACTCACCGCGCTGCCCGTCCTCGCGGTCCTGCTGGTCGCGGCGAGTCCGCTCCTCGGCATCACCTTCGGCACACCGGACGAACGCGTCCTGCCCGAGGACGCCGCGAGCCGCCAGGTCTCCTCCGTACTGCGCGAGAAGTTCAACGGCAACGACGACTCCGCCCTCCACATCGTCATCGACACACCCTTGAGCAAGGCCCCACTGGAGTCGTACGCGAGCGAACTCTCCGGGATCGAGGGCGTCGTCCGCGTCGAGAGCAGCGCGGGAACCTACGCCGACGGCCGGTCGACCGCGACCGATCCCGGCAACCCCGCCCTCGGTCGCCCCGACGCGCAGCAGCTCAACGTGGTGAGCACCCTGACACCGAAGTCCGACGCGGCCCAGAGCCTGGTCCGGGAGGTACGCGCGGTCGTCGCGCCCGCCGGAACACACCCACTGGTAGGGGGAGTCGACGCCGTACTGGTCGACTCCAAGCACTCCGTCGGCGGCCGCCTCCCGCTCGCCGTGGCCCTCGTCGCCCTCACCACCTTCCTCCTGCTCTTCCTGTTCACCGGCAGCGTCGTCCAGCCGTTGCGCGCGCTGTTCCTCAACATGGTCAGCCTGGGCGCGACCCTCGGCGTCATGACCTGGATCTTCCAGGACGGCCATCTCTCCTCCCTGCTCGGCTTCACGGCACAGCCCATGGACGTCTCCATGACCGTGCTGATGTTCTGCATCGCCTTCGGCCTCTCGATGGACTACGAGGTCTTCGTCACCAGCCGGATCAAGGAACTCCACGACCTGGGCGAGGACAACGAGTCCGCCGTGACCAACGGCCTCGGGCACACGGGCCGCATCGTCACCGCGGCCGCCTGTCTGCTCGCGGTGAGCTTCTTCGCCTTCGGCACGGCAGAACTCAGCTTCATGCAGCTGTTCGGCCTGGGCAGCGGACTGGCCATCCTCATCGACGCCGTCGCCGTACGCGGCATCCTCGTCCCCGCCGCGATGCGCGTGCTCGGCCGCTCGGCCTGGTACGCGCCCGGATTCCTGCGCAGGTTCCACGCGCGGTTCGGTCTGAGCGAGGGCGGTCCCACGCCCGCGCCCGGGCCGGCCGAGAGGGATGCGTCCACAGTGCATTAGCGCTAATATGATTAGAGCTAATGTATCTGGAGGGAGGGCCCGCCCGTGGACCTGCGGCAGGTGTTCGACGACCTGGTGCGCTTCGAGACCGACCTGTGGAACGGGATCGACGCCCGGCTCCGGCAGGAGTGCGAGGTGACCCTGGGCGGGCTGAACGTGATGCTCGTCGTCGAGCGCGCGGGTTCCTGCCGGGTGAACGACATAGCCGCCGCCCTCTCGATCACGGTCGGCGGCGCCAGCCAGGCCGTCGACCGGCTGGAGCGGCTCGGCCACTGCACCCGGCGCCCCCATCCCGCCGACCGCCGCTCCTCGATCGTCGAACTGACGGCGGCCGGGCGGGAGTTGGTGGACGAGGCCGGTCCCGTCTTCGACCGTGAACTCGCGACCCGGCTGGCCGCCCCGCTCCCGGACACGGCACTCGCCCACCTCGCCGGCGCGCTCGCCGTGCTCCGCGCCTCCACCCCGCACACCCCGGCCCCCGGACCGGCAC
>NZ_JAENRY010000399.1 GCF_016612545.1 Streptomyces sp. MBT65 | reverse complement strand
CCCGGCCCCTCCCGCCGCGTCGCGCCGCCCGCCACGACCGGTCCCGGCGGCTGGCTAGACACGCTCCACCCCGACGACAGCATGAAGCCGTTCACCATGCCGCCGGACGGGTTCAAGGTCCGCCGGATCGTCGGCGTCGACCAGCTCCACACCGCCAACTCCCTTGTCCTGGCCTCCGCCTACGACACGTCCTTCCCGCTCACCGACGCGGTCGACGACGACCTGATCGCCCGCGCCCAGGACACCCCGCTCACCCGCGCCGGCACCGGGCCCGCCCAGAACCTGGAGGACGGCACCGGCAACGGCGCCCTCAGCGCCTTCTACGACCGCACCCTCGACCCCGGCGGCTACGAGGTGGCGGGCCTGACCGAACGCGGCTTCTTCGGCGGCGCGGACGCCGACCTGCGGATGTACTCCAGGCCGCAGTTCCGGCAGGCCCGGCTGCTCGCCGTCACCGACGGTATGAAGCACGAGGCACCCAAGCGCCATGTGCAGGGCGGTGGCGCGAGCGCCGGGCGCGTCGGGCAGGCCGAGTCGGCGCTCGGCGGCGGTCCCGCCACGTCGACCGCCGCCACCGGCACCAACCAGATGGGCGCCTCGGGACCGGGCGACGTCGCGACCGAGTCCGACACCCTCGCCTCGGGCGGCGACCGCCTCGCGTCGGTGAACGTCAAACCGAACACCACCCGTACGTTCCTGTTCGCCATCCCCACGACCTGGCTGAGCGTCGCCGCAGTCCACCACCACGTCAAGGACTCAGCGCCGGTGCGGGCGATGCGCAGCCCGTTCGGCAACCCGCAGCGCGCCCCGCAGGCACGCGAGACCGAGACCACCGTCCTGGCCTGGGTCCGCGAGGACGTCGCCCGTGAACTGGGCCTCATCGGCGACGACGGATTCCCGCCGGTGGCGGCCACGGCGTGGGACGCGGTCACCAAGGCCGACAAGGAGTGGACGGCCGCCGACAAGAAGTACTGGGAGCTGCGCCGCGACGAGGGCCCGCGTCGCGAGACCGCGCTCACGGACGCCGAGAACCTGCTGACCACCCTCACCGCCCGCGACCCCGAGACCCTGCCCCAGGTGATCGCCGCCCGCGGCCAACTCGCCCGCCTGGAACAGGAGAACGACGGCGCGGAACCCGCCCACGACGGCTGGGCGG
Organism: Streptomyces sp. MBT65; assembly: GCF_016612545.1. Taxonomy (GTDB): domain Bacteria; phylum Actinomycetota; class Actinomycetes; order Streptomycetales; family Streptomycetaceae; genus Streptomyces. Next base: position 6,867 of record NZ_JAENRY010000399.1, on the reverse strand, counting down.
AACTGCACGACGCGGAACGCGACGCCGCACACGACCGCGTGACGGCCCTGCTGCGGGCGGCCGCCGACGAGGTCACCGCGGCCCGCGCGGCCCGCGACACGGCGCGCGACCAACTGGACGCCTTCACCGCGGAGTTGGGCGAACGACGTACCTTCGCCGAGGCGCTCGCCGACGAGTACGCGCGCGTCCGGGAAGCCGCCGACCGCCTGACGCGCTGGCACCAACTCGCGGCCACACCGGCGGGACGCGCCCGGCTCGGCACCACCCCGGAACCGGACGAGGTCGTCTTCCGGGCCCCACCGGCACCGGGCACCGCCAAGGCACCGGAGACGGAGAAGAAGACCACCGAGACGACCGACAAGAAGACCAGCGACACGGACGCGGAGAAGAAGGACGCGGAGAAGAAGGACGCGCAGAAGAAGGACGCGCAGAAGAAGACCGGCGACAGGGACGGCGAGAAGAAGGACGGCGACAAGAAGGACGGTGGGGAGCAGGACGAGGCGGCGGGCAACGCCGAACTGCGCCCCGCGTTCAGCCGCCCGCCGTGGGAGACGGACGGCACCCCGGACCCGTCGCTGCGCCGGTTCGACGCGGCCCAGGACCACCGCACCCTGACCGCCACCGATCCCGACGGCCGGAGCTGGGTCTACGACCTGCACGAACCGGACGGCGACGGCAACGGGTTCTTCACGGCGATCCTCGGTGTCGGGGATCGCGGCGGGCCTACGGCGGTGTCGGAGACCCGACGTGCCGGACTGGCCGGCCGTGTGGCCCGGAGTGTCGACATGCCCCCGGACGTGATGCTCGACCCGCAAGCGGTGTTCCGTACGGCCGAACTGACCAGCAGGCTCGGCGAGCACTTCCGGCGCGATCCCGCCCTGTCCGGCACCGTCGAGGAGCACGGCGGCCGGCTGCCCGACGCCCTGCGCACCGCCCTCACTCCCGCTCAGCGGCAGAGTCTCGTACGGCTGCACGTGCAGCGGGCCCGCCGCTGGGACGACGCGACGGCGGACCTCGCCGCGGATCTGACGGCGCGTTCCCTCGGGGTGGACATCACGGTCGTGGGGGAGGACGGCAGTTACCGGTTCTTCCCGGGCTCCGCCGATCCGACGGCCGGCCCGCTCCGGCAGGTGACCGTCTACCGGCGTGGTGACAGCTACCTGTCGGCCCGTCCACGGACCTCAACACCGGTGCCGGCGCCGCCTGTTCGGGGTGCTGAGCTGCCGGGGGACAAGGGCGCCGAGGACACGAAGGGCAAGGGCAAGGACAGCGACGGCAAGGGAGCCAAGAGCGACCAGGACACGAAGAGCAAGGAGAGCCAGGGCAAGGAGACGACGACCAAGGAGACGCAGAACAAGGACAAGCCCGACTCGGAGACACAGGCCAAGTCGGACACGCAGGCCAAGTCCGTCGGCGACAAGCAGCCGCCACCCGCCCGGACCGTCCGCGTGGACGGCCGACAGATGACCCTCCAGAACGTCCGCCCCGACGGCAACTGCCTGTTCACCGCCATCATCGCCGGCATCGGCGCCCAGCACCCCAGCCACACCGTGCGGGGCAGAACCGTACGCACGATGACGGTCACCGACCTGCGCGACGACACCGCCGCCTGGTACGGGACGTCCGCCGCCGCCCACCAGCACGCCACGCGGGACCCGTTGGAGACGATCGTCCACGACAGGTACCCGGACCTGCGCAGCCTGCAGCCCCTGCTCGCGCAGCTGGGCCCGCGCAGGAACATCCCGCTGACCTCCGCGCAACAGGCGGGAATCCAGGCGCAGTTGAAGGCCGAGGGGCTGGAGAACGTCACGGGGCCGGTGGCGAACGCCCGAAGCCGCGCGCTGACCGACCAGGCGCACGCGAACAACGCGCGCCAACTGGTCCTGCGTACCCTGCACGGCCCCGCCACGACGCGTTCGCGGGCGCTGTGGCGGGAGATCCGCAGCCACCTGCCGACCGTCGTGCCCGCCACCCCGGCGCAGACCGTCACCCTGGGGGAGCGTGGGCTGGTCGACCGCGCGATCCGCTCGCCCGAACTGTGGCACACGCCCTTCTACGACGACGTACCCCTGCTGCTCACCCAGTCGCTGGGCATCGACCTCGTCGTCGTCCAGCCCGACGGCCGCGGTGGATCCATCCTGCACCGCCTCTCCGAGGACGCCAACGGGCCTACCGTGTACGTCGCTTACAACGGCGTCGACCACTATGAGACGTTGCTGCCGACGGCGCCGCAGCCCGGTCCGGGTGGTGACCTCACCGCCGGTTTCGGCGACCCCGTGCTGCCGAAGCGGGTGAAGGACGAGGAGCGCGACGACGAGGGCGACGTACGGGCGAACCCGCTGTGGATCCCCCTCGAAGAGGTGGACCCCGACCTGCTGATCACCGGCAACCGCGACGCGGTGTGGCTGTACACGGTGACCGACGACGGACGTGTCCTGCTCGGCAGCGAGGCCCCTTCGCAGGTGATGGCGCAGGACCGGTTCGACGCGCTGCTCGCCGGCGTCCGCACCCGACGCCCCGAGGTGACGGCGGAGTCGCTGCGGGCGGAGATCGACGGCCTCGGACACACCGGCATCGCCGCCGTGTTCGAGGAGGGCGGTCGTACGCGGCCCGGCGCGAGCCGGGTGTCGGGCGAGTTCCGCTGGAGCGAGAGCCTGCGGACTTGGACCGTGAACGACAAGTCCGGCCGCTACATGAGCAAGTCGGTACGGCCGGACATCGACCCCGCGGTCGCGGCCGGCTGGCTGGACAACGTCGCCGGACTCTTCACCGACCGTCTCGGCGTCCAAGTCGCCCCGGACCAGGTGAAGTCGAGCGCCACGAAGGCCCCCGCGCCGCAGACCGGAGACACCGGGAACCGGTCCGTTTCCTTGCCTCTGATGCTGCGTCAACCCGCGGCCGGCGGCGACTGGTTGCCCGCCGCGCTGGTCGCCGCGCTGAGGAAGCGGGCGCCCTCCGACCCGTTCGGTCGGCCGGGACTCGGCGCCCTGCTCGGGGGACCGGACCCGTCCGACGCGCTGCACCGCTGGACCGAGTTCCGGCTCGCGGCCCCGGACGCCGCGACGAGGGTGCCTCGCCTGGCCGGTGCCGACTGGGCGGGTCCGGCGCACACCACGGTGTCGCTCGACGACCTCGCCGCGGTGGGCGTGACCCCGACACCCGACCAGGCCGCGTTCGCGGCGCTGACCGGCGCGCTCCCGCTCGGCGACCTGACCCTGACCCTCGCGCAGCGCTACCGGCTGCTGCGCCGCTGGGCGGACCGCGACATGCTCCTCACCGAGATCGCCGCGGGCACCGCCGCCCGCGATCTGGGAATCGTCCTGACCCTGGTCACCGACGACGGGACGGTACGCCGCTTCGAGCCGTGAGGGCCGCGCCGCCCTGACGCGGAGATCGTCACGAGCTTCCCGGTTCTCGCCGTGCCGACCGATGCCCGGCTGCTTGCCGAAATCGGCGATGACCGCACCGAGTCGGGCAGGACCGCTGGGCAGCCTCCAGGACCGTTCGGCGGTGGCTCAGCCGGGTTCGCGGACGCTCGGCGGGGTCAGCCCCTCAACGAAGCCAGTGCCGCCGCCACCCGTGCGCACGCCTCCGGCGGAGTCGAGGCGTGCGGGGAGAACCGGAGCGAGTCGGCACGGACGGTCGGCGTGACTCCCTCGCCGTGCAGCGCCTTCGCGACGACGGACGGATCGTGCCCCGGCATCGCGAAGGAGAGGATGCCCGCCCGCCGCGCCGGGTCGGCGGGGGACAGGACGCGACCGCCGTGCTCCTCGACGACCTCGGTCAACTCGGCGACGCGTACGGCGATCTCGGTCTCGATCGCCGCGACCGTGTACCGCTCGACGAGCCCGAGAGCGGCAGCGAACGCGGCGGCCGTCACCGGGCTGAGGTTGGTGATCGACCACCGTCGCGCGTCCACGGCGGGCACGTGCTCGGCCCCGTCGAAGACACCGACGTCCTCGACCCCCGTCCAGCCGGTGAGCACCGGCTCCAGGGACTCCAGCGCACGGTCGGACAGCGTCGCGAAGCCGGTGGCCCATCCCGCGCGCAGCCACTTCTGGCCGCCCGCGACCACCACATCGGCCGCGTCCCACGCCATCCGCGCCACCCCGAACGCCTGGATGGCGTCCACGATCAGCAGCCGGTCCGGTCCGATCGCCTCGCGCAGTGCGGCGAGGTCGGCGCGGAAGCCGGTGCGGAAGTCGACGGCACTGACGGACACACCGACGACGTCGTCGGTCAGCGCGGCGCGGACCAGGTCGGGGGTGACTCCCTCACCGGCCGCGGGATCGAGCCAGCGCGGCGTGGCCCGGCCGAGTTCGGCGCTGCGCCGCCACGGATAGTGGTTGGCCGGGAAGTCGGTGCGCGGTGCGAGGACCACGCCCGCACGGATTCCGAGAGCGGCGTGGAACAGCCCGGTGGACGCGTTCGGGAGGAGCACCGTGTGGCGGCCGTCGGTACCGGCCAGGCGGGCGGCCGTGTCCCGTGCGACCGCTTCCGCGCCCATCAGGCCGTCCACGGTGGTGTGGTCGGCGCGCGCGGACTCCTCCATGGCCCGGGCCGTCGAGGCCACGACGTCCCGCGACGGCGGACCGAACCGCGCGAAGTCGAGATATCCCGCAGGCGTGGCGAAGTGGTCTGCGTACGACGTGAGCACGGGGCTCGTCCTTCCGGGCGGGGGCGGGGGCTGCGGGTGTCTACGGCGGTGTGCCGCGCGGTGTCCGCTTCCGGTCGGCACGTGCGCGTTCCCGCTTGCCCGCACGGTACGCGGCGCGCCCTGCTCGGGCCCGACCGGGGTGAACGGCCTCACCCCCGCGTGCCGTGCCCCGCGACAGGGCGGCGGTCGTCGTGAAGAACCAGCTCCCGGCGAGCTGACGGTCGCGCCGACGGGAGGGACTGCGCGCCGGTCTGCGGCCGGTGAATGATCGGCTCACGTCTTGCGTGCCCCCCGGGTGCGGACAGGCAGTGCGGACAGGTGGTGCGGGCGCCTGTGACGGCCGAACTAGTGCCAGGCCGTCGGCGCTTGAAAGCGCGCCCGCCGTCACAGCACCCGGACCCCGGACCGCGCAGCGCAGAACCCGGCCCCGGACCGCGCCCCGCTACGCCAGACNGGGTGCTGTGACGGCGGGCGCGCTTTCAAGCGCCGACGGCCTGGCACTAGTTCGGCCGTCACAGGCGCCCGCACCACCTGTCCGCACTGCCTGTCCGCACCCGGACCCCGGACCGCGCAGCGCAGAACCCGGCCCCGGACCGCGCCCCGCTACGCCAGACCGCTGGGCCGCGCCGCCTCGGGACACGGGACACGGGACAGTCGTAGACCCTCCCGAAAGGTCTACGACCGTCCCGTGCGCGCTGGTTGTCGGCCGGGACTCAGTGTCCGGCGGCCTCTTCGGGGCGGGCGTGGCGCGGCAGGAGGAAGGAGAGAAGGAAGGTCAGCGCGAGCATCCCGTCGACGATCCAGAGCAGCGTCTGCATGACGGAACCGAAACCGCTGCGGAAGGCCGAGGAGGCGGTGGCCTCCAGGGCGGCGGGTATCCGGGCGCCCGCCTCGGACGTGGTCACCGCGGACCGGGTGTCCTTCTCCAGGAGTGCGCAGGACGCCGGGTTCGCGGCGGGGTCCTTGGCGGTGGCACGGTCCGAGGCGCAGCGGCGCAGGTCGGCCACGACGCGGTCCTGCACCGCCGGAGCGACGTGCGCCGCGCTCAACTGGCCGCGCAGGTCGTCCGAGCGGTGGTCGACCGCGCCGGCGATCCCGCCGCCCAGCAGACCGAAGAACACGGTGCCGAGGATGGCCACGCCGAAGGCGCCGCCGAGCTGCTGCATCGCGGTCATCGTGCCGGCCGCCGAACCGGTCTCGTGCTGTTCGACGCTGGCGAGGACGATGTCGAAGAAGGGCGCCATGAGCAGGCCCATGCCGATGCCGGTGACGAGCAGTGACGGCAGGAGCTGCCAGGGGCCGACGCCGGATCCCACCTGGTCGAGGGTCAGCCAGACGCCGAACACTCCGAGCGCCATGACCACCGTGCCCGCCTGGAGCACGGTGCGTCCGAATCGGACGAACCCCTGGGCGACCCCGAAGCCGACGATCATGCCGCCGGACCAGGGCACCATCACCAGGCCAGCCTTCAGCGGCGAGTAGCCGAGGCCGATCTGGGTGTAGAGGTTGAACACCAGCATGAAGCCCTGCATGGTCGAGAAGAAGACCAGCCCGAGGACCATGCCGCCGCTGAATCCGCGCTTGCGGAAGAGGCTCGGGACGACGAGCGGGTCCAGGCCGTTCCTGCTGCGGTACGACTCGTAGCGGGCGAAGACGGCGAAGACGGCTATCGACGCGGCCATCATCACGAACGTCCACACGGGCCAGTCGTACTCACGGCCCTGGACCAGCGGGAAGATGAGGAGCAGCGCGGCCAGCGAGACCAGGAGCATGCCGGGGATGTCGAGGCGCGGCTTGGCCTCGGAGCGTCCCCGCGGCAGGTAGCGCAGGGCGCCGAGGATCGCCGCGGCCCCGAGCGGCAGGTTGATCAGGAAGATCATGCGCCAGCCGGTGCCGAAGTAGTCCGCGTCCACGAGCCAGCCCGCCAGGATCGGCCCGCACACCGCGGACAGCCCCATGACCGGGCCGAACATGCCGAACGCCTTCTGCGACTCCTTCGGAGGGAACATCTCCTTGATCATGCCGAGGCCCTGCGGCAGCATCACCGCGCCGAACAGGCCCTGCACGATCCGTGCGCCGATCAGCATCTGGGGCGACACGGATATCGCGCAGAGCAGCGAACCCAGCGTGAATCCGGCGGCTCCCACCAGGAACATCCGGCGGCGGCTGGGCGACATCCACGGCCGCCGCCGGATGTTCCTGGTGGGAGC
>NZ_JAENRY010000398.1 GCF_016612545.1 Streptomyces sp. MBT65 | reverse complement strand
TCGTTGTCCTGGCAGTAGGCGTTGTTGCTGCCCCGCTGCGTCCGCCCCAGCTCGTCGCCCGCGACCAGCATCGGGACGCCCGTGGAGAGGAGGAGCGTGGTGAGGAGATTTCTCAACTGCCGTCGCCGCAGCGCCTTGACGCGCTCGTCGTCCGTCTCCCCCTCGACCCCGCAGTTCCAGGAGCGGTTGTCGTCCGTGCCGTCCCGATTGCCCTCGCCGTTGGCCTCGTTGTGCTTGCGTTCGTACGACACCAGGTCCCGCAGGGTGAAACCGTCGTGCGCGGTGATGAAGTTGACCGAGGCGTAGGGGCGCCGGCCACCCCACGCGTACAGGTCGCTGGAGCCCGACAGCCGGTACCCGAGGTCCCGTACGTCCGGCAGCGCACCGCGCCAGAAGTCCCGGACGGCGTTGCGATAGCGGTCGTTCCACTCCGTCCACAGGGGTGGGAAGGCGCCGACCTGGTAGCCGCCCGAGCCGACGTCCCAGGGCTCGGCGATCAGCTTCACCCGTCGCAGCACCGGGTCCTGGGCGATCACGGCGAGGAAGGGGGAGAGCATGTCGACGTCGTGCATCGAGCGGGCCAGCGCCGCCGCGAGGTCGAAGCGGAAGCCGTCGACGCCCATCTCCGTGACCCAGTAGCGGAGGGAGTCGGTGATCAGGCGGAGGACGTGCGGCTGGACGACGTGCAGGGTGTTGCCGCAGCCGGTGTAGTCCGTGTAGCGGCGGGCGTCGCTCTGGAGGCGGTAGTAGCCGCGGTTGTCGATGCCCTTCAACGACAGCATCGGGCCCAACTCACCCGCCTCGGCTGTGTGGTTGTAGACCACGTCGAGGATGACCTCGATCCCGGCCTCGTGCAGCGCGCGCACCATCCGCTTGAACTCGCCGACCTGTTGACCCGCCGTACCGGTCGCCGCGTAGCCCGCGTGCGGGGCGAAGTAGCCGATGGAGTTGTAACCCCAGTAGTTCTTCAGGCCCCTGCGCAGCAGATGGTCCTCGTGCGCGAACTGGTGGACGGGCAGCAGCTCCACGGCCGTCACGCCCAGCTTCACCAGGTGCTCGATCGCGGCCGGGTGCGCCAACCCGGCGTAGGTGCCCCGGAGTTCCTCGGGTATCCCGGGGTGCAGCTTGGTGAAGCCGCCGACATGGAGTTCGTAGATGACCGAGTCCGCCCACGGGGTCTTCGGGCGGCGGTCGTCCATCCACTCGTCGTCGGTGGTGTCGTCGTGGACCACAACTCCCTTGGGGACGTGGGGTGCAGAGTCCCGGTCGTCGCGCACGGTGTCCGCGACCTGCTGCTGCGGCCAGTCCCGCACATGCGCGTACACCTCGGGCGGCAGCCCGAACTCGCCGTCCACCGCCCGCGCGTACGGGTCCAGGAGCAGCTTCGCCGGGTTCCAGCGGGCGCCGGTCCACGGGTCCCAGCGACCGTGCACCCGGAAGCCGTAGCGCTGACCGGGCCGTACACCCGGCAGGAAGCCGTGCCAGATCTCGTGCGTCAGTTCGGTGAGGGGGGCGCGCGTCTCCACCCCCTGCTCGTCGAACAGACACAGCTCGACCGCCTCCGCCCCTCCCGCCCACAGCGCGAAGTTGGTGCCCGCGACCCCGTCCGGGCCGACCCGGTACCGGGCCCCCAGCGGCATCGGCGTCCCCGGCCACACGGGCACCGGCGGCCCGGTGTGCGGGGCGCCGTTCAGTACGGGTGCGGCACGCGGCGACGGCACGGCCGCGTCGACGACGGACCTCTCCACCGGCACGCCGCCGTCGACGCGCTCCTCCTGCACGGCCTCCTGCTCGGCTGCGCTCGACACCGTCCGGCCTCCTGCGGCTCATGGAACGACGAGGTGAAGACCGCGCGACGTCCCGGTCGCGGGCCCCTGTCCTGTCATCCTCCCCACTGTTCTGCCCAGAGCTTGGGTCGCACTCACGTTTCCCCGGAGCGTGCCCGCTCGTTGGACACCCCGTGAGGTATGCACAAGGGCGCGCGCGGCGCGCGGGGGTCGCACTGGCCGCCGTACTGACATGGGCAGGACTGCTGGCCGGAGCCACCGGCTGTACTTCGGACGGCTCGGGCGGGGGCGGTATCGGCGACATCTTCGGCAAGGCACCGGCGCCCGAGGATGTGATCCGGATCTCGCCCGAGGACGCCACCAAGGGCGTCAAACCGGACCGGCGGCTCATGGTCCGGGTGTCCAGCGGGCGGCTGGAGTCCGTGCAGGTCGTCAAGGCACAGGACGCCCAGGACACCCCCGTCCCCGGCCACATCTCCGAGGACGGACTGCGCTGGGAACCCGAGGACCGGAAGCTCGCGCTGGCCGCCGAGTACACCGTCGACGCGGTCGCCCTCGACGGCCACGGCCGCCGCTCCGCCCGGCACACCACCTTCACGACCTACGTCCCGGACGAACGGTTCATCAGCTACGTCACTCCGGAGAACCGCGCCACCGTCGGCACCGGCATGATCGTCTCCCTCGGCTTCAACCGGGACATCGAGAACCGGGCCGCGGTCGAGCGCGCGATCCACGTCACCGCGAAACCGGCCGTCGAGATCCGCCCGCACTGGTTCGGCACAACCCGCCTCGACTTCCGCCCCGAGACCTACTGGAGACCCGGCACCCAGGTCACCGTCTCCCTCCGTCTGCGGGACGTGGAGGGGGCCAAGGGTGTCTACGGCCTCCAGTACAAGACGTTCTCCTTCACCGTCGGCCGCAGCCAGGTCTCCCTCGTCGACGCCGTCCGGCACACCATGGAGGTGCGGCGCGACGGCACCCTGCTGGCCACCGTGCCGATCACGGCCGGCGCCCCGAAGACCACGACGTACAACGGGAAAATGGTGGTCATGGAGATGCTGGAGGTGACCCGGATGAACAGCCGCACGGTCGGCTTCGGCGGCGAGTACGACATCCCCGACGTCCCGCACGCCATGCGGCTCACCGACTCCGGCACCTTCCTGCACGGCAACTACTGGGCGCCGAGCGCCCCCGGACACGTCAACGTCAGCCACGGGTGCGTGGGCCTGCGGGATGTGAAGGGCGGTGGCTCGGACACCCCGGCCGGGTGGTTCTTCGACCGCAGCATCGTCGGGGACGTCGTCGAGGTCGTGCACAGCAACGACAAACAGGTCGCTCCGGACAATGGCCTCGGCGGGTGGAACATGGGTTGGAAGGCGTGGAAGGCGGGCAGTGCCCTGAAGTGAGCGCAGGAGGGGCGGGGGAGCCTGTGTCAGGCGGCAGTTGAAGTTGCGACCGAATGGTGACATTCGCCTGACATGAAGCTCAAAACCTGGCGGTTAATATGCGCGGATGCGCACGTCAGATGCGCAAAGGGGTGCGGGCCTGACCGGGCCCGGCGAGGGGAGAAAGTCTTGAACGTGCGACCGATATCGAGGGCGTCGGGGGACGCTCGCGGCCGGAGAAACAAGGGGCTGCTGGCGCTGATCCTCGGTGTGCTGCTGCTCGCCGTCACCGCGTGCGGCGGAGGCGGAGGCTCCAACTCCGGGTCAGCCTCGGGCGACAGCAAGGCCAAGGGTTCGGACACGGCCGAGACCAAGCAGTCGCAGGCGGTCGTCACCATCGCCCCGAAGAACGGCTCGAAGTCCGTCGACACCAGCGGCGCCCTCAAGATCAGCGCCGCGAAGGGCAAGTTGACCGAGGTCACCGTCAAGGACGCCGACGGCACCAAGGTCTCCGGCGCGATCACCGGCGGCGGTGCGAGCTGGACGCCCGCGACCCACCTCGCCGCCGCCACCAAGTACACCGTGCACGCGGTGGCCAAGGACTCCGACGGGCGGGTCGCCGCCGAGGACTCCAGCTTCACCACGCTGACCCCGAAGAACACCTTCGTCGGCTACTTCACCCCCGAGGACGGCTCCACGGTCGGCGTCGGCATGCCGTTCTCCATCCGCTTCACCCGGGGCATCACGCACCCCGAGGACGTGAAGAAGGCGATCAGCATCACGACCTCGCCGGCCGTCGACGTCCAGGGCCACTGGTTCGGCAACGACCGCCTCGACTTCCGCCCGGAGAACTACTGGAAGTCCGGCACCAAGGTCACGATCAAGCTCAACCTCGACGGCGTCGAAGGCCGTTCGGGCGTCTACGGCAAGCAGACCAAGACGGTCAAGTTCACCATCGGCCGCAACCAGGTCTCCATCGTCGACGCCAAGAAGCACACGATGAAGGTCACCCAGGACGGCAAGACCATCAGGACCATCCCGGTCACCACCGGCAAGCCCGGCTACGACACCTGGAACGGCCAGATGGTCATGAGCGAGAAGCTCACCGTGACCCGGATGAACGGTGAAACGGTCGGCTACGGCGGCGAGTACGACATCAAGGACGTCCCGCACGCCACCCGCCTGACCGACTCCGGCACCTTCGTGCACGGCAACTACTGGGGCGGCGGCGCCTTCGGCAACTACAACGCCAGCCACGGCTGCATCGGCCTCCAGGACGTCAAGGGCGGTTACAGCAAGTCCGTCCCGGCCGCGTGGTTCTTCAACCACTCGATCCTCGGTGACGTCGTGGTCGTCAAGAACTCCAACGACGCGACCGTGGCACCCGACAACGGGCTCAACGGCTGGAACATGTCGTGGGCGAAGTGGACGGCGTAGCACGCTAGTCGACGTACGGGCCCGGTGCTGTGACCTACGGCACCGGGCCCGTTGTCGTTGGCGCGCGTGCTGTGCCCATCTGGGGGACGACCCCCAGACCCCCGATAATGCGTGCATGACCGTGAATCTCGAAGTCGCCGAGGGCGTCGGCACCATCCGCCTCGACCGCCCGCCGATGAACGCGCTGGACGTCGCCACCCAGGACCGTCTCAAGGAACTCGCCGAGGAGGCGACACGGCGTGACGATGTGCGTGCCGTAGTCGTCTACGGCGGGGAGAAGGTGTTCGCTGCGGGTGCGGACATCAAGGAGATGCAGCGTATGGACCACGCGGCGATGGTGGTGCGGTCGCGTGCGTTGCAGGAGTCGTTCACGGCGGTGGCCCGTATCCCGAAGCCGGTGGTCGCGGCGATCACGGGCTATGCGCTGGGCGGGGGTTGTGAGTTGGCGTTGTGCGCGGACTTCCGGATCGCGGCCGACAATGCCAAGTTGGGGCAGCCGGAGATCCTGTTGGGTCTCATTCCCGGTGCGGGCGGCACGCAGCGGCTGGCCCGTCTGGTCGGTCCGTCGAAGGCGAAGGACCTGATTTTCACCGGCCGTATGGTCAAGGCGGACGAGGCGCTTCAACTGGGCCTGGTGGACCGGTTGGTGCCGGCTGCGGACGTGTACACGGAGGCGCACGCGTGGGCGGCGAAGCTCGCGCAGGGACCGGCGATCGCGCTGCGCGCCGCGAAGGAAGCGATCGACACCGGTCTGGAGACGGACATCGAGACGGGGTTGGCGGTCGAACGGACCTGGTTCGCGGGGCTGTTCGCGACCGAGGACCGTGAGATCGGGATGCGCAGCTTCGTCGAAGACGGCCCCGGCAAGGCGAAGTTCCAGTGAGCCGGACTGCCAAGTTCTGGTGAACCGGACGGTCAAATACCGCTCATCCGCTTGCAATTGACGCGATGTCTCATACAGGCCCCTCGGCCCGACGGTTTATGGGAACCTTAACGTGACCTTAAGCCTGCCTTGTCGAGGGAGCCTGTCGATTGCCTCCAACAGAGCCTTCACCGCAGGTCACAGGAGCTGTCGCCAGCCCTGAAATGCCTCTGGCACATGCCAATCGAATGTCGCGGAACGGGGGCTTCCGGGGGGCGTATTCCTCCGGAACCGCCCCGGAGCCCGTCTGTGGCGGCCATGATGGACGCATGGCGGGGCTGGAAGGTATCGGACAGCCGCGGGGACAAGGCCGTGCGACCGCGGCGCGCTGGTCGCCTGCGGTCGAGGACGAGCGGGCACTCAAAGCGATCGAGTTGTTCGGCAATCCCACGGAGGCAGAGGTTCCGCTCCCGTCCCGCCCCGAATCCGCCGCCACGGCCCGCAGGCTCACCCAGATCGTCGTACTCCGCCACTGGGGACTCAGCCCGAAACTGACCGAGGACGCCGTCTTACTGGTCTCGGAACTCGTCGGAAACGCCGTACGGCACACGGGTGCCCGGGTGTTCGGCCTGCGGATGAAGCGCCGCCGCGGCTGGATCCGTGTCGAGGTCCGCGATCCCTCCCGCGGCCTGCCCTGCCTGATGCCGGTCCAGGAGATGGACCTCAGCGGCCGGGGCCTGTTCCTCGTCGACAAACTCTCCGACCGCTGGGGCGTCGATCTGCTTCCGCGCGGCAAGACCACCTGGTTCGAGATGCGCGTCGCGGACCGCTGAACACCCCAACACCCCTTGTGCGTACGGCAGTTCGGGCGCCGAGGGCCTTTGTGCGGACGGCCGTTCGAGGTGCGACCCGGGCCGGTCCCCCATTCGGGTCAATGCCCCGCTTTCTTACTCAACACCCCTTAAATGGGCCGGGTGACCACGACCGACCGCCGTACGGCGTTGCGTGCGGGTGCCGGGCTCGTCGCCGGGGGCGCTCTCGCCGCCGGATGTGCCACGACCGGCTCCACCGCACCCCCCGCCGCCCCCGCCAGCGGACCGGCTCCCGC
>NZ_JAENRY010000397.1 GCF_016612545.1 Streptomyces sp. MBT65 | reverse complement strand
GGCAGGGTGGGGCGTGCGTGTGGTTCTACGGGTGCGGTGTCAACCGTGGCCAAGGGTCACTCCCGGAGCGCGAGGGGGCAGCCCGTGCGGGGAACACGGGGAGGGGGTGCGCCGCCCGCGGGGTTCGTCCCCGCGTCGAATTCCGGACTTTAACCGCCCGCCCCCGCCCGCAGACGGCCTGTCAGGAAAACTTCCCTCGCCCGAGGGAACCGGTGATTCCTGTTACCGATCACCGGTTGCCCGACAGGGCCTCACCAGTCGCTGCGTGAGGACGAGCTCGACATGAACCTCCGCACGACGTAGATCAGTCCACCGACCAGCGCCACGAAGATCAGCACGTTGAAGAGCAGCCCGATCAGGAAGTGCAGGACGGTCGCTATCAGCCCGCCGAACACGAACAGGGCGATGACCGGCACCGCGACCCACTTCACCCACCACGGCAGTCCCGCGAAGATCTCTCGCATTGTCCTCGTCCTGTACCTCTCCGCCCGTCGCTCTTACCGGGTTCTGTCGGTGTCCGGCACCCGTGCCGGATCTCTGATGTCCTGGACTCGATGCTAGAGCGGGCGAAGGCCGAACGGGGGCCTCGCATCCCTTGTCCTCCCCTGACCGTTCCCCTAGGGAACCCTGAGACGCGAGTCCGGCTTCGGGTGGAGAGTCAGGTCGCCGGAGACTCAGGCCTCCGGAGGCGAGAACACGACCAGCACGCGCAGGTCCTCGCTGATGTGGTGGAACTTGTGGGCCACCCCGGCCGGCACGTAGACGACGCTGCCGCGCGCCACCTGGGTGGTTTCCATGCCCACGGTGATCGCGGCACGGCCGCTCACGACGAAGTACACCTCGTCCTGGTTGTGCGGCTGCTGCCGGTCGTGCTCGCCGGCGTCGAGCGCGTACAGGCCGACCGACATGTTCTTCTCGCGCAGGAACTGCAGGTATGCACCGTCGTTGGCGGCACGCTCCGCCTCCAGTTCATCCAACCGGAATGCCTTCATCGCCCTCGTCCACGCTCGGATTCGATCTCTTCTGTCACGATCAGACACATGAAGAATTTCCTAGTCAAGACGATCGCCAACGCGGGTGCCCTGGCGGTCGCCGTATGGCTCCTCGACAAGATCACCCTGACCGGAGACAGCACCTTCAAGAAGGTCTGGACGCTGCTCCTCGTCGCCCTGGTCTTCGGCCTGGTGAACTTCCTGGTCAAGCCGATCGTCAAGGTGCTGACCTTCCCGCTGTTCATCCTGACGCTCGGTCTGATCACCCTGGTGGTCAACGCGCTGATGCTGATGCTCACCTCGTGGCTGGCCGACAAGCTCGACCTGAGTTTCCATGTCGACGGCTTCTGGACCGCCGTCCTGGGCGGGCTCATCATCTCGGTCGTCTCCTGGGCGCTCAACGTCGTCCTGCCCGAAGGGGACTGAGCGCGCGATGACGTACCGCGTCAGCTTCGTCTGCACCGGCAACATCTGTCGTTCGCCGATGGCCGAATCGGTCTTCCGCGCGCGGGTGGCGGAGGCCGGGCTCGACGGCCTGGTCGAGGTCGACAGCGCGGGCACGGACGGCTGGCACGAGGGCGACGGCGCCGACCCGCGCGCCGTCGCCGTCCTGGAGGAGCACGGCTACGGGACCGAGCATGCCGCCCGCCGCTTCCAGGCCTCCTGGTTCCCCCGCCTGGACCTCGTCATCGCCCTCGACTCCGGCCACCGCAAGACCCTGCGCCGCCTCGCACCCACCGAGCAGGACGCCGAGAAGGTCCATCTGCTCCGCTCCTACGACCCCGCCGCCGGCGACGACCTCGACGTACCGGACCCGTACTACGGGGGTCTGGACGGCTTCGAGGAGTGTCTTGAGATGGTGGAGGCGGCGAGCGCGGGTCTGCTCGCCGCGGTGCGGGACGAAGTGGAAGGACGAGCGGTATGAGTGATTCCGCTGCAGCCGGAGGTATCGGGAGCGGCGCGGGGGACGGCACGCGCGCGGTGCGGGCCGGTCTGCCCGAGCCGGTCAAGTACGAACCGCCGCTCCCCGGGCCGGTGTTCGCCGCGCACTTCCATCTCCCGGGCGAGGCGACGGGCCCGTACAAGTACGGCCGTGACGAGAACCCGACCTGGACCCACCTGGAGCGCGCCATCGGCGAGCTGGAGGCGCCCGGACAGGACGGCGTGGAGACGCTCGTGTTCGCCTCGGGCATGGCCGCCATCTCGTCGGTGCTCTTCTCCCAGCTGCGCGCCGGAGACGCGGTCGTCCTGCCCGACGACGGCTATCAGGTACTGCCCCTGGTGCGCGAGCAGTTGGCGGCGTACGACATCGAGGTGCGCACCGCACCGACCGGCGGGGACGCCCAGCTCGACCTCCTCGACGGTGCGAAGCTGCTGTGGTTGGAGACCCCGTCGAACCCCGGGCTCGACGTGTGCGACATCCGGCGGCTCGCCGACGCGGCACACGCGCGTGGCGCCCTCGTGGCCGTCGACAACACCCTCGCCTCGCCCCTGGGACAGCGCCCGCTGGAGCTCGGCGCCGACTTCGCCGTGGCGAGCGGCACCAAGCAGCTCACCGGGCACGGGGACGTCCTCCTCGGGTACGTCGCCGGGACCGACGCCTCCGCGATGGCCGCCGTACGCCGTTGGCGCAAGGTCGTCGGCGCGATTCCCGGGCCCATGGAGGCCTGGCTCGCGCACCGCTCGATCGCCACGCTCCAGTTGCGGGTCGACCGGCAGAACGCCACCGCGCTGATCGTCGCGCAGGCCCTGCGGGAACGGGCCGAGGTGACGGGGCTGCGCTATCCGGGGCTGCCCGACGACCCCTCGTACAAGATCGCCTCGCAGCAGATGCGGCGCTACGGGTGTGTGGTTTCGTTCACGCTGCCCACGCGCGCGCGTGCCGATCGTTTTCTCGACGCGCTGCGGCTCGTGGACGACGCGACGAGCTTCGGCGGGGTGCGGTCCACCGCCGAACGGCGGGGCCGCTGGGGAGGGGACGCGGTACCGGAGGGCTTTGTTCGCCTCTCGGTCGGTGCCGAGGACCCCGAGGACCTGGTGGCCGATGTGCTGCGTGCGCTGGACGAGTCGGCGCGGTGACCGCCTTACGGACTGCCGGCCGGTGTCCGGATACGCACAACGGACGGTCCGAGCCTCCCCCCTCGTGGCTCGGACCGTCCTCGGTTCTGCGCGCGAAGAACCGCCCGCACAAGGCTAGTTGACTCTGTGTCAGTGTCCAATCACAGTAGCGACAGCGGCCTATCGACTTATTTATAGTTGGGCCCTGCCCGGGGCCGGAGGAAGGGCGGGGAAAGGAGCGTGCGTGCCATGGATCTGGCCTTGCTGCGCACCTTCGTGACCGTGCACCGGGCCGGCTCCTTCACCCGTGCCGCAGCCCTGCTCGGTCTCTCCCAGCCGGCGGTGACGTCCCAGATCCGCACCCTGGAACGGCAGTTGGGCCGGCCCTTGTTCCTGCGCCAGGCCCGTGGGGTCACCCCCACGACGATGGGCGACGAACTCGCGCACAAGGCCGCACCCCATCTCGACGCCCTCGTGGAGATAGCCGAGACCGGGCCCGACAACGACGCCTCGCTGCGCACCCTGCATCTCGCCGGTCCCCCCGAGTTCACCGCCGAACGGGCGCTGCCCGCGCTCACGGAGCTGACCGGGGAGGACGGCCAGGGCTTCGCACTGCGCGCGTCCTTCGGGAACGCCGAGGAGGCACTGGAGGGTCTGGCCGCCGGACATCATGATCTGGCCATCAGCACGGCCCGTCCGCGAGGTGCTCTGCTCACCGCGACAACACTCTGCGACGAGGAGCACGTCCTGGTCGCCGCCCCGCACCGGGCCGAGCAGCTCGGCCCCGAGAAAATCGGCCCCAAGGACGCGCCCGCCCTGGACGACGTCCCCGTGATCGAGGTCCACGAGTCCCTGCCCTTCGTCTCCCGCTACTGGGCCTCCGTCTTCGACTCCCGCCCGGCCGCCCCGGGCACGGTGATCGTGCCGGACCTCCGCGCGGTCCTCGCCTGTGCGATCGCGGGCGCCGGGCTCGCGGTACTGCCCCGCTATCTGTGTGCCCTCGCGCTGGAGCGCGGTGAGGTCGTCCCGCTCCACGAACCCGCGATACCGCCGCTGCGGACGTATTTCCTCGTGGTGCGCACCGGAACTCTCGCGATGCCGCACATCGCCCGGGCCCACGAGTGGCTGCACCGCGCCGCCGCCATCTGGGGCTGACCAGGGACTTTGCCGTCGCCGCGCGGCGAACCCGCCGAATGTCACGCGCTGATTCGCCAAGGTCACGTTTCGCGATGTTTCACGTGGAACCAGCCGGGCCACATTTCTCCCATGACCGTCCGACCCGTGGTCAAGCGCACCGCACGTGCCGTTCTTCTCGACGGCGACGCCCTGATCTTGATCAAGCGCACCAAGCCCGGTGTGGATCCCTACTGGGTCACGCCCGGTGGCGGGGTCGAACCCGGGGACAGCACCGTCGTCGACGCCCTGCATCGGGAGGTGTACGAGGAGCTCGGCGCCAAGATCACCGATGTCGTGCCCTGCTTCGTGGACACCGTCGAGCACATCGGCGCGGACGCGGCCTCGACCGGCGTGAAGGTGCAGCACTTCTTCGTCTGCCACCTCGAGTCCATGGACCCGGCGCTCCGCCACGGCCCCGAAGTGGACGAGCCCCTCGGCGAGTACGAGATCGTCAGAGTGCCGTTCACCCGGGTCGGCATCGCGTCCGTCCACCTCGTACCGCTGTCCCTGCGGCACTACCTCGACGGCAACATCGAAGGGGTCCGCGCGATGCACGCCCCCGACCTGGGCTGACGCCTCCGGCACCGGGTCAGTCCCCGGCGGCCACCAACTCCTCGACCGAGTCGTGCCGTATGCGCTCCGCCGGGATGCCGACGTCCTTCAGGACATCGACACCGCTGCGGATCATTCCGGGCGGCCCCGAGACATAGGCGTCGTAGCCGCCCCATGGCCCGTACGTCCGTATGGCGTCCGGGAGTTGGAGCTGCGCCTGCTGGTCGACGACCGGCCGGACCGTGAGCCATGGGTGCGACTGCTGGAGCCGGAGCATCGTGTCGATGTCATAGAGGTCATGGTCGGTACGGGCGCCGTAGAACACCTCCACCGGCCGCCGCTCGCCGTGTTCGGCGACATCCTCGACCAGGGCCTTGATCGGCGCTATGCCGGTGCCGCCGCCGACGCAGAGCAGTCCGCTGTCGGTGGTGTGGTCCACGGTCATCGAACCGGCCGGTGGTCCGAGCCGGATGACATCGCCGGGGCGGGCGTGGTGCACCAGCGCGTTCGAGACCCAGCCCGCCGGGACGGCCTTCACATGGAAGGTCAGCAGCCCGTCCGAGCGGGGCGCCGAGGCGAAGGAGTAGTGCCGCCAGATCCGCGGCCACCAGGGCGTCTCCAGGCTCGTGTACTGCCCGGCGAGAAAGGGATAGGGCTGGTCCGGGCGGAGGGTGACGACGGCGACGTCCCGGGTCCTGAGGTCATGGGTGACGACCTCCGCGTGCCACCAGGCAGGGGCGCGCAGTTCGTCGGCTGCCGCCGCGTCGATCATGACCTGCGAGATCGTCGTGTACGCCCGGACCCAGGCCGCCTCCGTCTCCGCGTCCCAGACCGCGGAGGCGTACTTGTTCAGCGCGCCGATGAGGCACTCGCCGACGGCCGGGTAGTGCTCGGCCCGGGTGCCGTACTTGCGGTGGCCGCGGCCGAGGTTCTGCAGATACGCGACGAGGACCTCGGTGTTGTCGATGTGCTCGGCGGCGGTGAGCAGCGCCTTGAGCAAGCGGTCCCGCTGGGTGTCCATCGCCGCCGGGAACAGCGACCGCAGCTCGGGGTGGCGTACGAAGAGCAGCGCGTAGAAGTACGAGGTGACCTTGTCGGCCACCGGGCCGACCTCGGTCATGGTCCGGCGGATGAGTACGGCGTCCGGGGAGGCGGCCTCTTCGGTGACGGGGCCGGAAGAACGCTGGGCGGGCAGGCGCACGGGTGCGAGCGGGGCGACCGGGGCAGCCTCGGCGGCAGTCGGAGCGGGTGCGGCGGTCTGCGGGAGGGCTGGCCGCGGTGCGAGAGGCAGGGGCGCTGTCGGCGCGGGTGCGGGAGCCATGGGCCCGGCGGGGGCCGAGGGCTGCGGGACGGGCACGGGCGGCGGTATTCGCTGCTGTGCGGGCGCTACGGGCGCCACGTCCTGCTGAGCGGCGTACGGGCTCGGAGCGGACGCGGCGCCGTCACCGTCCTGAACCGGTGGGGGGAAGGGGGGCGGCGAGGTGGGTGAGG
>NZ_JAENRY010000396.1 GCF_016612545.1 Streptomyces sp. MBT65 | reverse complement strand
ATCCGCCGCAGCACCGCCCGCCCCCGCCCCCCGGCGCTCACGGCTGCCGTACCCGGGGATCGAGCAGCGCGTGCACGACATCGGCCAGCAGCCCGGCGAGCAGGACGACGGCCGCGGCGAACAGGTCGATCGCCACCACCGAGTTGACGTCGCCCTTCTGCACCGAGTCGACGAGCCAACTGCCCATGCCGGGCCAGCCGAAGATCTCCTCGGTGAACACGGCCCCGGTGAACAGGGTCAGCACCCCGAAGGAGAAGAACACCGACACCGGGACGAGCGAGATCCGCAGCCCGTGCCGCAGCAGCGCCCGCCCCGGGGTGAGCCCCTTGGCCTGCGCGGTGCGCAGATGGTCGGCGCCGAGCACATCGAGGGTGGCGGCCCGCTGGTAGCGGCTGTACGTGGCGATCGCGGGGATCGCCACACAGATCGCCGGGAGCAGCAAGTGGGCGGCGGTGTCGCGCAGTTGGACCGGCCAGCCGGCCTGGAGCCCCGGTGTGTGCTCGCCGGTGTAGAGGATGACGGTGCTGCCGGCGGCCCGGTTGACGGAGAGGGCCCCGGTCTTCAGCAGCAGCGCCAGCACGAAGGTGGGCACGCACAGCACCGCGAACGAGAACACCGTCAGCGCCCGGTCGCCCAGCCCGCCGCGCCGGACCGCCGCCCACACCCCGGCCAGCACCCCGACGACGGTGCCGGTGACGGTGCCCACCAGGAGCAGCCGGAGCGACACCCCGACCCGGCGGCCGAACTCGGCGTTCACGGACTCGCCGTCGATGGTCCGGCCCAGGTCGCCGTGGGCCGCCCGGTCCGCCCAGTGCGCGAAGCGTTCCGGCAGCGGGGCGCGGTCGTCCATGCCCAGCCGGGACAGCTCGGCGTCGACGACCCGGCTGGGCGGGGGCGGCTGCCGGCCCTCGAAATAGGCGCGCGGATCGAGCGCCGCCGAGGCGAGGGTGTAGGTGAGGACGACGGAGGAGAGGAAGAGGATCGTGCAGTGGACCAGGCGCCTGATGATCAGGGAGAGCATGGAACTCGTTCCGCTTCATGTGGGTGACACATCGTGATGTTAAGCTCCGGCTCCGTAATTCGCCGGACAGTTCGGGCAGTTGACGGTTCGTCCGCACTGGGAGGGCCGTTTGGTGCAGCGACTACGGGTCTGGTTCGCCTGGACGGTGGCATGTGCTCTCACCCTTCTCACCGCGACCGGCTGTACCGGTTCCCCGGCCGCCGAAGGACATGCGGCCCTGCCGACGTACGGCACCTCCGACATCAACTCCCAGCCCACAGGGGCCCTTCGCTCGGGCGGGACGCTGACCCTGCCGATCGCGCAGATGATCACGCAGTTCAACTTCGACCACGTCGACGGCGCCCTGGACGACGTGTGGACCGTCGACAGCTTCACCGAGCCCCGGCTCTTCGCCCGTGACGTCAAGGGCGTCCCGCACGCTGTCCCCGACTACCTGCTCTCCGCGTCCGTCACCGCCACCGAGCCCCAGGTCGTCACCTACCGGCTCAACCCGAAGGCCCGCTGGTCCGACGGAAAGGCCCTGAGCTGGCGGGACTTCGCCGCCCAGTGGCACGCGCTCAGCGGCACCGACCAGCGCTACCTGGTCGCCGACACCAGCGGCTACGACCGCATCTCCGACGTCCGCCAGGGCACCGGCCCGCACGAGGTCCGGGTCACCTTCAAGCGGCCGTACGCCGACTGGCGCAGGCTGTTCACCCCGCTCTTCCCGGCGGCCGGCTATGACACCCCGCAGCGCTTCAATACCGGCTGGCAGGGGCAACTCCCCATCACCGCCGGGCCGTTCAAGCTCGCCTCGGACGACCGGACGGCGGAGACGCTCACCTTCGTGCCCGACCCCCACTGGTGGGGCACCCGGCCCCGGCTCGACCGCATCGTCTTCCGCGTCCTCGACGCCGACGCCGCCCTCCAGGCCTTCCTGAACGGCGAGGTCGACGCGGTCAACGCGGCCACCAGCGAGGCCTACGCCCAGTTGAAGAGCGCCCGCGACAGCGACATCCGCATCGGTTCCGCGTGGGACGAGGTGCACATCACCCTCAACGGCGCGGGCGGCCCGCTCGCCGACAAGGCCGTGCGCAACGCGGTCCAACAGGCCGTCGACCGCTCGGCGTTGGCGGAGGTCGCGGCCCAGGGCCTCCCGGTGAAGGTGCCGCTGCTCGGCAACCACTTCTTCATGACCAACCAGCCCGGATACACCGACGACTCCCGCCCGTACGGGAGTTACGACCCCGGCGCCGCCGAACGCGCCCTGGCCGCCGCGGGCTGGCAGAGCCCGGGCAGCGGGAAACCGCGGATCAAGAACGGCCGTAGCCTCACCCTCCGCTTCGTGCTGAGCGAGGGCACCAACCGGCTCGGCGAGGATCTCGCCCAGCTCGTCCAGCACATGCTCGCGCAGGTCGGCGTCCAGGTCGTCATCCAGCAGGTGCCCGCCTCCGCCTACGCGTCCCAGTACCTGGAGAAGGGCAACTTCGACCTCGCCATCTTCCGCTTCACCGGCCTGACTTACCCCAGTTCCGCCTATGCCGTCTACCGACGGCCCAAGGCCGGACAGCCGTTCCAGAACTACGGCGGGGTCGGCTCGGCCGAGGTCGACAGCCTCCTCGCCCAGGCCGTCGGCACCCTCGACCAGAAGGCGGCCCAGAAGCTCTACGACCGGGCGGACGCCGAGATCTGGGCGCTCGGTCACGACATCGAGCTCTACCAGCGGCCCCAGATCCTCGCCGTGCGCAAGGGGTTGGCGAACTACGGGGTGCCGGGCCTCGGCGACGTCGACTTCAGCCGGGTCGGCTGGCAGAAGTGAGCGCACGGCGGCCCCGTACGGACGTATCCGTACGGGGCCGCCGCGGGGTGCGGGTTCAGACACGCGTCCGGCTCAGGGCTCTCTCGTCGGCCTGCTGGCGCACCATGTCGTAGCCGAACGCGGCCGAGGCCAGCGTCACATGGTGGTGCCAGCCCCGGAAGGACCGGCCCTCGAAGTCGCCCAGCCCGAACTCCTCGTGCATCCGGACCAGCGCCTCCTCGGCGAACCGCCGCAGCTGCGCCAGCGGCACGATCTCCGCGAGCCGGCGGGCCGGGAGGTTCGTCAGCCAGTAGGCGCGCGGCCGGGGGCGGCCGTAGGGCCAGTCCGCGAGCAGGAGCCGCGGTCGGGGTGCCGTGGCGGCGGCCGGGTCCGCGCGCAGCAGGACCGGGCCCGTCACGAACTCCGAGTGCCGCATGCGCTCGGTCACCGGGTCGTGCCAGGTCACCGAGGTGCGCTCACCGTGCCGGGCCGCGTGCGCGGCCAGTTCGGCGAGCGTGCCGCGCACCCCCGGGGCGGTGGCCTGGCGGCGCGGCAGCAGCACCGGGGTGTGCGGCGCGGCCTGCACGAGATAGCCGAGCCCCCGTGCCTCCAGACCGCGCAGCAGGGGATCCGGGTCGCTCTCGCAGCGCCAGTCGGCCAGCACCGGCAGCGGTTCCAGGGACCACTCGTCGAGCATCTCGTCGAGCGCCTCCAGGACATAGCTCCAGCGCGGCCGGCAGCGTTCCTGGACCGGTACGTGGGCCTGGCCGCGCAGCCGCTCGTCGAGGTCCCAGCGGGCCGGCAGCATCAGCCGCCAGTTCACCGGGACCCCGCCGGCCTGCCCCACCAGCGAGGCGGCGAGGGCCAGTTGGCAGTTCACGGTCCGCTCCTGGGAGGCCGCGTACTGCCGGGCCACGCCCACCGAGCGGTCGCCGTTCTTGGCGAAGACGACCTCGTCGATGGACCAGGCCTCGGCCCGCGAGGCCCGCACCACCTGCCGGGCGAGCCGCCCCCGCACGGGAGCCGACGCCCACGGACTCTGGTTCACGAACTGCTGGATCTGCTGCACGGCCCGCCGGCCGAGCACCTGCTCGGAGATCCGGGCCGGTGTCTTGCGCCCGGGCACGTCCAGCAGCCCGCGCACATACACCTCGCCCCAGCGCCGCTGGTCGGCGCGGGTGAAGTCGCCGAACAGATCACGGCAGTAGGCGGGGAGCCCGGCCAGGGCGCCCGGCGGTGCCCCCGGGGTGCGCATCGAGGGTAATGGGAGGGTGAAGGTCGCGAGTTCAGTCATGGTTGCACTCGTCACCCCCAGCCAGCAGGAAGGCGTCCGTCGCGAGCAACGCGTCCGCCACGTCCGGCAGCGCGCAGCCCACGATGACGAAGTCGACGTCCAGGCCCGCCTTGGTGCGCTGGAACAGCAGCTCGTTGATGGCGGGCCGGCACATGCCCCCGACCTCGCACAGATGGAACTCCACGCGCTGCGGGGCCGCCGCCATCACCTCGGCCAGGATCCGGCGGAACTTGCCCAGTTCGGCCGCGTCGATCACACCGTGGCAACTGACGTGCGCGGTGCCGCCGTCGAACGAGGTGCGCATCCGCAGCCGCATCGTGGCCGGCTCCAACTCGACGCGGACCCGCACCGGTTCGTCGCCGCGCGGCAGCCGGACCGTCAGGGCCTTGCCGTCGAAGTCGCGGTACGGCTGGTCGTCGAGCCACACCCGGGTCAGCTCCACCGAGCCGGCCGGCAGCAGATCGGGCGCCACCCGCAGCACCCGGTCCGGGAGGTCCTCCGGACGGGGCTTGAAGTGCAGGGTGACCGGGTCGTTGCTGAGCAGCAGCCCGGTGTAGGTGGCCGCCAGGTAGCACAGCTCCAGCGCGTGGTAGCCGGCCATGGCGTGGCTGCCCTTGAGCCGCTCGGTGCCCAGCAGATAGGGGATGCCGCCGGCGAGCACGTTGAAGTACACGCCGCCGTCCTGGTAGTCGAGGAAGAAGGCGTTGTAGAACGCCGCCGCCTCACGCCCCAGCCGCAGTTGCTCCGGGTCGCCGGTGGTGCCGGCCAGGATCAGATAGGCGAGGATCGCCTGCTCCTGCTGCCACCAGGCCTTCCGGTCGTGCCACACCATGCGGTGGATGCCGCTGTCCGGGTCGGGCTGCCGCTCGACCACGTCCAGCCAGCCGCCGCGCAGCCCGTCGCTGCCCACCGCGGGCATGATCTCGGCGATGCGCTCGGCGGTCGTGCCGTACTCGGGCTTGTCGAACAGGGCCTTGATGCGGGTCAGGTTCCAGGCGATCTTGAGGTTGTGGCCGACGACCGCCCGGTCCTGCTGCCAGCCCCAGGTCCGGTCCGGACTCCAGTCGGCGTGGAAGCGCTCCTGCACGAACGGGCTGTTCGGCTCGTCGGGGAACCGCTCCACGATGGTGTCCGCGGTCTCCTCCAGCAGCGCCGCGAAGTCCGAACGGCCCGTGGCCAGATAGGCGTTGATCAGATACGCCGGAGCGTGGTCGCCGACCGAGTTCCAGTTCTTGCGGGCCCGGTTGCGACCCAGCGAGTCGGCGTTCGGGTCGAGCGTGATCGGGTCGATGTGCGAGAAGAACCCGCCGCGCACGGGATCGCGGAAGTACTTCTGGAACAGGGCGGACGTCCGGTCGATGTCCTCCAGGATCCGTGGGTCGCCGGTGATGCGGAAGGTCTGGGTGGGGCCGGCGAGCGCGTAGATCTGCTCGTACATCGGGATCGCGTCGAAGTCGTCGCCGAACTCCGAGGCGAAGACGGGGCGGTGGCCCGAGGAGGTGATGTCGATGCCGTGGTACCAGTAGGTGATGCCGTCGGCCACGTCGTCCACCCGCATGTGCTCGCGCAGATACAGGGTGCCGGCCTCGGCCGCCTCCAGGAAGCGGTCCTTGCCGGTCAGCAGGTAGGCCGTGGACAGGCCGTAAATGAGCCGGGAGATGGTGTCCGTCTCCTGGCGCACGTCCCCGCCGGCGAAGTCCGGCAGATGGGTGCCGCTGAGCGTGAGGTGGGTGCGGAACCCGCGCCAGTCGTAGACCCCGTCGGGGAACTGGCCGCGCAGATAGAAGTCGGCGATGGCGGTGGCCTGTTGGACCCACCAGTTCGGGTGCTCGAAGACGTACTGGCCGCGGATCTCCTCCGGGAAGGTGATCTCCTTCGCGTCGAACCGGGAGCCGCCCTCCCACTCGTAGAGGATGCCGTACGCGAAGACGAACCGGCCCTCGGCCAGCATGTCGACGGTGTCGGCGGTGGTGTCGCGGTAGTCGTCGCCGAGGTTGCGGACGATGCGGGAGACGGCGTTGGACGCCAGGTGGACCGTGAACTCCCGTTCGTCGGAGGTGCGCAGGCCGAAGCGGCGTCCGGTGGGGCTGTAGTACGTGACGTAGCCCGCGAGGGTGTCGGAGTGGATGCGTCGTTGGGCAGGTGTACTCATCTCAGGTGCCCTTCTCGTCGGGCAGGGCCGCCAGCAGGACGACGCTGCGGCCCTG